>BQJQ01000082.1 GCA_021604785.1 Phycisphaeraceae bacterium
GGCTCACCGCCGTGGCCCTGCGCGCCGCCCGCGACACCATGACCCACCGCGGCCCCGACGACGCCGGGCTCTGGTTCTACCGCAACCGACCGGAGAAGGCCCACGCGGCCCTGGCCCACCGGCGCCTCGCGGTGCTCGACCCGACCCCCGCCGGGCACCAGCCGATGGTCTCGCGCGACGGCCGCTGGGTCCTCGCGTACAACGGCGAGCTCTACAACGACGCCATCCTCCGCCAGGAGTTGCGTCTGACCGGGCGCCGGTTCGCGACCCAGTGCGACACCGAGACCGTGCTCGCCGCCATCGAGCGGTGGGGGCCCGGCGCGTGCGCCAAGTTCCGCGGCATGTTCGCGTTCGCCGCGATCGACACGGTGGACCACAAGCTAATCCTCGCCCGCGACCCGCTGGGCGTCAAGCCGCTGTACGTCGCCCGGCAGGCGCACGCCTCGGGCCGCGGCCCCGTCGTCGCGTTCGCCTCCGAGGCGCGCGCGATCCTGTCCCTCCCGGGCTTCGACGCCCGCCCGGACCCGGTCACCCTCGGCGCGTACCTCTCGAGCATCCGCCCGACGCTCGGCTCGCGGACGCTCTTCGCCGGCGTCGAGACACTCGAGCCCGGCGAGGTCCGCGTCATTGACCTGGCCCACGCGACGCTGCCCGAGCGGTCCACCTCGCTCTGGGACGAGCCCGACGCCGACACGGGCGAGCCCGACGACGGGGCGGTCCGCGACGCGATCGGGCGGTCCGTGCGCGCGCACCTGCGATCGGACGTCCCGGTCTGCGTGCTGCTCTCGGGCGGGCTCGACAGCGCGATCGTCTCGCGGATCGCCGCGGGCGAGCTGGACCCGATGATGACCTTCTGCGCCGGGGCCCAAGACTCGCCCGATCTGCCCGAGGCGCGCGCCTTCGCCGGGGTGCTCGGGTCCGACCACCGCGAAGCGATCCTCACCCGCGAGCAGTTCACCGAGCGGTGGGGGTGGATGGTCCGCGAGACGGGGATGCCGCTGTCCACACCCAACGAGGTCGCGATCTACACGATCGCGCGCACGCTGCGCAACGCCGGCAACACCGTGACGCTCTCGGGCGAGGGCGCCGACGAGCTGTTCGCGGGGTACGACGTCCCGATGCGGCTCGCGTCCGAGTTCGCGGGCACGGGCGACCCCGACGCCGGGCGGTTCCACGTCGAGTCCAACCAGTGGACGCCCGTGAGCACGCTCGGCGCGGTCATGGTCCCGGGGTACCTCGACGCGGACCGGTGCGCGGACCTCGTGCTCGCGACCTACCGCGACGCGTGGGACCGCGCCCGCGCGGGCACGCCGGGCGCCGATCCATTGCGCGCCCACCGGCGGATGCACCGGATGACCAACCTGCCCAACCTGCTCCGGCGTCTGGACTCGGCGACCATGCTCGCGTCGGTCGAGGGGCGCACGCCCTTCGCCGACAGCACCGTGGCGCGCCTCGCCGAGCGGATGCCCACGGGGGCGCTGTTCGATCCGGCGATCGACGCCGCCGAGCGCCCGGCGACCAAGCTCGCCCTCCGGCGCGCGTTCGCGGGCGATGTCTCACAGTCCATCCTCGCGCGCCCCAAGGCGAGCTTCCCGATCCCGTTCGAATCGTGGATCGCTGATGCGTCCGCGATGCTGCGGACGTCCGCGTTCGCGCGCGAGACGTTCTCGCCCGCAGCGGTCGAGGCGGTCGCCGCCCGCCCGCGCGAGCTCTGGAACCTCGCGTGGCCCATGATGAACCTCGCGATGTGGGGCGATCACTGGTGGGGGAGTGGATCCGCCGCGCCGGCCCCCGGCGACCTCGCGGCGTCCGGCGCGTCTTCGGCCGATCCAAAGTTGAGCACGTAATACGCGACGTCGTGCCACGCGCCGTGCTTGAACCCGTTGCGCGGAAAGACGCCGACGTGGGCCATGCCCATCGATTCGTGCAGGCGTTGGCTGGCATCGTTGGGCATCGTCATCCCCGCGATCACGGTCCGGTACCCCCGGCGTTCGAGCTCGGGAAACAACCGCTCGTAGAGCGCCCGCCCGATGCCCCGCCCGCGCGCATCGTCGCGGATGTAGACGCCGATCTCGGTCGTCCAGCGGTAGGCCCCGCGGGACTTCCACGGGCCGGCCTTTGCGTACCCGAGTACGGCCCCGCCCTCGTCCGCCGCGACGAACCACGGGTACCCGGACCGCCCGCCGGCCCACTCGGCCTCGAACTCCGCGACCGGGCTCGGTTCGGTCCCGAAGTGGGCCACGCCGCCCTCGACCGCGGCGTTCGCGATCGCCGCGATCGCCTCCAGATCACGCAATTCGGCTGGTCGGATGGTCATCGGCATGGCCCCAGAATACCCGGGTTCACGGGCGGCGAACGAAACCCTGTCAGCCCGAGCGGGCCAGAACGAAAAGACTTGCCCAACGCGATTGCTTCCGGTAGTCTTCGCGGAAGAAGAGAGCCGGCCGGGAGCATGAGGGAGTGCTTCTTGGCCGTGAAAGCCGGTTCCGACACGGAATCGAGAGGGAGATTCGAAATGAAGAGTGTTGTGTGCGCGGCTGCTGTTGCACTGGCTGCGGGTGCCGCGAGCGCCCAGACGATCGATGGCACGAACTTCGATTCCGAGTACGGCGCCGCCCTGTGGACGCAGAACCTCGGCACCCAGTTCGGCAACAACAACGACGCGGGCGTGGACTCCGCGAATGGTTCGGAGATCGACGGCGTCTTCGCTTCGATCTCGGGCACCACGCTGTACCTGGGCGTCTCGGGCAACCTCGAGACCAACTTCAACAAGATCAACATCGCCCTCGACTTCATGGGCGGCGGGCAGAACACGCTCTCCGGGCTTGCCAACCTCGGCAACCTCGACGGGCTCACGTTCGACACCGGGTTTGAGGCCGACGCGGTCCTCAGCTACACCCACGGCAACGGGCCGCTTGAGCACTACCTCGACGGCGACACCGCCGGCGGCGGTGGCGGGTTCCTGGGCGGCGGCGTCAAGGCCGGCCCCCTCAACGCCACCCTCAACGGTGCCGCGATCTCCATCACGTCGGACAACTCCAACGTCGGCGGCGTCGGCGCCTTCGGCGATCCGGTCGATTCCGATCCCTCCATGGTCTACACCGGCGTCGAGCTGTCTATCGACCTCGGCGCTCTCGGGTGGGACGGCTCCACGCCGATCCTGCTCGCCGGGTGGATCAACGGCTCGGGCAACGACTTCCTGTCCAACCAGGTCATCGGCGGCATGCCCGACGGCACCGGCAACCTCGGCGGGCCCAGCGGCGTGAACTTCGCGAACATCGCTGGCAACCAGTACATCACGATCGTCCCGGCGCCCGCTTCGGCGGCCCTGCTCGGGCTCGGCGGCTTCGTCGCGATCCGTCGTCGGCGCTGAACCGCGTGATGGTCATCTGATTTACGCATTCGAGCCCCGGTCTTCGGACCGGGTTTTTTTCAGCGCGCACCGCTCCAACAATCCGGCATGGACTTTGAAATCACCGGACGTGCCGCGGTCGTTGCGGCGTCGAGCAAGGGGCTGGGGCGGGCGGTTGCGCACGAGTTGGCTCGCGAGGGTTGCCGTGTCGTCGTCAACGGACGCGACTCGGAAGCGCTCGAAGCGACCCGTGCTGACATTGCCCGCGATACAGGCGCGGACGTGCGCGCGTTCGCGGGCTCGGTCGCCGATGCCGACGGGTGCGCCGGGCTGATCAACGCCGCGGTCGAGGCGTTCGGCACCGTCGAGATCCTCGTCACCAACACCGGCGGCCCTCCCGCGGGCCCGTTCGAGTCGTTCGACGACGACGCGTGGCACGACGCGGTGGACATGACGCTGCTCAACGTGGTGAGGATGGTCCGCGCCGCGACGCCGCACATGAAACGCGCCGGGTGGGGGCGGATCGTCAACCTGACGAGCGTAAGCGCCAAGGAACCGATCGCCGGGCTGCTGTTGTCCAACGCGATGCGGGCGGCGGTGCACGGGCTGGCCAAGACGCTCTCCCGCGAGCTTGCCCCCGAGATCCTGGTGAACAACATCGTCCCCGGGTTGCACCGGACCGACCGGCTCGAGCACCTCGCCAAGGTGCGCGCCGAAACGTGGGGGTGCAGCGTGGACGAGGCGTTTGAGCGCCTCGCCGCGACGATCCCGCTGGGCAGGCTCGGCAAGCCCGAGGAACTCGCCGCCGCCGCGGCGTTCCTGTGCTCACAGCGGGCGAGTTTCATCACCGGGCAGTCAATCGTCGTAGACGGTGGCGCGAGCCTGGCCCTGAGTTGATGCGTATTGCGAGTTGGGCATTCCTGCCGGACCCTCGGTGCCGTTCGTGTGCACACCCTTGGTTGGTTCATCCGGTTTGGCGTGCTGCATGAGCGATCCAACAACACCCGCGACCGCCGCCCCGCGGCTCGCGAGGCGCAGGGCCCGGAACGGCCCGACCAACGCCAGCACCGCGAAGGTCGCGCTCGCCACCTCGATCGGGTGCTCGGCGACGAACCCGGCGGCTTTGTCTTTCCAGTCTCCCGGTACGCCCGTGGTCGAGCCGTGGGCGCCCGGTGTTTCAGACGCGCTTGCGGTCTGATCCTCGGGCGTGACGGCATCCTGCATCTCGCGCTTGCTCCGCTCGGCATCGGATCGGGCCTCCTCGGGTGATCCATCGGTCTTGCGCGGCATCGACATCTTCGCGATCACCACCACGATCAGGCTCACCAGCAGGATGGACCCGCTGACGACCGCCGCGGCGGGCGCCCACCCGATCTCTTGGGCGAGCATCACCAAGCCCGCGACCGCGAGCACGATGAGTGCCACCGCCGCGAGTGCGAGGGCGATCCCGATCGCGATCGTCGCGACGAGCACGCGCCGGAAGGTGTGGGCGGCCAGCTGTGCTTCGGCACGCAGCAGGCCGCCCCCTCCCAGAAGCAACTTGAGCAAGCGGTCAAGCATCCCGCTCACCGCCACATCACGCGACCGATGACCGCGCCGGCGCCAAGCGCGAGCAGGACTGCGGCGGTCGGGTGCTTGGTCACCTGCTTGCACATCGACTCGTGCGCAGCCTTGCACTGCTGCCCGGCGGTCTGCGCGAGTTCGCTGGCATGCTCGGCGCCAACCTTCACACGCTCGGCGACCTGCTGGGCCGCCTGCGTCCCGACATCCACCGCGTCGTTCTTGAGGGTCGCCAGATCCTCTCGGACAGCCGCGGCGTCGGTCTTCAGGTCACTCATCGAGCTGCGCCCGGTATCGGCTGTGTTCGTCATCGTGTTCATCGGAGATCTCCTTTGCTGTGTTCTGCCATCCGTTGGCCGGGCTCCATGCCGTGGCCTTTGGGATGGCTCGTTTCGATGTCAGATGATGCCGGCGGCGTCTGATGCCCCTATGAACGCGCGATGAAAACGTGATCACATTGCCAGATATATGCGAGCCCAAACAAAATGCTTGCAAACGAGATTTGTATGGATAAAGTACGGGCATGCCCCCCGAGCACGACGACCACCTGACCTCCGGCTCCTTGCGCGGGCGCGGCGCCCAACTCAACCCGCCCAACCGGTTCGAGCCCGTCCGCCTCTCGATCGACGGCGACTACATGGACAGCGTCCACGCCGAGCATCCCGAGGGCGTCCAGGCCCGCACGCAGGTCTTCCAAGACTTCGCCAAGACCATCCTCAACCGCGTGGACACGCCCGACGTGCCCATGGTCTGGACCGTCAACCCCTACCGCGGGTGTGAGCACGGGTGCATCTACTGCTACGCCCGCCCGACGCACGAGACGTTCGGGCTTTCGTGCGGCGTGGACTTCGAGACCAAGGTCTTCGCGAAGCTCGAAGCGCCCGAGCTGTTGCGGCGCGAGCTCAACCGCCGGTCATGGTGGGGTGAACCGATCGCGATGTCGGGGATCACGGACCCGTACCAGCCCGTCGAGCGCGAGTTGGAGGTGACGCGGGGGTGCCTGCGGGTGATGGCCGACGCGCGCCAGCCGGTGGGGATCATCACCAAGAACCGGATGGTGACGCGCGACATCGATCTTTTGGCGCACCTGGCGGGGTACGACGCGGCGAGCGTCGCGATCTCGCTCACGACGCTCGACCCGGTGTTGTCGCAGAAGATGGAGCCGCGGGCGTCGAGCCCGGGCGCGCGCCTGCGGGCGATGCGCGAGCTGACCGACGCGGGGATCCCCGTTGCCGTGATGACCGCCCCGATCATCCCGGGGCTCAACGACCGGGAGATCCCGGCGCTGCTTGAAGCCGCCGCCGACGCCGGCGCCACGCGCGCCGGCATGGTCGTCATGCGTCTCCCCTGGCAGGTGAAGGACCTGTTCGTCGAGTGGCTGCACCGCGAGTTCCCGGATCGGGCCAAGGCGATCGTCGCGCGCATCCGCGAGGTCCGCGGGGGGCACCTCACCGACCCGCGTTTCGGCACCCGTATGACCGGCGAGGGCGAGCGTGCCGAGCAGATCCGCCAGATCCACACCGTCTTCTGCCGGCGGTACGGGCTCAACGTCGGTGAGCGCACGCCCCTCTCGTCCGCCCACTTCCGGCGCCCCGAACTCGGTGGGCAGGCCAGGCTGTTCGGGTGACGTGATGGGATACCACGACCTCCCACCCTTGCGCGCACTGTTTCTGGATCTGAACTCGTTCTATGCATCGGTCGAGCAACAACTCAACCCCGACCTGCGCGGCAAGCCGGTCGGGGTGATCCCCGTCGAGGCCGAGGGCACGTGCTGCATCGCGGCGAGCTATGAGGCCAAAGCCAAAGGCGTGCGCACCGGCACGGGTGTCCGCGAAGCCCGTCAGCTGTGCCCGGACATCCGGTTCGTGACGGCGGTGCATCGGCGGTACATCGAGATGCACCACAAGATCATCGAAGCCGTCGAGCAGTGCGCGCCGGTGTGGGGTGTGCACTCGATCGACGAGATGTCGGCCCGTTTGTCGCTCGACGAGCGCACGCCCGAGCGGGCAGCAAAGCTCGCGCGGGGTGTCAAGCAGGAGATTTATGCGCGTGCGGGTGAGTGGATGCGCTGCTCGGTGGGGGTTGCGCCAAACCGATGGTTGGCGAAGGTCGCGACGGGGATGCAGAAGCCCGACGGGCTGGTTGTGCTCGAAGCGAAGGACGTCCGAGACCGCCTGGGTGCGTGGGAGGTCGATGAGCTGTGCGGCATCGCTTCGAGTATGAAACGGCGGCTCGCGGCCCGCGGCATCCTCACCGTCGCGGACCTCTACGACCGGCCCGAGCGCGAGCTGCGCGAGATCTGGGGCGGGCTGCCCGGGGCGCGGTGGTACCACCAGCTCCGCGGCGGGCCGGACTGGTACGACGTGCCCACCCGGCGCGGCATGATCGGGCACCAGCACGTGTTTGCGCCCAAGTACCGCACGCCCGAGGGCGCACGGGCCGTCGCGGTGCGGTTGCTGCAGAAGGCCGCGATACGCCTGCGGGCGATGGGGTACCACGCGACGCAGCTGAGCGTGTCGGTCCGGCTCGAGGGCGGCGGGCACTGGGAGGCGTTCGAGCGGTTCGAGCCGGCGCGGGACGTGCTGACATTGCAGCGTGTGCTGGTGCGGGCGTGGTCGCTGCCCGACGGCGTCACCCCCGTGCAGGCGATGGTGGTTTTCACGGGCCTGGTGCCCGACGCGCAGGTGCCCGAGTCATTGTGGACCGAGCCCGGGCGGCTCGACCGGCTGTCGGACGCGATCGACCGGCTGACGAGCAAGCACGGGCACGCGGCGGTGTACTGCGGCAGCATGCACGCTGCCAAGCACGCGGCGCCCAGGCGGATCGCGTTCGGCACGGTGCCGGATCTGGCGCTCAAGGACGAGGAAGAGCCGTGGGATGGGAAGGGCAGAGCGGGTAGTCTGAGGGCATGATGAAGATTGCTCTGGGCGTTTCGATCGCGTTGCTGGGTGGTGGGTGTGCGTTGCCGGATGCGGGGCGGGGGGCCGAACCGGGCGTGCTCGCGTGGTCCGAACCGATCGCCGACGAGGTGCGCCGGATCGGTCAGCACGCGGTCGAAGAGGACGGCATGGTCGGCGTCGCGATCGGAGTCGCGATCGACGGGCGGCTGGTGTACACCCAGGGGTTCGGGCACGCCGACGTCGGGCGGACGGTCCCGGTCGAGCCGGCGACGGTGTTCGACATCGCCTCGGTCGGCAAGCAGTTCACCGCCGCCGCGGTGCTGCGGCTGGCGGAACAGGGCAAGCTCCGCCTGTCGCAGCGGGCCCGTGAGCTTGTGCCCGAGCTTCCGGAGCACTTCCCGAACGCCACGATAGAAGAACTCCTCCGCCACACCTCGGGGTTCGTCGGCGGGGAGCTCGACGAATCGGACGCGCCGGCGAACTACGCCCGCCGGCGGTACGGCGTGGATCTGCTCACCGACATCGAGTTGCAGGGCGGCACCGCGGTCTATCGCGTCGGCGAGTCCTGGGTGTACTGCAACCCCGGGTATCTCGTGCTCGGGATCGTGGTCGAGAAGGCTTCGGGGATGCGGTACGACGAGTTCGTTCGGACACAGCTGCTCGCGCCGATCGGGCTGGCGAGCGTGACGGTGTGCGAACGGGTCGAGGGGCCGTTGATGTCGAACGCGATCGCGCGGACGGAATCGGGGATTGCTGAAGTCCCGTTCATCGATATGACCGCCTACAGCGGGCAGGGGTCGATTTGTTCGAGCGTCGTCGATCTGCTCGCGTGGTCCCGAGCATTGAACACCGGACGGGTGATCGAGCCTGCGTCGCTCGCGCAGATGCGGTCGCCCTCACGTGTGCGCGGCGATGCCGACGTGCGGGAGGTGCCCTACGGCATGGCCCAACGCCTCGGCGCGATCGGCGAGCACCGCAAGGTCGGGCACACGGGCACGTTCGACGGCGGCTCGGCAGCGCTGGCGTACTACCCCGATGCCGGGCTGGAGATCGCGGTGCTCTCGAACACGCGCGGCAACGGCACACCCCACGCGTACTCGATCGAGGCCGCGATCGCCAAGCTCGTGCTGGGGCACGAAGACCCGGACGTCCGCGCCCTCGCCCGACCCGTGACCCCGGCCCAACGCCGGGCGATCGAGGGTGTCTATACCGAGGGGGCTGTGCGGTTCGGCGCGGCAATCGAGGCGGACGAGCTCGTCGTCACGCGCAACGGGAAGGAGATCGAACGGCTCGTCCACCTCGGCGGCATGCGCTTCCGTCGCCCGGACCGCCCGGACATCTTCGAGTGGTTCGAGATGGACGGTGAGACCGCCGGGTGGTGGGTCTACAGCGTCAGCGGGAACTATGTCGGGGTGTCGAGGCGGGAGGGGGCGACCGACGCACGATGACCGGTGCTACGACGCGGCCCGCTCGACGGCCTGGGCGACGCGATCATGTACCTGGCGATCCAGCGGTGACGGGATGAGCTGCCCGGGCGGGGCTTGGTTCGCCAAGCTCTCGGCCGCTGCGAAGAGCATCGCATCGGTGAACCCCGTCGCCCCGGCATCGAGCACGCCCCGGAAGAGGCCCGGGAAACCCAGGACGTTGTTGATGTTTTTCCCGTCGGCTGCGAACGCGGCGCCGTGCGTCAGCGCATCGTGCGGCTCGATCTCGGGCTCGGGGTTCGATAACGCCAGAATCATCTGCCCCTCGCGGATCATCTCGGGTTTGATCAGCCCCTTGACGCCGGTGGTGGCGACGACGATGTCGCACGTGCGCATGAGATCGGGCAGGGTGGAGCGTTCGCCGCCGTTGGCTTCGAGACGGGCGAGTGAGTCCTCGTCGAGGTCGGCGCCGAGCACGCGTTTGACGCCGTATTTCGAGAGCAGGCGGGTGATCCCGATCCCCGCGGCTCCGAGCCCGATTTGCCCGACCACGCTCGTACTTAGGTCAACGCCGGTGATCCGTGAAGCGCTGAGGATCGCGCCGAGCGTGACGACCGCAGTCCCGTGCTGGTCGTCGTGGAGCACCGGGATCGGCAGGCGTTCGATCAGTTCGCGTTCGATCTCGAAGCACTCGGGCGAGGCGATGTCCTCGAGCTGGATCGCGCCGAACGAGGGTGCGATCGCGGCGGTCGTCTCGATGATCACGCGCGGGTCCTTGGACTCGATCAGAATCGGCACGCCCGAAATCCCCGCGAACGCGTGGAAGAGCGCCGCCTTGCCTTCCATGACCGGCATGCCCGCGACGGGGCCGATATCGCCCAGCCCGAGGATCGCGGTGCCGTTGGTCACGATCGCGACGGTGTTTTGGATGTTCGTGTACCGGCGGGCGAGCGTGCGATCGTCGCGGATCGCGAGGCAGACGCGGGCGACGCCGGGCGTGTAGAGATCGCGCAATCCAGCGGGGGTGTCGAACGCGACGGTCGATACCATCTCGATCTTGCCGCCCTCGTGCATCTGAAAGACGCGGTCGGAGCGCCCGAGCACGGACGCGATCGGCAGCGCGTCGATGCGCGCGCCGACGTTGATCGTGTCGTCCTCGTCTACGTTGAAGGTGAGCTCCCAGGTGGTGCGGTCCTGCGTCCGCCGGACGGCTTCAAGCCCCTCGACTGTGAGCCCGGCCTCACCGACCGCCGCGAGCACCTTGGCGAGGTTGCCCGGTGCGTGCTCGACCTCGATGAGGATGACTTCGGGGATCTTCATGGGAGTTCCTCGGTGTGTGAACAGGTGCCGCGGCGGGCGGTGTCTAGCCGGCTCCGCCCTCAAACACCACCCGCTCCTTCTTCCGCCGCGGGTCCGGCTCGGGGACGGCGGAGAGCAGCGAGCGGGTGTACGCGTGCTGCGGGTCGGTGATGATTCGCTCGCGCGGGCCCTCCTCGACGATCTTGCCCTGGTACATCACGGCGAGGCGCGCGCAGACGTGCTGGATGACGGCCATGTCGTGCGAGATGAACAGGTAGCTGAGCCCGAACTCCTCCTGCAGGTCCGTCAGCAGGTTGATGATCTGAGCCTGGATGGAGACGTCCAGGGCGCTGGTCGGCTCGTCGCAGACGATGAACTTGGGCTCCAGCGCCAGCGCGCGGGCGATGCCGATGCGCTGGCGTTGCCCGCCGGAGAACTCGTGCGGGTAGCGGTCCGCCGCGGCTTTGGGCATGCCGCAGCGTTCAAGAAGAACCTCGACGCGCGCGCGGAGCTCGTCTTTGTTGGTGCAGACGCCGTGGATCTGGAGGGGCTCGCCGACGATCGAGGCGATGCGCATCCGCGGGTTGAGTGAGCCGGCGGGGTCCTGGAAGATGATCTGCATGTCGCGCCGCAGCGCGCGCAGCTCGGCGCCCCTGGCTGCGAAAACGTCGTGCCCGTCGAAGTAGACGCGGCCCGAGGTCGCCGGGAGCAGGCGGAGGAGGGTGCGGCCGACGGTGGTCTTGCCGCAGCCGGATTCACCGACGAGCCCGAGTGTCTCGCCGGGGGCGAGGGTGAACGAGACGCCGTCCACGGCTTTGACGTGGTCGGTGACACGCTGGAGCACGCCCGAGCGGACGGGGAAGTGGGTGTGGAGATCGGCGACGGTGAGCAGCGGGGGCTCGGCGGGCGGAGCGGTGTCCGGGGTGGCGTCGGGCATGATGAGGATGGTACTGGGAAGCGCGCGCGAGCCGGGGCGTCCCCGCCCCGGATCCGGTCGGAGTCGCTCGCGTTGCTCGCGAAGACCCCTCACCCCAGCCCTCTCCTCCAAGGGGAGAGGGAGGAAGGCCCCCTCCGTCCGCGGCGCGGACACCTCCCCCGTCGGCGACGGGGGAGGATTGGATCATTCCTTCACGCCCTCGACGCGGGACTCGTCGGTGTATTTCTCGCAGGCCTGGGCGATGTCCACACCCGAGATGTTGGCGAGGGTCGCGAGCCAGGCGAGGACGTCGGAGAACTCCTCGGCGAGGTTCTCCCGCTCGGCGTCGGTCGGGGGGGTCTGCGGGCGGTTGTTGGCGGCGAGGGCCGTCGCGAGCTCGCCGACCTCCTCGATGAAGTAGGCGAAGGTGCCGGCCCAGCCGCGGGCGGAGTCGGTGGGGTAGTAGCGGCGGTGGATGAGGGCCTGGAAATCGGCGATCGTGAGGGGGTTGGTCATGGGCCAAGGGTAGAGGAGGACGACCCCTCACCCCGGCCCTCTCCCCG
>BQJQ01000083.1 GCA_021604785.1 Phycisphaeraceae bacterium
GCCCACGGGCCCGCCCGGGGACGACCAAACCCCCTGCACCGGGCACCCAGTGGGGTGCGAGGAGCCGACCGATGCGTCGTCATTCCCGCCGTTGCGCCGCGCGCGCGTTCACCCTCGTCGAGCTGCTGGTGGTCTTCGTGATCATCGCCATCCTGATCGCGATCGTGCTGCCCGCCCTCGGCGCCGCCCGCAACGCCGTCCGCAAGGCAGAGTCCCGCACCGTGATGCAGGACTTCCAGAACGCGTACGGCCAGTTCCGCCTGAGCAACGACGGCCGCGACCCGGGCCTCTTCGACCAGAGCCAGCTCGGCTCGGACGACAACGGCACCGCCGGGCTCTCGGTCATGGAGAACGCCCTGCTCGATCTGCTCGGGTCCGACGCCGTCATCGGCCGTGTGGACACCGTGGACAACGACACAGCCCAGTACCCCGGCTTTGATTCGACCAACCCGAACATCGTCATCGTCGGCACCTCCACCTCCGACATCACCCAGCAGTACTACGTCAACACCGCCCTGCTCGGCGCGGGCGACGGGTACTTCGCGCCCAACCCCAAGCACCTCGTCGCCCAGACCAACGAGGGCGCCCCGGGCACCATCCAGCAGTACTCGAGCGATGTCGGCGACGGCACCCCGCTCAGCTTCGCCAACACGGGCGAGGAGGGCGTCGCCCAGATGCCCGACCTCGTGGACGCCTTCGGCACCCCGATCCTCCTCTGGGTGCCCGACCAGTACGGCACCTCGCAGGTCGACACGTCCGACATGAACGACGCGCTGGACGATTTCATCCTCGACAACACCAACGCCGGCAACGCCGGGGCGACCTCGCTCTTCTACCCAAACGCCAACAAGGCCTTCCTCGCCGCCGACACCCTGGGCCGCAAGCAGACCGACATGACCACGCCCATCGCCGACTCCGCCCCGACGTCCATCATCGGGTTCAAGGCCGACACCTTTGCTGACGACCAGCGCGAGAGCTTCATGGCCCTCTTCGGCAACCCCGCCTTCCCCCAGGCGACCAGCGGGCAGACCATCATCGACTCGATCAACGCGATGCAGGTCGTCCCCGCGGGCGCCCGCGGCGACTTCATCATCCAGTCCGCCGGGCCCGACGGCATCTACTTCTCCAACCGCGACCCCGGGTTCCGGTCCAAGGGCGCCGCCGCCGGCAAGCTCGAGTTCTGGCAGAACTTCGGCGCCGTCGGCCAGTCCGTCATCACCGAGGACATGATCGAGAAGTTCGACGACGTGCTCGTGAACTCCAACTGACCCGGACGCGGGGGGCGGCGTGGGGCGATTAGCCCGCGACGGCGGGGCGGAACTCCTGAACACATCGGGCGCCGAAAGCGCCCGCCGACGCGCGTTCACCGCGCTCGCGTCCTTCGGCGCCGGTCTCTACCTTGCGCACGGGCTGGTCCACCTGCCCGCCGCGGCGTGGTTTGCAGGCGCGTGCGCGTGCGTCGCGGGGGTGATCTTCGCCCGCGGGCGCGCGTGCCACGCGTGTTTGATCTTGTGCGCCCTGCTCTTGGGCGGGGCGTGGATGACCGCCCGCACCGACGAGCCGCCCCGCACCTCGGTCGAGCGACTCGTCCCCGCCGACGCGTGGCTGAGCCATCCGTTCGTGCGCGTGCAGGGCGTGCTCGAGGGCGACCCGAAGCCCACCGTCTCGATGCGCACCGAGCTGGACCTCCCCCTCGAAGACCGCCCGGCGTGGCGCGTCCGCGTGCGCTTGTCGCGCGTCGAAACCGAACAAGGCTGGATGCCCGCCTCGGGGCGCGTGGACGCGATCATCACCGCCGACACCCCGGCCTGGCGCGGCGGCGACTGGGTCCAACTCGCCGGGCGGTTCACCCCTTCCTCGCCCGCGATGAACCCGAACGAGCGCGGGCGCGCGTCGTACACCCGCATGATGCACCTCGCCGGGCGGCTGTCCGTGCCGGATGGTTCGCTCGTCACCCCCGCCGCCGCCCCCGGGGTGCTGTCAGCCCGCCGCGGCGTGTGGTACCGCGTGCGATCGGCCGTGCAGCGCCGCGCCGTGCGTGCGATGGGGCTGGACCCGGGCGTCCCGGGCGACGCCCTGGTCGGCGCGCTCGTGCTGGGTGAACAAGACCCCGTGCTCTACGACACGAGGGACTCGTTCCAGCGCGTGGGCGTGGCGCACCTGATGGCGATTTCGGGGTTCCACCTCGCGATCCTCGCGGGCATGGCGCTGGTCATCATCCGCGCATCGGGCGACCGGGGGTGGCTCGAGCCGGCGTTCGTCGCGCTGCTGGTGCTCGTGTATATCTACGTTTTGCCGACGCGCACGCCCGTTTTGCGCGCTGCGATGATGGTCATCCTCGTCCTGGGCACCGACGCCACGGGCCGCCGGTACGACCGCCTGACCGTCCTCGCCTGGGTGGGCGTCGCGCTGCTCGTCTGGCGCCCCATGGACCTGTTCAACCTCGGGTACCAGCTGTCGATGTCGATCACCGCTGTGCTGCTCGCGATGGGCGAGCGCCAACGCCGCGAGCTCCGGGCCGACCCGCGCCGCTCGCTCGACCCGGCCAACCCGGGCCCCGCGTGGCGGGCGATCCCCCGCTGGCTCGGCGCCTACGCGTGGACGTGCGTCGCCTGCTGGCTCGTCGCCGCCCCGATGATCATGGCCCACACGCACACCTTCTCGCCCGCAGCCCCAATCGCGACGATGCTCACGCTCCCGCTCGTGCTCATCACGCTCGAACTGGGCTACCTCGCGACGGCGGTCGGGCTCGTCGTCGGGCCCGTCGGCCCGCTGTCGGACCTCGCCGGCGCCGCCGGGTCCGTCACCGTCGCGTTCGTGACGTGGACCGACTCGGTCTCATGGACGTGGACGCGCACCGGCCCGGTCTCGGCGCTGTGGGCGGGGGCCGCGTCGCTCAGCGCGTACTGGTTCGTGACGCGCTCGCGCCTCCGCGACCCGCGCGCGTGGGCGATCGCGCTCGTGCTCGTCGGGTGGGCGTTTGTCGAGATGCGGACCGCCGCCCGCCCTGGCCCCGCGGTGGCGCTGCGGGTGGACACGCTCGCCGTGAACGACGGCACCTGCCACCTCATCCGATCGGGCAGCGAGACCCTGCTCTGGGACTGCGGCTCGCTCACCCCGGGCGTGGGCGAACAGACAATCGAGCCGGCGCTGCGTTCCCTCGGCGCCCGCCGCGTGCGCACAGCGGTCATCACCCACGCGAACCTGGACCACTTCAACGCCCTGCCCCACATCGCCCAGGCGTTCGGCGTCGAACGCGTCATCACCACGCACGTCTTCCTCGCCGCCGCCGAGCGAGACCCGCGGAGCCCCGAGGGCATCGCCTACGCCCGCCTCCGTGCGCAGGGCGTGGTGTTCGAGACCCTCGCCGCCGGCGACACGTTCGAATTCGGCGACGCCCGCGTGGATGTCCTCTGGCCGCCCGATCCCCTCCCCGGGCGCGGCGTCACGGGCATGAACGACACCTCGCTCGTCGCCCGCTTCCGCGTGGACACCCCCGCCGGGGCGCGCACCCTCGTGATGACCGGCGACATCCAGGCGGGCGCGGTCGCCGCCCTCCTCGGCGCCTGGCCCGAGGGCGAGCGCGCGTCGGTCCTCGAACTCCCGCACCACGGCTCGGTCTCGTTCGAGTCCGCCTCGTTCGTCGCCGCGCTGGACCCGGCGGTTGTCATGCAATCCACCGGGCCCAAACGGGCCCGCCTCCCCGCGTGGACGGGCCTGCGCGCTCAGCGGGCGTGGTGGACGACCGCCGAGCACGGCGCCGCGTGGGCCGAGCTGCGGCGTGACGGCACCGTGACCTCCGGCGCCATGATCGAACGCCGCGGGCGGAACTGACCCCGGCCCGCGCTCAGCGTCCCAGCCGTTTGATTGCCTTGTCGATCGCTTCGCGCTCGCGGTTCGAGCTCGTCCGCTCCTTCGCCAGCCCGAGGTACGTCCGCGCCGCGTCGGACCCGCTCACCCGGTGCACATGCGTCGAGATCTCGATCGCGTCCGCCGCCCGCTGCCCTTCGCGCACGTTCGCGTCGAGCAGCCCGATGAGCGACTCATCGGTCCCCATAGCCAGCAGCGTGCGCGCGGCGTTCCACATCGTGTCCGCGTTGATCGCGTCCCGCCTGCCCTCGTCGTCGAGGCGCTCGAACGCGCCCATAGCTCTCTTGAACTGCCCCTCGCGGAACAACGCCCCCAGCGCGTACGCCGCGGCTTCTGGCGTCAGCTTCTCGGGCGAGTGCTCCAGCAGCGCCGCCGACAGACGCGCGGCGTCCGCGTCGTTGCCCGCGATCACCAGCAGCCGCAGCGCCGAGCCGTAGTCCTCCGCCCGCACCGCCGCCGCGCGGGCCTTGCCCAGGTCCTCGGTCGCCAGCGTCGCGATGCCGCGGATGCCCGTGTCCGCCTCGCCCCGGTTGGGCGCCGGGCCCAGGGTCATCAAGGGGTCACCCAGCACCGTGATCCGCCAGGGCGGGCCCGTGTCCACCCGCCCCGCCGAGCCCCACGCGTACCCCGCGCGCAGCCGCCGCGCGACCATCGGCGTGGGCACGAACCCGTGCAGGTACGGCTCCTCGACCGACCCGACCGCCGCGAACACCCCATGTGCCAGGAACCGCCCGCCGACGGTCCGCTCGTTGCCGGGGCGCTGGAACGCGAACGAGTGGACCATGTGCATCGCCGCGGGGTGGTCGAGCATCGGCGCGTCGCCCGGCGACAGATCGCCCGGGTTCATCTGAAAGAACGTCGGGTACCCCTTGGAATTGATCAGGATCAGCTCGGCCGACACC
Source organism: Phycisphaeraceae bacterium (assembly GCA_021604785.1). Lineage (GTDB taxonomy): Bacteria > Planctomycetota > Phycisphaerae > Phycisphaerales > UBA1924 > BQJQ01. The sequence continues at coordinate 4,773 of BQJQ01000083.1, forward strand.
CCGCGCGACACGGCCTGCCGCCAGTGCGCGTCCGAGTTGTCCGGCAGGTCGTGCACGCGGACGGACACGCCCGCCTCGCGCAGTTCCTCGCCCGCGATCGACCCGTCGTACCGCGACCACGGGTCGCCCGCGGGGTAGCCGTCGAAGATCCACGCGCTCTCGATGGGCAGGAAGAGCGAGCACATCGCCCGCCAGCTCGACTCGCTCGCGTTGCCGTGCACCTGCCCGCACCACGCCCAGCGCGAGCCCTCGCCGCGCGCGCCGTGGCGACCGATCCGATCGGTCGTCGCCAGGTGCTCCCGCTTGCCCGCCGCCTGGTACCGGATCTTCGCGGGTGTGTTCAGCGCGAGCGTGATGGCGTCGATCTCATCGCCCTCACGCTCCCACGCCAGCCCGGTCGCGGTGAGCTGCGCTTCGATCTGGGTCTCGAGCTCGTCGGCCTGCTCGTGCGAGACGACGCCGTCGATGTCCGAGCCGGCTTTGGTCACGAAGACCATCGGGCACAGGCGCCCCGCCGCAAGCGCGAGCCCGCCGGCCCACGCGGGGTCGCTCGTGTCCATCACCACCACGCCCGGCGGGGTGTACCCGGCGGCGCGCATCAGCGCGATCGCGCCGTACCGCGTGTCCACGTGCGTGCCGACGTCCATCGCCCGCACCCACGCGCGCACGAGCCGAGACTCGATCCCCGCAGCGTCGCCCGGCATCGGCTCGGCGACCTCGACCGGCTCGCCCTCGGTTGCGTCATCGTCGGCCGTCACGAACGAGCCGCCCGAGATCAGCTCCTCAACGGGGATCTCCGGCTCGGGCTCGATGAGCGCGGTCGGGGCGAGCCGGATCACCTTCTCGGGCTCGTACGCGCGCACGAACTGCGCGATTCGCTCGGCCGACCGGTGCGAGCCATCATCGATGAGCACGGGGAATCGCGTGACCCCGCTCCACCCCTCGATCGCGCGGACGTACGCCGATGCGTCCGGCGCGATCACCACCACGGGCACCGCGACCTGCGACCGGTGCGTCAGCGACGATCGCACGCCCAGCGCGAGCCCGGCGGGCAGCTCGGACAGGTCCAGCCGCGTCACTGCCGGGGGGGCGGTGCTGGGGTCGGGCGTGTCGGCGGGCGAGGCGGGGGGCGGCGCGTCCTGGGCAGGAGAAGCCGGGGCGACCCCGCACAGTGCCAGCAGCGCCGCCGCGACGAGTGGAGTCGTTCGTGTCATCGGGCGAACGGTAGCGCGTCGGGGCCTCGGGCCCGAGGGCCGCGCGCCTCGGCGGGCGCGGGGCTTACACTCGCCCCGTGCCCAGCATGACCGAGCAAGAGTTCGTGGACTTCGTCGCCGCCGAGCGGGCACAGGCCCCCGCCGGGGGCGATGCCGGCGCGACCCTCGCGGTCCCCGTCGGCGTGCGCCTGCTGGCCGACCAGCTCACGCCCGTGCTCGCCTACCGGCGCCTGGTGAGTGCCGACGAGCGGACCGCCCCATCGTTCTTGCTTGAGTCCGTCGAGGGGGGCGAGCGCCAGGGGCGCCACTCGATCCTCGGGGCCCAGCCGATCGTCGAGGTCGTCGCGTTCGGGCACGCCGTCACCATCACGGACCAGCGGGTGTCGGGCGCGCGCCGGACCGAGCGCAAGGCGGACCCGATGCACGAGCTGCGGGGGCTCAGCGCCGAGATCCGCGTCGTTGTCCCGCCCGGGGCGGTCGAGGCGAAGCGCCTCCCCGCGTGCGCGCACGGCGGGTGGTTCGGGTACGCGAGCTACGACACGGTGCGGTACGCCGAGCCCACCAAGCTCGACCCCAAGCACGCCCCGCCCGACGACCGGCGCCTGCCCGATCTGCACTTCGGGCTCTACGACGGCGTCGTCGCGTTCGACCACGTGGACAAGGTCGTCCACGTCGTGAAGCTCGCGATGGTCGGGCCCGACGACGACCCCGCAAAGGCGTACCGCGACGCGATCGCCGGGCTCGAGGCGCGGGTTGAACAGGTGCAGACGCACTCCAAACCCCTCGCCGCGGGGCGCGTCCCGCTCGACGCCGCCGCGCCCGAGCTCCCCTCGAACACGACGCGGGCCGAGCACAGGGCGATGGTCCAGCGCGCCAAGGAGTACATCCGCGCGGGCGACATCTTCCAGGTCGTCGTCGGGCACCGGTTCGAGCGCCAATCGTCGGCGGACCCGTTCGACGTCTACCGGTCGCTGCGGGCGGTCAACCCGAGCCCGTACATGGTGTATCTGCAGGGCGCGGGGACGATCCTGGTCGCGTCGAGCCCGGAGATCCTGTGCCGCGTCCGCGACGAGGGCGGCAAGCGGATCGTCACCAACCGCCCGCTCGCCGGCACGCGCAAGCGGGGCGCGACGCCCGAGCAGGACGCCGCGCTCGAGCGCGAGTTGCTGGCCGACGCGAAGGAGCGGGCCGAGCATGTGATGCTCGTGGACCTCGGGCGGAATGACGTCGGGCGTGTCGCGATCCCGGGGACCGTCGAGCTGAGCGACGTGATGACGATCGAGCGCTACAGCCACGTCATGCACATCAGCTCGACGGTGACGGGCGAATTGCGCAAGGGGCTCGACGCGTGGGACGCCCTGCGGGCCGCCCTGCCCGTGGGGACGATCTCGGGTGCGCCCAAGATCCGCGCGATGCAGATCATCGACGAGCTCGAGAAGGTCCGCCGCGGGCCCTACGGCGGGGGCATGGGGTGGGTCGGGCTCGACGGGCAGATGGACATCGCCCTGGCCCTTCGGACCATGGTCGTCCCGACGGACCTGCACCGCCCCGAAACCCCCGCGTCGGCGTGGACCTACCACGTCCAGGCGGCGGGGGGGATCGTCGCGGACTCGGACCCCGAAGCGGAATACATGGAGACGGTGAACAAGGCGGCGGCCCTGGCGCGGGCGATCGAGGTGGCCGAGCGTGCGTTTTCGGACCTTGGGGGCCCCTGAGAGCATCGAAATTGATGAAGTTGGCGTGAGCCGGCGATCCGGACCCCGCTTGTAGGGGAAGGAACGTCGGGTGGTGCCTAACGATGCGTCCCGCGAGCCTTCGGGCTCCCCGTGGGGGCGCGGGTCGAAAGGCAGCGCACGATCGGCGGGCAGGCCGGGTCCGGGGTGGGTTCGGACCCGGCTATGCCCCGCCATTTTCTCATGATCCTGCGCACGGAGAGAGCCCGCGGGCGTTTGACGGCCCACGGGCTCTGGTAGTTTGGTCGCGTGTTGGGCGGGCACCGCTGCCCGCACGATCAGTGTATCAGATCGCTTCTTTGAGTGCACTCGCGGGCTTGAAGCCGCACGTGGTGGACTCGGGGATCTGCATCGGCTGGCGCGTCGCGGGGTTCATGCCCTGGCGTGCGGCGCGGATCTTCTTGGTGAAGGTGCCGAAGCCGGCGATCGCGACCTTCTCGTCGCGCTTGATGCCGTCCGAGATGCAGGCGATGACAGAGTCGATGGCGCGCGTCGCGTCGGTCTTGGAGACCTCGAGTTCAGAGGCGACGGCTTCGACGAGATCAGACTTGTTCATGGGGGATCCTCCGCGGGTGTCTTCGGGCGTCCTGCCCGGTGTGCATTGAGCATCGGCCCCGGGGATCGCGGGGCGCCACATTTGCCAAGTGGTCTTGGCCGGGCGTGGGTGGTGCCGGGTATCCTCTTTGCGTGACCGGGCTTACGGGCGTGCCGCTGATTGTTGTGACCGAGCCGATCCCGGCCGAGCCGCTCGCGTGGCTGGGCGAGCGGGGGGAGGTCGTCGAGGCGGCGCCCGGAGGTGCCCGGTTTGGGGGGCTGCTCGCACGGGCGGCGGGGCTGGTCGTCCGCACCCACACGCGGGTGGACGCGGCGATGCTCGACGCGGCTCCGGACCTCCGCGTGGTCGGGCGCGCGGGCGTGGGGGTGGACAACATCGACCTCGAGGCGTGCAAGGCGCGCGGCGTCGCGGTGGTGCACACGCCCGAAGCGAATACTGACGCGGTCGTCAGCTACGTCTGGTCGTGGGTGCTTCGGACGCTGCGCCCGGTGACAGTGCTCGATGGGGCGGTGTCGGAGGATCGGTGGCACGGGCTTCGGCGGGAGGTCGAGGCGCCGCGCGAGCTGAGCGACCTGACACTGGGCGTGTACGGGTTCGGGCGGATCGGGTCGCGCGTCGGGCGCGCGGGCGAGGCGTTTGGAATGCACGTGATCTACCACGACCTGCGCGAGATCGAGGGCGCGAACGGGGCGGTTGCGGTCTCACGCGACGAGCTGCTGGCGCGCGCCGATGTGCTGACGATCCACGTGGACGGCAGACCGGGAAACCGGGGGCTGATCGACGCGGACGCGCTGGGGCATCTGAAAGGCGATGCGATCCTGGTGAACACGTCGCGGGGGATGGTGGTGGACGAGCCGGCGCTGGCAGCATTCCTGGGCGCGCACCAGCGGGCTCGGGCGCTGCTCGATGTCCACGCCGACGAGCCGGTGTCTGCGGCGAGCCCGCTGGCGGGGCTGGCGAACGCGGAGCTCTCGCCGCATGTCGCCGCGGCGACGGTGCCCGCGAAGGAGCGGATGGGGTGGGTCGTCGCGGATATCTGGCGGGTGCTCGAGGGGCACGAGCCGGCGTTCCGGGTTGTCTGAACCCAGCGGCGGGCACGACGTAACATTGCCCGTGGATATCCCCAGCAGCGTCCAACTCGGCGTCAACATCGACCACGTCGCGACCGTCCGCCAGGCGCGGTACCCCGGGCAACCGGATCTGGGTGAGCCGGACGTGGTCCGCGCGGCCCACGAGGCCGAGCTGGGCGGGGCGGACGGGATCACCGTGCATCTGCGCGAGGACCGGCGCCACGTGCAGGACCGGGACGTCGAGCTGCTACGCCGGCTGGTCAAGGTGCGGCTCAACCTGGAGATGGCGGCGACGGACGAGATGGTGCGCATCGCCTGCGACCTCCAGCCCCACACGGCGATGCTGGTGCCCGAGGGTCGCCAGGAGGTGACGACCGAGGGCGGGCTGGACGTGCGGGGGCAGGAGAAGGCGCTGCGCGCGGTGGTGGGGCGACTCCGGGATGCGGGGCTGATCGTGTCGGCGTTCATCGACGCGGACCCGGAACAGGTGGCGGCGGCGGCGGAGGTCGGGTTCGACGTCTGCGAGATCCACACCGGCCCGTACGCCGAGGCGTTTGCGGCGACTGGCGGGGACACACGGCGGTCAACGCTGACGGGCGCGATCGAGGCGGTTCGGGTCGCCGGCGAGCGGGCGATCGGGCTTGGGATGCGGTTCAACGCGGGGCACGCGTTGAATTACCACAATGTTGGGCCGATCGCGGCGTTGGGCGGGCTTGCGGAGCTGCACATCGGGCACGCGATCGTGAGCCGGTCGATCTATGTCGGGCTGCGGAGGGCGGTTGCGGACATGAAGGGTGCGATCGGGGCGGCTTCGGGCGCTGTGAGGCTTGGCGGGTGACCCACCCGAACGGGCGCCAAGCGGGCGAGGGTCGTTCGCGAAAGTCTGCAGCGAAACCCGGCGCGCGTGTTTGCGCACAGACCGACGCGGCATACAGTGGCGCTATGCCCCGAGCGACCACGCGCGGGCGCGCCGCGGCGCGCACCGCTGAGCCCAAACCCGCCAAACCGCCCGCCAAACGCGAGGCCGAGGCGGCCCCGATGACCTACGCGGGGTCGGTGCGCTGGCTTGAAGAGCGGGTCAACGTCGAGGCGATGCGCCCGGCCCGGGTCTCGTCCGACGCGTTCAAGCTCGACCGGATGCGGGCGCTGTTGGCGAACCTGGACAACCCGCACCAGGCGATCAAGACGGTGCACGTCGCCGGGTCCAAGGGCAAGGGGAGCGTGTGCGAGATGCTCGCGTCGTGCCTGGGCGCGTGCGGGTACACCGTCGGGCTCTTCACCAGCCCGCACCTGGTGGACGTCCGCGAGCGAGTCCGCCTGGCGGGCGACCCGATCACGCAGTACAGCTTCGCGCAGGCGATGAATCGGGTGCGCGAGGCCGCCGAGCGCGTGCCGGCCAAGCACGGGGTGCCGACGTACTTCGAGCTGCTCTCGGCGTTGGCGTTGCGGTTCTTCGCCGACAAAGCCGTGGACATCGCGGTGGTCGAGGTCGGGCTGGGCGGTCGGCTGGATTCGACGAACGTGATCACGCCCGAGGTGAGCGCGATTACCACCATTCAGCTCGAGCACACGCAGCTGCTGGGCGACACGGTCGAGAAGATCGCGCTCGAGAAGGCGGGCATCATGAAGCCCGGCGTCACGACGATCACCGTGCCTCAGGAGGACGCGGTGCTCGACACCCTCCGGGCGCACGCGGCGGAGGTCGGCGCGACGCTCGCGGTGCTGGGCCAGGACATCGAGTACTCGTGGCGGTTCGTCGCGGCCCACGACATGGGCCCGCACGCCCGCGTCAGCGTCTCGACGGCGCGGACGGAGTACGAGCACCTCGCGGTGCCGCTCTTGGGCGAGCATCAGGCGGCGAACTGCGGCGTGGCGCTGGCGATCCTCGACCGCCTCCGCGAGCGCGGGTTCGAGGCGCCCGAGCGGGACGTCGCGGCGGGGCTGGCGGCGACGCCAAACAACGGCCGGCTCGAAGAGATCCTCGACTCGCCCCGCATCATCGTGGACGGGGCGCACACGCCGACCTCGATCAAGGCGTTGGTGCAGTCCGTCGGCGCGCACATCCGGTACGACTCGATGGTCGTCATCTTCGGGTGCGCGGCGGACAAGGACGTGGACGGGATGCTCACCGAGATCGCACGCGGCGCCGACAAAGTGATCTTCACCAAGGCGGCCGACTCGGCGCGGGCGGCGGACCCGGCCGATCTCGAACGCCGGTTCACCGAGCTCTCGGGCAAGATGGCCCAGCGGACGGACACGCTCAAGGAAGCGATCAACACCGCGGCCCGGGCCGTGGGGCGCGAGGATTTGATCTGCATCACCGGGAGCTTCCACCTCGCGGGTGAGGCGAAGAAGCTGGTGCAGCAGATGCTCGAACGCAAGCGCACGGGGGCCGGGGCATGAAGAGCGTGATCCGGTTCGCGGCGGTCGGGGCTGTAGGGTGCGCGGTGGCGATCGGCGCTGGGTGCGAGTCGAGCACGGGGCGGACGGAGCTGCGCCGCGGGGTGAGCGCGCCGGCCGAGCCGACGGCGTTCGGGGATGTCATCGTGTACGACGTCGAGCCGGGC
>BQJQ01000084.1 GCA_021604785.1 Phycisphaeraceae bacterium
CGCGGACCGCGTCGTGCGCCGCCGCGTGCGCGGGCGACTCCGGGTCGGTCCCCGGGGCGTCGGCGGGGGCGTGCTCCACGCCGTGCTCCTCCTTGAACACGTGCAGCGTCTGCGTCGGGAAGGCGAACTCCACGCCCAGCCGGTCGGCCAGGCGGATGATGTCGAGCATCAGCCGGTGCCGCTCGCGGTACTCCTCGGGCCAGTCGGGCACCTCGAAGAAGACGACCAGCAGGATGTCCAGCGAGTGCGCGCCGAACTCGTGCAGCCAGACGTGGTACCAATCCTTCCGCGTCATCGGGTGCACGCGGATCAGCTCGCGGATGCCCTCGCAGAACGCCTCGATCTTGTCGGGCGTGGTGGCGTAGGTCACGTTGATCATGGTCTTGAACCGGCGGTACCGGCGCTTGCCGTAGTTGTCCACCGTCACGCGGACCAGCGACGCGTTGGGCATCGTCACCAGCGTGTTCTCGAACGTGCGGATCCGCGTCGAGCGCAGCCCCATCTGCTCGACGGTGCCCGCGACGCCCTCGATCTTGATGTAGTCGCCCACCTCGAACGGGCGGTCCATGATGACGGCGACCGAGCCGAAGAAGTTCTCGATCGTGTCCTTCGCCGCGAACGCGATCGCCAGGCCGCCGATGCCCAGGCCCGTGAGCAGCGGGAGGATCTCGACGCTGAACGAGTCGGCGATGTAGATCAGCCCCATCGCGAAGAAGAAGACCTTGAGCGTCCGCTCGACCAGCGGGATCAGCAGGTCGTCGATCCGCGTGCGCGTGCGTGCCGCCCGCTCGCGCGCGACGTGGGCGAGCAGGTCGGTCACGCGGAACATCGCCCACACGCCCGACGCTCCGATGATCACCTTCACCGCGACCAGCAGCGCGTTGGAGACCGCGACCGGCAGCCCGCCGATCTGCAGCAGCGCAAACCAGAGCACCCCCGCCGCGAACAACCCGAACGGGCGCACGGCCCGGCGCACGACCTCGCGGTCCGACTCCTTCTTGTGCTTCGCCCGGTTCCGCCGCCACGCGAACGCCAGGAATGTTCGCACCAGCATGTCCAGCACCAGCCCCGCGAGCACCGCGATCAGGATCGCCAGCCACTGCCAGTACTCCACGCCCAAGAGCGTCCCCGTGCGGAGCTTCTCGGGGATCATCGCCCGCACCCGCTGCCCGAGCGTGACGGCGACGTCCCGCCCGCTCATCACGGGCGTCTCGTCCTCGACACCCCGGCGCATGTCGGGCACCGCCGCCATCGTCGCGGCGCTGAACCGCCACGACCCGCCCGCGTCGCGTGCCAGCGAGACCTTCATCCCCGGGTTCTTGCGCGCGATCCGTCGCTTGTGCCCGTTTTCCGGGTCCGTCGGGTGCGGGAAGTACTGCCACGTGCCCGCGTCGTACCCGGGGTCGGCCGAGGGCGTGAAGTACGCGTCCACGAACCCGAGCCGGCGGAGCACGAAGTACAGGTTCGCGACCAGCTCCCGGCGCTGCCCCTCGGACGCGACGGCGGACAAATCGCAGCACGCCTGCGCGCGGGCGAAGGCGTCCGCCTCGCCGCGGATGGTGAACCGTCCCATCGCGTCGATGAACGTGTTGAGCGTCGCCGTCGGTTCGGCGAGGGCCGCGTCGAGCGCGGGTGCCGGCTCGGTCGCGGCGGGGGGGTCGGCCGGCGGGGTGTCCTGCGCCCACGCGATGCCCGCGCCCAGCGTCACCAGTGCCAACCACGCGACGATCCGTGTCCATCGTGTCATAAGCGGATGCTACCCGCCCCGGGCACGCGCCAGCCCGGGGGTGCCTGCCCGGGCTTGACGCCCCGTGCCGATCGCGGTATTGTAGCCATGGCTACATAACCCCGGAGGCACCCATGGCCCGCCACCTCGCGACGCTGTTCGCGCTCCTGATAGGCTCGACCCTCGCCGCCTGCGGCTCGGGCACGCCCGCGCCGCCAGCCCCGGAGGACGAACCGCTCAAGATCGTCTGCACCACGGGCATGATCGCCGACGCCGTCGCCCGGGTCGCCGGCGACCGGGCTCACGTCGTCACCCTCATCGGCCCGGGCGTGGACCCGCACCTCTACACCCCGACCCGCTCGGACGTGGCGCACCTCATGTCCGCCGACGTGGTCTTCTACAACGGGCTGCTGCTTGAGGGAAAGATGACCGACGCGTTGGTCCGCGCCGCGACGTCGGGGCGCCAGGTGTTCGCCGTCACCGAGTTGATCGATGAAACCGAGTTGCTGGCCCCGGAGGACTTCGCCGGGCACTACGACCCGCACGTCTGGATGGACCCACCCGCCTGGTCGCGGACCGTCGAGGTCGTGCGGGACCGCCTGAACGAACTCGACCCGGACACCAGGACGACCTACGCGACCAACGCCGCGGCTTACCTCGCCGAGGTGGACGCCCTGGACGCCTACGCCGAGGTCGTGCTCAAGAGCGTCCCCGAGCACGCCCGCGTGCTTGTCACCGCCCACGACGCGTTCAACTACTTCGGGCGGCGCTACGACTACGAGGTCGTCGGCATCCAGGGCATCTCCACCGAGTCCGAAGCGGGGGTCCGCGACATCGAGCGCCTCATCGACCTCATGGTCGAGCGCGACGTGCCCGCTGTGTTCGTTGAGTCCACCGTCTCGCGCCGCAACGTCTCGGCCCTTGTGGACGGCGCCAGCGCCCGCGGGCACACCGCCCGCATCGGCGGCGAGCTCTACTCCGACGCCATGGGCCCGCCCGGCACCTACGAGGGCACCTACATCGGCATGATCGACCACAACGTCACCACCATCGCCCGTGCCCTGGGCGGCGAGGCACCCGAGCACGGCATGCACGGCCGCCTCACCCACGCCGCGGGAGATGGCCCATGACCGCGCCGCCCACCGCGCCCGCTGCGCAACAGCCCGCCACCCCACGCCCCGAGCACCACCCCGACAGCCCGGTCTCGATCCACGCGCTCACCGTCGCCTACCACCGGCGCCCGGTGCTGTGGGATGTGGACGTGGATATACGCCCGGGGCGCCTCGTCGCGATCGTCGGGCCCAACGGCGCGGGCAAGAGCACGCTCATCCGGGCCTGCCTCGGGCTCATCCCCGCCGCGACGGGCTCGGTCGATTTCTGGGGCGGCCCGTACGAAGACGCCCGCGACCGCGTGGGCTACGTCCCCCAGCGCGACGAGGTGGACTGGGACTTCCCTGTGTCGGCGCTCGACGTTGTCTGCATGGGGCGGTACGCGAAGATCGGGTGGTTCCGGCGCGTCTCGCGCGCTCACAAGGACGCCGCCCATGCATGCTTGGACAAGGTCGGCATGGCGGGCTTCGCCAACCGCCAGATCTCCCAGCTCTCGGGCGGGCAGCAGCAGCGGGTCTTCCTCGCGCGGGCGCTGGCGCAAGAGGCGGACCTGTACTTTATGGACGAACCCCTCGCCGGGGTGGACGCCGCCACCGAGCGCGCGATCGTGCAGATCCTGGGCGACCTCCGCGACGCCGGCAAGACCGTCGTCTGCGTTCACCACGACCTGCAGACCATCGAGCGGTACTTTGACGATGTGATCCTGCTCAACATGCGCGTCGTCGGCGCGGGCCCGGTCAGGGAAGTCTTCACCGAGGAGAACCTCCGCAAGACCTACGGCGGGCGCCTGACGCTTCTGGAGCAGGCCGGGCACGCCATGGCGACCCAGGCCCAATGACCACCCTCGCGACCATCACCGACGTCGGCGTCCACTGGCCCGGATGGCGCGAGGTCCTCGACACCCTCACCCTCCAGCGCGGGTACACCGCGACCATGGTGACGCTGGGCACCACCGCCCTCGGCGCCGCCGGCGGCGTCGTCGGCACGTTCACCCTCCTCCGCAAGCGCGCTCTGATGACCGACACCCTCGCGCACGCCACCTTGCCGGGCGTCGCGATCGCTTTCCTCTTGCTCGTCGCGCTGGGGGCGGGGGGCAAGTCGTTGCTCGGGCTCCTGCCCGGGGCGGCGGCCTCGGGCGTGGTGGGGGTGCTCGCCGTCCACGCGCTGACCAAGACCGGCCGCTTGCGCCCCGACGCCGCGATGGCCGTCGTTCTCTCCGTCGGGTTCGGCATCGGCGTCGTGCTCATGAGCATCATCCAGGCGATGCCCTCGGGCCAGCAGGGCGGGCTCTCCACGTTCATCTACGGCCAGACCGCCGCGATGAGCCGCGAGGATGTCGCCGTCATCGGCGCCGCCGGCGCGCTCTCGGTCCTCTTCGTTGTGCTCGTGCTCAAGGAACTGTCCTACGTCGCGTTCGACGCCGAGCACGCCCGCGTCTCGGGTGTTCCGAGCGGCGGGCTAGACCTGGCGCTCATGGGCGTCGTGGTGCTCGTCACCGTCGTCGCGCTGCAGGCGGTGGGGCTGGTGCTCGCCGTCGCGATCCTCGTCATCCCGGCGGTCTCGGCCAGGCTGTGGACCGACCGCCTGCGCCGGATGGTCGTCCTCGCGGGCGTGCTCGGCGCCCTTGGCGGGTACTTGGGCACCGCCGCGAGCACCGTGCTCGAGCGCCTGCCCGCGGGCCCGGTCATCGTGCTCTGCTCGGGCGCGATCTTTGCGATCAGCCTAGTCTTTGCGCCCAGGCGAGGCGTCGTGGCCGCGGCGTGGCGGGCCGCGAGCCTCCGCGGGCGCATGGCACGCGACCACGCCCTGCGCGCGATCTGGGAGCTCTCGGACAAGACCAATGAGCCCTGGGTGACGCTGGCGGACCTCGCCGAGCACCGCGGCGCCTCGCGCCGAACGGCCAGCGCCGTCGTCCGCGTGCTCGGGCTCCGCGGGCTGACCGAGACCGCCGCCGGTCGCGTCCGCCTGACCGACCGCGGCGAGCACGAAGCGATGCGCATCACCCGCAACCACCGCCTGTGGGAGCAGTACCTGATCGCCTACGCCGACGTCGCGCCGACGCACGTGGACGTCTCGGCCGAGTACGCCGAGCACGCCCTGGGCGCGAGCGTCGTCGAGGCCCTCGAAGCCGGGCTCGCCAAGCGTGGCCTGTCGCTCGAACACCTGCCCGACCACTCCGAGCTCATCGTGGGGGACACGGCATGAGCGACGCAATGGCGATGTTTCTCCGCGCCGACCTGCTCCCGATCGTCGCCGCCCTGTCTGCCGCCCTGTCGTGCGCGCTGCTGGGCAACTTTCTCGTGCTCCGGCGCGAGAGCATGCTGGGCGACGCGATCTCGCACGCCGTGCTCCCGGGCATCGTCGCGGGGTTCCTCATGACGGGTTCGCGGGCGGGGCTGCCAATGCTCTTGGGCGCTGGCGCCGCGGGCATCACGGCGGTCGTCCTGGTCGAGCTCGTCCGCCGGCTCGGACGCGTCGAGCCCGGCGCCGCGATGGGCGTCGTCTTCTCGGTCATGTTTGCGCTGGGCGTCGTCCTCATGGAACAAGCCGCGGCGGACCACGTGGATCTCGACGCCGGGTGCGTGCTCTACGGCCAGCTCGAATCGCTCAGCTGGTGGCTCCCGGACGACCTCCTCGCGGCACCCCTCTCGTCCGAAGCGCTCGATCTCGTTCCCTCCGAGATCTGGCTGCTCCTGAGCACACTCGTCGTCGTTGTCGTGTTCGTGCTCGTCATGTTCAAGGAACTGCGCCTCGCGTCGTTCGACCGCCAGCTCGCGACGAGCCTCGGGTTCCGCCCGCGGCTCGTCAGTTACGCGTTGGCGATCATGGTCGCGCTGGTCACGGTCGCGTCGTTCAAGGCCGTCGGGTCCATCCTGGTCGTGGCGATGCTCGTCTGCCCGCCCGCCGCGGCCCGCATGCTGACCGACCGGCTCGAGACACAGGTGATTCTGAGCGCTGTCATCGGCACCGCCGTCGCGCTGTCGGCGTACGCCCTGGGCGCGTGGGGCGCCCCCGCGGTCGGGCTCTCGGGCTCGGTCAACATCGCGGGCATGATGGCGACCGTCGGCGGCGGCGCGCTCGCGCTGGCCGTCGTCGCTTCACCCACGCACGGCGTCATCGCCCGCGCCCGGCGTCGACGCTCGCTCGCCGCCCGCGTCGGGATCGAGGACCTCGTCGGCTCGCTCTACCGCTCCGAAGAACTCGGCTCAGATGCCGTCGCGCCCGAGGTTCTCGCGAGCCTCTTGGGTGGGCAGGCTCGCGCCGCCCGCTCCGTGCAGCGCGGTCTCGCGCAGGGTCTGGTCGAGCGATCCGAAGGGGGCATCCGCCTCACCGACGCCGGCCGCACCCGTGGCGCCGCGACCATCCGCTCGCACCGGCTCTGGGAGACGTACTTGGTCGAGGAGGTCGGCCTGCGCCCGGACCACGTGCACGTCCCCGCCGAGACGCTCGAGCACGTCCGCGCCGACTCCGGCAGGCCGATCGGCCCGAGCAGCTCGGTGAGCGTCGATCCGCACGGGCATCCCATCCCGGGGGGGGAAGGCAATGGGGAATAGGCAATAGGCAATGGGCCGGATCGGATCTTCCGATTGCCGATTCCCCATTGCCCTTCGATCACTTCCGCGGCGGCGGGGCCGTGGACTGACGCACCACCAGCTTCTCGTCGAGCACGACGTTCCGCGTCGGGATGGTGTCGTCCTCTTCGGCGCTCAGACGCTCGAGCAGCAGCTCGGCGGCCTTGGACCCAGCGGTCGCTGCGGGCAGCGCGACGGTTGTCAGAGGCGGCGTCGCCATCCGCGCGGGCAGCTCGTCGTTGAACGCCACGATGCTCAAATCCTCGGGCACGCGGATGCCGAACCGGTGGGCCGCCTGGATCGCGTAGAGCGCCATGACGTCGTCGTAGACCACGATCGCCGTCGCGCCCTCGCCCACCACGCTCTCGCGGATGTACGTGTCGAACGTGACCTCGAACCGGTCCCACCCGGGCATGGGCGCCAGCCCGCGCCGCTCGAGCGAGTCGAGGTAGCCGTCGCGCCGGGCCGCGACCGAGCCGTGGGGCAGCCCGCGCGGGTTCACGCGTGCCTGTTCGAGGTACAGGTAGCCGATTTTCTTGTGCCCAAGGTCGGCCAGGTGCGCCACCGCCTGCTCCATCCCGTTCGCTTCGTGGAACGAGACCGAGTCACCGCCGGGCCCGGAGAGCCCGTTGATCGAGACGTAGGGCATGCCGTGCGCTTCGAGTTCCTCGACGTCCTGCTCCTGGCGCACCTGCAGGGCGAGCGCGCCATCGACGCGCCAACTCGGCAGCTCATGCCCCGCGTTGTCGGGCTGGAGGAAAGTCGTGCAGACGTGCTTGCCGGCCGCCTTGCACAGGCGCACGGCAGACGAGATCGCCGTCCGGTTCACACCGTCCGACGCCCACCCGACCACGGCGATCAGATTCGTGCGCTTCGCCGAGATCGAGCGCACCATCGGGTTGGGTTTGTACTTGAGGTCCCGCGCCGCGTCGAGCACCCGCTGGCGCACCTCCGGGCGGACACGAAAGTTCCGCGTGTACCCGTTGAGCACGCGGCTCGCGGTGGACTCGGCCACGCCGGCCAGCTTGGCGACGTTGGCGAGGGTCACCCGTGTCCCGGATCGTGGCGTCATGGCACCCCGTTGCGCTGCGCGAGAGAGATGCGACCCCGCTCCCCCGAGCGGGTGATCGCGCGCGCACGATGCAAGACGCGCTCGCGTCCGATCCCGCCGAAGCCCGGCGGTGCGCGGCCCGGTCGCGTTTCCCGAGCCGGGCGATCTTATACGTATCTTCACCCAAAGCCCAACCCGGACCCGCCACGGGCTCGGAATAGGTCAGGGGCATCGCCGACGCCGACGGGGTCGGGCCCGAGCCCGACGCGGGCTGGGTCAGTCGTCCGAGTCCACGGAGGAGTAGTACGCCCCCTCGCGGACCGTGGCGGCGGGCTCCCCGGAAGCGGTATCGCCCGAGACCTGCCCGGGCATCACCGCGGCACGCGACGGGTCGTTGCCGTCGCGGAGGTAGGTCCCGTTGCGCCCGCGCGAGGAGACCGGGGCGAACGCGGGCGTGCCCGGAGCGCTCTGGTTCCGCAGCACAGTCGTGCTGGTCGTGGGCTGATCGTCGGTCGGGAACTCCGGTGCGTCGCGCATCGCGACGTCCAGGCGCCGGCAGTCGGACGGGGGGACGGACATCGCGTTGCGGAGCGTGTTCGTCGATTGCTTCGCCGAGTAGACCTCCCAACGCATCAGGTCGGGCGTCATGACGCTGGCCTGCTCGGCCTTGTCCTTGTGGAATCCGAGGACGAGCTTCTG
Source organism: Phycisphaeraceae bacterium (assembly GCA_021604785.1). Taxonomy (GTDB): domain Bacteria; phylum Planctomycetota; class Phycisphaerae; order Phycisphaerales; family UBA1924; genus BQJQ01. The sequence continues at coordinate 8,159 of BQJQ01000084.1, forward strand.
CCCGACGGGGACGTCCACCGACCAGAACGGCGTCCCGTCGCGGGTGTCCACGAGGGTCACGCTCAGCGGCATGTGCGCCGTGGACTGGTACGTGAAGAAGTCGTTGGACGACATGTTGCCGCCCGGGTTGTGCCCGAGGCACCCGGCAGAGAGCAACGCCGGCAGCGCGGCGGCGGCCAGGGCGATCCGGAGGGCGCGGCGGGTCGGGCGGGTGTTCATCGTCGTGGTCTCCATTCCGGCGGCGCAGAGGCGGTCCGTCGTCCGGGTCATCCTACCCCCAACGCGGCGCGTGCCGGGCGGGGGCGTCCTTGGTGGTTATCGGTAAGCTTCGGGCATGGCTGAAACCGGGATCGGGACAAACGCAGGCGACGGGGCAGACGCCCCCCGCACAGGCCGTACGCCGAACCCGCCCGGCATGATCGGCCAGATGCGGATCGGGCACGGGTACGACCTCCATCGTCTCGAGCCGATTGCCCCCGGCGGTCCTGGGAGACCGCTGATCGTGGGGGGGGTCCGCCTGGACCACGACCGGGGCCCGGTCGCCCATTCGGACGGGGACGTGCTCTACCACGCCGTCACGGACGCCCTCTTGGGGGCCCTGGGGCTTGAGGACATCGGGCAGCTCTTCCCGGACGACGCCGCGGAGAACGAGGGCAGGGACTCGGCGGACTTCGTCCGCGAAGCCGTCCGCCTGATCTCGGCTTCGGGGTGGGGCGTGGTGAATCTGGACGCGACGGTCGTGCTGGAGCGCCCCCGGATCGGGGCGAGCAAGGGCGCGATCCGCGCGAACCTCGCCGGGCTGCTCGGCGTGGGGGTCGAGCGGGTGAACGTCAAGGGCAAGTCGCACGAGGGCGTGGACGCCATCGGCGAGGGGCGGGCGATCGAGGCGCACGCGGTGGTGCTGCTGGCGAGCGCCGGTCAGGGCTGATCGAGCCGATTCCGCAGCTTGCGCGCGATGACGGCGTCGGTGAGCCCCGGGAACGCGCCAGAGAACGCGAACGCGAGGCGGGCCGGGAGGCTGGTCCAGATTTCGGAGCCGGAGCCTGTGCGTAGGCGCCGGACGATCGCATCGGCGACGCGCTCGGGCGGCTGCATGAACCGCCCGCCCGCCGCGTCGCGGAGCTTGGTCCCGCCCGCCGACCGCTTGCGGGTTGCTTCGAAGAACTCCGTGCTCGTGCCGATCGGATGGACCGTCGAGACCGCGACGCCCCTGGCGCGCAGTTCGTGGCGCATCGCGCGCCCGAAGTGGTCTTGGCACGCCTTGGTCGCGCTGTAGCATCCGTAGTACGGGAGGCCGAGCTTGCTCAGGCAGCTTGAGCAGAGGAGGACGTGCCCTTCGCCACGTTGCGTGAAGCGGTCCGCCGCGGCGCGCGCGAGGGTGAGCGAGGCAAAGAAGTTCGTCTCGAACATCGCGCGGATGTCGGCGGCGTCCATCGCGTGGCAAGGCGCTTCCTGCCCGTACCCGGCGTTGGCGAAGGCGGCGTAGGCCGGGCCGAACTCGGCTTCGCACGCGTCGAGCAGGCGGGCGCTCGAATCTGGATCATCGACCGAAGCGGCGACCGTGGTCGCGCGCCCGCCGACGGACCGGACCTGCTGGGCGACGGCGTCGAGCTTGCCCGCCCGGCGGGCCAGCAGGGCGACGGGCATGCCGGCCCGTGCGCACGCGATGGCCGTCGCGGCGCCGATGCCGCTGGACGCGCCGGTGATGACGATCGGTCTGTCGGTCAGCGAGACCTTGGGCAAGGTCACTCCAGACGGGCTGGGCTCAGTCGTCGTTGTTGTCGGAGACAGCGTCGCGGACGCCCTGGCTGCCCTCTTGCAGGTCGGTGCCCAGGCCCTCGACGGTGTTGCACGCGCTCAGCGAGAGGCCTGCCGCGGCGAGCGCGCAGGCGGCGACGAGGCCCATGGCCAGACGGACGCGGGTGCGGGGTTCGGTCTGCATCGGTGTTGCTCCTGTTGCTTGGGTGCGGGCGGAGTTTATCACGCGTCGGGGGGCGGCGCCGCGTCGCGGGGGGTCGGGGTGCGGCCGAGGACCCACCCGATCTCCGGGCACCGTGCTGCGAGCGATAGGACGGCGTAGAGGGTGATCCCGAGGACGCAGGATGCTGCGAGTTTCACGGCGTGCGTGGACCACGCGGGAGTTCTGTCGGGCGAGTTGGGCCACAGGGCGAGCAGGGCGTAGACGGCGGCGCCCATCCCGCCGGCGATCAGCACGGTCCGCACGATCGCCCACGTGCTGGCCCGGTCCAGGATCGGGGCGCCCGCGAGCGCCCGTTGGGCGGCGACCCAGAGGGCGAGGGCCTGTACCGTCGCGGCGATCGCGGTGGACCACGCGAGCCCGGCTTCGCCGATGAACCAGATGAGCGTCGCGTTGAGCGCGAGGTTCAGTCCGACCATCGCAACGGCGATGCGCATCGGCGTGGTGGTGTCGCCCGCGGCGAAGAAGGCGCGCGTGAGCACCTGGTTGATCGAGTACGCCCAGATCGCCCACGAATACCCGAGCAGGACGGCCCCGGCCCGGTCCACACCCGGCTCGCTAAACCCGCCGCCGGGACCGGAGTAGACGACCGCGACCAGGTCGTCGCGGACCAGCACGAGCCCGATGGCGGCGGGGATCGTGATGAATAAGGAAAGGCGCACGGCCCGGGCGACCACCGCGCCGAAGGAGCCGCGGTCGCCCCACGCACGCGCAAGCGCTGGGAACGCGACGGTCGCGACGGCGATGCCGAAGACACCGAGCGGGAATTGGTACAGGCGCTGTGCGTAGAAGAGGATCGAGTTGGAGGCTTCATCAAGCGGGTATTTGTGCCCGAAGATGGTCGGGCCGATCCAGTTCGGGTACATCGCGATGAAGGTGTCGATGAGCCCGTTGACCTGCAGGGTGCCCAGGCCGATGAGGACGGGGCCCATGCGTTTGAGCATCGCGATTGCGCGCGGCTTGGCAGCGGCGAACCCGCGCGTCCACGCGACACGGCCGCGGAGCATGTGCAGCGACCACGCGACCTGCAGCACGCCCGAGAGGACGGTCGCGGCGCCTATCAGGTACGCCCACGCGCGCGCGTCGGCGCCGTCGACGAAGAAGTAGGTGATCGACGCGGCGAGGATGCAGACGTTGAGCAGCATGGGCGAGGCGGCCCAGGGCCAGAACCTGCCGTGGGCCTGGAGCATGCCCCCGAGGATGGCGGCGGTGCAGATCAGCGGCATGTAGGGCAGCAACGCCATCACGAGCCCGATCGAGTACGACCGGTCCGGGTCTTCGGGCGCGAGCACGAGCACCGCGAGCAGGACGAGCTCGATGAGCACGGTGATCGCGGCGGTGACCAGCGCGAGCAGGAAGAGCGTGACCGACGCGAAGGCGCCGGCGCCGGGCGGGTCGTCGTCGGAGAGGCGGGTGTACTCGGGGAGGAAGGCGGCCGAGAGGGCGCCCTCGCCGAAGAGCCGGCGGAAGAGGTTGGGCACGGCGAAGGCGGCGGCGAAGGCGGAGCCGATGAGGGTGTCGCCGAAGATGCGCGCGGTGGTGACGTCGCGGGCCAGCCCGAGGACGCGGCTGGCGATGGTGAGCCCGGAGACACTGAGCACGGAGCGGC
>BQJQ01000085.1 GCA_021604785.1 Phycisphaeraceae bacterium
GCCATGACGCGCTGGAGGCGTTCGCCGCGCGAGGCGTCGGCAAGGTCTGCGCTCGCCTGGCCCGGGGAGGGGCGTTTGGGTCGTTCGTCGTTGCGGGGCGGGGGGTTGGGCATCGGGCGAGTCTACGCGGCGTGGGGCGAGGACCCGCGCCGGGCGGTAGACTGTGGCGGGACGGCACGAAACGCCCGCCACGCCGAAAGGAAGCACGGATGCACGATCGCCGAGGGGCGGAGCCCCCGCACCAGACCAACGGCTCGGGGCAGGCTCGCACGAACAACGGAAACCCGAACGGATCCTCTTCCGGGGTGGCGACGCTCGCGGACAGCGAGGGCGTGATCGAGGAGGTCTTCCTGACGCCGCGGGTGCTGGATCAGGGGGCGTTCGGCGAGTACGCCAAGACGCTCGAGGAGCTGATCCGCAAAGCCGGGGAAGAGGGCAAGACGCTTGCGAGCGCGCAGACCGAGGTCCGCGAGGTGACCGAGCGGACGGGCAAGGCGGGGCGCGAGCTCGGCGCCCGGCTGGACCTTGCGAACACCCTCGTGCGGACGATCGACGAGCGGGCGAAGCTGGCGGAGAAGAAGCTGGCGGCGGCCGAGCAGCACCTGGCGGATGTCGGGTCGCTCGATGAGCGGGTGGACGCGCGCGTTGAGGCTGCGGTCGAGGGGATCCTCGGGCGCGTGCATGAGGCGGTCGCGGCGCAGGAGAAGCGGTGCGAGCAGACCGTCGAGCGGCTGGGCGCGGCCGAGCGCACGGCGCGGACGACCGCGGCGAACGCGGCGGCGACGATCGTGCAGCTCGAAGAGCGCGTGACGGCGATCCAGGCGCGGGCCGAGGCGGTCGCGGAGCAGAGCGACATCGCGAGCTCGGCGTTGGAGGTTCGCGCGAAGGAATTGCTCGCGGAGATCAACGCGAAGGCGGAGAAACTGGGCGCGCGGTTCGCCGGGATCGAGACGGCGGCGGGGAAGCTCGGCGAGATCCTCGGGGGCGACGGCGATGCGACGACGCTGGTGACGCGCGTCGAGCTTGCGGCGGGGCGTGCCGAGCGGATCGGCGGGCAGCTTGAGACGCTCAGCACGAACGCGGACGCGTCGCGGGAGTCGCTGGACGCGGCGGTGCGCGATGCGGGCGAGCGGGTTGGCACGCTGGAGCAGCGGGCCGAGATCGTGGGGCCGATGAATGACGCGTATGAAGACATCGCGTCGAGCGTGCCGCTGCTGACCGAGACGATCCGGTCGGCGTCGGATCAGATCACGGAGCTGGTGAAGATTCAGTCGGTGCTGCGCGAGCAAATCGGGGAATCGGCGCAGCTGGCGTCGGACGTGCGTGAGCGGCTCAAGGACCAGACGAAGGACCTGGAGACGATCCTTGCGGACGCGACGCGCCGGCTGGAGACGCGGGCGGAGGGCGCGGGCGAGCGGCTGACGGACCTGATCGTGCGTGCCGAGCGTGCGGCGGCGTCGGTGGCCCGGGGCCCGGAGGCGCCTCGCCCGGCGGCCGCGCCGACCGGAACCCACCGGCCGGTCGGCACGAGCGCCGAGGATGCGGCTGCGGACGCCGAGCCCGCAGTACGCCCGAACACGCCTCGCCCGCAGCGGCCGGCGAACCCGCTCGACGCGCTCGACCTGACAGGGTCGGGCAACGTCATCCCGGTGTGGCGGCCGCGGGACCCGTCGGCGCCGAAGGACCGGGGCGAGGGCGAGCCGCCGGCGAAGCCGGAGCGGCCTTCTTCGGCGTGACGCGCTCGGGCATGACCCGCGCTCGCGGGCTTAGCCGAAGAGTGTGAGGAAGGCGTCCACGAAGATCTCGAGGTCGTCGACGTTGTGGGCGCCGTCGCCGTTGAGGTCGGCCCGTGCGTCGGCGGCGAGGAAGAACGTGATAAAAGCGTCGATGTCGTCGACGTTCATGAACCCGTCAGCGTTGAAATCCACGCTCAAGAAGAACAGGTTCGCCTGCAGGCCGGTCACGCTTGTGTTGCGCGTGATGACGTCGGCGAGGGTGGTCGCGTAGATCTCATCGAGCTCGGCGGTCGAGTGCATGCGCTCGTACCAGAAGCGGTCGCCGTCGCGGATGCGGCGGAACTGGTCGGCGATGATCGCGGTGAACGTCGGGCCCAGCGAGGCGTTGGAGGCGTGGTCCTCGGCGAGGCCGGCGATCCAGAGGTCGGCGTTGTCGGGCGTGCCATAGAGCCCGGCGAGGGCGTCCTGGACGAGGATCTTGGAGGTGACGTCGGACCAGTCGTTGGCGGGCGGGAGCCCGTAGGCGACGCGGTGGGCGTTGTAGGAGGCGAGCCCGTGGTCGCGGCCGCGCTGGATGTTGACGCTGACGAGGTCCATGCCGCCCGAGCCTGCGGGGAAGAGGAGGTTGCGGAGGTCGTCGATGACCTGCATGTCCACTTCCTGGGAGGCCTGGCGGACGATGCCGCGGACGATGGCGTCGACGCCGCCGGGTTCGAAGACGGGGGCGGGGTTGAAGAACGAGGAGAGCAGGTCGAGGTGCCCGTCGGCGAAGACCTGTCCGTTCGCGTCGTAGCGGGCGAGCAGGGGGTTGACCATGGTGTGGCCGACGCGGTAGGCGCCGTGGGCGAACTCGTTTGCGATGCCCGCGTTGACGGTGTTGTCGTACCCGGTGTAGAGGGGGAGGTCGTCCGCGCCGAGCAGGGCGGGGAGGAACTGGTCGTAGGTGATGTGCTGGATGAGTGAGCCGACCCAGGTGCGGGCGCGCTGGTAGAGCTGCTCGTCGGTGAGGAACGGGTCGGCGGCGAGCAATTCGTCGCACTTGCGGTTGTGCTCGCGGGCGAAGACGGTGTGGAGGCAGGTGAGGGCGGGGTTTTCGTTTGCGCGGACGTCGCCGCCGGCGAAGAGGGCTTCGTCGGGGATGCCGAACGGGTTCGCCATGGCGATGCCCATGGTGTTCGCGGGGAGGAGATCATCCGGGCCCATGCGGAGCTTGCCGTCCGTGCCCGAGCGGAGCGCGGCGGCCCGCGCGGCGGTGTGGCCGTAGACGTTCGACGCGTCGATGTAGGCGGTGATCTGGTTGATCTGCTCGCGCGGGTTCTCGACGCCCGTGCCGGTCGCGTGGTCGTAGCGTGAGCGGAGGAAGGGGAGGACGGGGGTGACCTCGGAGTTGAAGAACGGGTCGTCGTCGGGGACGATGATCATCATCGGCTCGAACGCGGACTCGGGCGGCTCGGTGATGCCGATGTCGTGGTCGATGAACTGGCCCCAGAAGGTCGTCATGCTCGTGAGCACGCGGCTGGACCAGATCGGGTCGCGGCCTTGGTCGGCGCAGGAGTTTGAGATCTCGCGCGGGCCCGGGCGGTCAGCGCCGGCGGGGGCGGAGATGCCGTCGGCGTAGTCCGAGGGCGTCGCGCGGACGAGGCGCGCGTCGGTGGAGCCCCAGTCGGGGTTGACCACGTTGTTGTACGAGCCGTCGTAGGGGCGGATGGGCTGGGCAAACGCCGCACCAGAGGCCGCGATCAACAACGCCGCTGCGGACACGTGCCCGCGGATATTACTGCTCATGACTCACCCTCCCACCTTCGGGCCACCCACGCGGGCGGGCCGTCGGCCTCCACCCCAAAGCTATCCACTCGCTGCACTTAGGGGAAGCGCAGAGAAGCGGACCGGCTCACGAACTTTGTTCTTCGGACCCACATTTCCGAACACCTTGCGAACCAGCGGCCCCCCGGGGGCGGGAGAGCTTTGAACCGTTCGCAGAAGGGGGTTCAGAGGATCCGCTTGGACCGCGGGAAGGAGCCGAGGACCTGGAGCTCGCGGCAGTGCCCGCGGGCCTCGTCGATCGCGTCGCGCATCGCGTCGTCGTCGCGGTGGCCGACGGCGTCGATGAAGAACGAATAGGTCCAGTTCTTGCGGCCGCTCGGGCGTTTGTCGATGTGGCTGAGGTTGATGCCCGCGTCGCGGAAGACGGCCAGGACATCGACGAGCGCGCCGGCGGCGTGCTCGGTCTGGAAGATGATCGAGGTCTTGTCGTCGCCGGTGCGCTTGGCGCGCTCGCGGGAGATGACGTAAAAGCGTGTGATGTTGTTGGGGTTGTCCTCGATGCGGGGGAAGAGGATTTTGAGCCCGTAGAGCTCGCCGGCGAGCGCGGTGCCGATGGCGGCGGCGCCGGGGGCCATGCCGATCTCGCGGGCCTTGTTGTCTTCTTCCACGGCGATCTGCGCAGCCTTGGAGCTGCTGGCGGCGGCGACCAGCTCGGCCTGCGGGTACTGCGTCGCGAGCCACTGGCGGCACTGGGCGAAGATCTCGGGCTTGGAATGGATCCGGCGCACCGCGGCGGGCTTGCAGTTGGCGAGCAGCGCGTGGTGGACGTTGATCTGGACCTCGGCGTAGATCGAGATGTCGTGGGCATGCTCGATGAACGCGTCGAGCGTCTCGGTGATGCCGCCGCCGGTGGAATTTTCGATCGGGACGAGCCCGTAGTTGACGTGCCCGCGGATGACCTCGGTAAAGACGCCCGAGATGAGGTGCAGGTCCTCGTACTCGACGGAGGAGCCGAACTGCTTGACGGACGCCGCGTGGGAGTTGGAGCCGGGGGGCCCGAGGTAGCCGATCCGCAGCGGCTGCTCGAGGGCGAAGGAGCCGGACATGAGCTCGCGGTAGATGCCCTCGATGGTGCGGCCGGAGAGGGGGCCCTTGTTGGCGCCGAGGGCGCGTTCGAGGACCTCGGCTTCGCGGTGCGGGGCGTAGATGGGGACGGCGGTGCCGCGTTTGTGGTTGCCGACCTCGACGACGAGCTTGGCGCGGTCGTTGAGGAGGCTGACGAGGCGTTTGTCGAGGGAATCGATCTTGGTGCGGAGGCTGGCCAGGGCGGCGGAGTCGCGGGCGGACTCGTTCTTGGGGGCGGGCTGTCTCGCAGGGGTCTTCTTCGCGGTGGTTTTCTTGCCCGCGGGCTTCTTGGACGCGGGCTTTTGGCGCGCGGTCTGGCCCGTGGAGGGCTTCTTGGCCGACTTCTTCTTGGCGGGCTTCTTGGGCATGGAGGGCCGTTCGGCGTGTGGATCCGGGCGGGGGCGCGTGAGGGTATCGCCCAATAGGATGGGGCGGTTGAGCGGACCGGGGAATCCGGTCGTGCAAGTATCTCCCGCAAACCGGGGCCCGGGGCCCCCAACAAGACCGGATGAGCGACCGCCAGGCATGATTGAGACGCTGACCATTCCGGGGACGACGCTCGCGTCGGCGACGCTGGGCGAGGGCTTGCCGCAGGGCGGAGCCGTCGCGTTGGTGGTGTGGCTGGTCGCGGGGATCGTGCTGTGGCTGTTCGGCGGGAAGGTGCTCAAGCCGGCGTTTCTGCTGATCGGGGCGGCGGCGGGCGGGTTCGCGGGCGTGGTGCTGCTGCCTCTGACGGGGCTGCCCGAGATCACGATCGCGGGCGTCGCGCTCGGGCCGGGGATGATCGGGCTGGTGATCGGGGCGATCGTCGGCGGGCTGGTCTCGATTGGGCTGTTCCGGGTGATCATCACGCTGAGCGCCGGGGTGGTCTTCGCGGTCGCGGGGACGTTCGCCGGGCTGGTGTATCTGCAGCATGTGCCCGAGGGATCTGGCGATGTGTCGGTCGCTGAGATTGTGCAGGGGGCGGAGGAAGACGCGGGCGAGGCGCTGCGCGACTCGACGGACTCGATGCGGGATCAGGCGTCCGAGGCGCTGCGGGACCTCGCGGAGGGGATCGGCACGGACGCAGCCGAGCGGGGTGCGGATGAGGCGGCGTCGGGGCTGCTCTCCGAGGAAGACACCGAGCAGTTGAAAGAGCACGTGCGCAACGCCGCCGAGCAGAGCCGGGCGTTCCTCGCGTACGCCCGCGACGCGGCGGTGGACGAGTGGGACGCGCGGACATCGCGCGAGCGGCTGGTCATCCTGGGCTCAGGCATCGTCGGGATGCTCGTGGGCCTGATCGGGGGCGTGATCTTCCCGCGGCGCGCGACGGCGTTGATCACGTCGCTCTTGGGCGGGGCGATCTGGCTGGCCGCGGCGGTGGCGCTGCTCCGCTCGCTCGCGGGGCTGGGGGCGGATGCGCTCGCGTTCAGCCCGCAGACGTGGGCGATCGTATGGATCGGGACCGCCGTCATCGGCGTGTCGCTGCAGTTGGGTGTCATCGGGCGCAAGGGCGGCATCACGCCCTTCGAGGGCGACGACGAGGACGAAGAAGACGAGTGATTATCCCGCGTGGGTGATCGAGGGGTCTTCGCGGTCGTCCGTGCCGGTGTGGCGCGGGGCCGGGTTGTCCGGGGCGACCTCGACGGGGGCGGGCACCGAGGCGGTGTGGCTGGCGGACATCAGCGGGCCCGCGAAGGCGAGCAGGACGATGACGCCGGTGGCGGAGATCGCGGCGCCGGCCCAGCGGGTGCGGAACGGGGCGCGGTCCGGCGGGGTGTCCTTGTCGTCGCGCGGATCGAGGTAGACGGCGCAGACGATGCGGAGGTAGTAGAACGCCGCGATCGCCGAGTTGATGCCCAGGATGACGACCAAGGGGAGCAGGTCGTTCGAGATACCCGCGGTGAAGAGCCCGATCTTGCCGACGAACCCGAGCAGGGGCGGGAAGCCGAGCAGGGAGAGCGTGCAGATGACGACGATCCACCCGAGGACGGGGCGGGTCTTGCACAAACCTCGGATGTCGTCGATGGAGTCGGCGTCGTGTCCGTCGCGCTCGAGCGAGGCGAGGACGGCGAAGACGCCCGTGTTCATCACGCCGTAGCAGAGCAGATAGAACAGCACCGCGGCAAGCCCCGAGCGGGCGAACTCGGGCCCGGGCCCGGCGAGCAGGCCCACGAGCATGTAGCCCGAGTGCGCGACCGAGGAGTAGGCCATCATGCGCTTGACGGAGGTCTGCACCGTCGCCATGACGTTGCCGATGGTCATGGTGAGGGCGGCGACGATCCAGAGCGTGATGTGCAGCGCGGGCGGAAGGGCGCCGGCGTCTTCGCCGAAGTGCCAGCCGGCGAGCCCGCACAGGAGCATGAGCGCGATGAAGCCGGCGGTCTTGGGCACGAACGCGAGCATCGCGCTGACCGAGCTATGCGCGCCCTGGTAGACGTCGGGCGTGTAGAAGTGCATCGGAACCGCGGCGATCTTGAACGAGACGCCCACGATCGCCAGCAGCAGCCCGGCGATACCGATCGGCCCGATGCCGTCGGCGGCGAAGGCGCTGGCAATCGCGGGGAGGTTGGTCGTGCCCGTCGCGCCGTAGAGCAAGGCGAAGCCGTAGAGGAAGACGGCGGCGCCCATCGCGCCGAGGAAGAAATACTTGACGCCGGCTTCCTGGCTGCGGGTGCCGCGGGTGGACATGGTGACCATGATGTACGTCGGCAGGCTGGTGAGCTCGAGCGCGAGGAAGAGCCAGATGAGCGAGTCCGCACTCGCGCAGAGCATCAGCCCGGTGAGGGAGAAGAGGAAGAAGGCGTAGAACTCGGCGCGGGTGGACTTGATGGGCTCGAACGCCTCATCGCCCGCGGCGGCGCGGGCCTCGAGGTCTCGGTCCACCACGCCGGGCAGCAGCAGCACGAGCAGCAGCCCGACCGCGGCGATCATGGTCTTGGCGAAGCGGGCAAGCTCGGGGTACATCGCGTCGGTGGGCGCGGGCGAGTTGAGCGCCAGCAGGCCGGCGATCACGAGCGCGAAGGCGGCGATCGGCGTGACGAGTGTGCGGACACGGAGGTTGGGCCAGAGCCCGACGATCATGACGACGCACGTCGCGATGAACAGGGCGACCTCGGGGCCGATCTGGACGAGCTTGTCTTCCATCAGTGCTCGCCCTCGGTGTGCGTGTCCGCGTTGTGCTCGGGCTCGGTGTGCGCGGGGGTGATCGGGCCGTCGGGGGTGTGCCCGGTCAGGACCGTTTGCACGGCGACGTCAACCGGTGCCGCGATCGGGTCGGTGAGCGCCTTGGGGTAGAGCCCGAAGAAGACGCACCCGACGGCGAGCGGGACGAGGACCGCGATCTCGCGGCGCGTCAGGTCCGCGGGCAGCTCGTGCTCATGCTCGGCGTGGTGCTCGGGCTCGCGGAGCGAGCCGAAGCAGATCTTGCCGACCATGTAGAGCAGGTAGATCGCGGCGACGATCATGCCGGTGGCGGCGATGGCGGCGTACCACGGGCCGAGCAAGCCGCCCTCGGCGCCGGGCTCGCCCGACGCGACCCACTGCGCGTCGGACTGGAACGTGCCGATGAGGCACAGCAGTTCGGAGGGGAAGCCGTTGAGCCCGGGCAAGCCGACCGAGGCCATGGTGAAGAAGACCATGAACGTCGCCCAGACGGGCATCTTGGAGGCGAGCCCGCCGACTTGTCGCATGTCGCGGGTGTGGTAGCGCTCGTACATGAAGCCGATCATGAGGAAGAGCGCGCCGGTGCTCAGGCCGTGGGAGAGCATGTAAAGCACGGACCCGTTGACGCCGGTGCGGTTGGCGGCGAGCAGCCCGAGCACGCAGAAGCCGAGGTGGCTGACCGAGGAGTACGCGACGAGCTTCTTGACGTCGGTCTGCACCCAGCAGATCAGGCCCGCGTAGATGACGCCGATGATCGCGAGGACGGCGAGCATCGGCGCGTGCTCGGCAAACGCGCCGGGCGTCATCATCATCGCGAAGCGGAAGAAGCCGTAGGTTCCCAGCTTGAGCAGCACGCCGGCGAGGATGACCGAACCGGCGGTCGGGGCCTCGGTGTGGGCCAAGGGGAGCCAGGTGTGCACGGGGAAGAGCGGGACCTTGACGGCGAACCCGGCGAGCAGGGCTGCGAGAACCCAGCTCTGTTGGGTTGCGTTCATCGACTGGGCGACGCCGGTGAGATACCCGATGTCGAGCGACCAGGCGCCGGCCTGCTGGGCACCGATCCACGCGACGTAGACCAGGCCCGCGAGCGTGAGCAGCGAGCCGGTGAAGGTGTAGAGGAAGAACTTGGTCGCGGCGCGGATGCGCATCTCCGGGTCCGACCCGTACTGGCGGATGAGCACGAACATGGGCAGGAGCGTGAACTCGAAGCAGATGTAGAACAGCATCAGGTCGCGGGCGCAGAAGACGCCGATCATGGCGCCCTGCAAGATCAGCAGCCACGCGTAGAAGGACCGCTTGCGTTGCTTGATCGCCGTCCAGCTGGCGCCGACGCAGATGGGCCCGAGCAGGGCGCTCAACGCGATGAGCAGCAGCGAGACCGAGTCGATGCCGATGGAGATGTCGAGCCCGAACTCGGGGATCCAGCTCAGTGTGCCGCGCCCCTGGAAGGCGGCGGCGTTCGAATAGTCGAAAAGGAAGAGCCCGCCGAGCACAGGGATCGCTGATAGGAACGAGCCGACGAGGGCGGTGCCCCGAGCGTTCTCCTCGCGTCCGAACGCGATAATGAGCCCGAAGGCCGCGGGGACGAGGACCATCGCGATCAGCCAGAGGGGACTCATGACAGGCCCCCCGACTTCACGAGCGTGAGCACGACGATCAGCAGCAGCGCCACGATGCCGACGGCCATGCCCGAGGCGTACGCGTGGAGCTTGCCGGATTGCACCGGGCGGATGAGCGAGCCGACGATGCGGGGGAGGTAGCCCACGCCGTTGACGAGGAGGCCGTCGATGATGAACCGGTCGAAGGCGGCGAAGACCCAGGTGCTGATGCCCAGCAGCGGGCGCCGGAGCGTCGCGTCGTAGAACTCATCCACGTACCACTTGTTCTCGGCCCAGCGCGGGATGGGGCCGAAGCGGGCGGCGATCGGGTCCATCGCGCAGTGGGCGGCGTCCTTGCGGCCGACCCAGTGGAGCATCGCGGCGAGCAGGATGCCAATCGCGCCGACGGCACCCGAGACGTAGTACATCGCTTTGTGGGGGTCGTAGCCGTAGAAGCTCAGCGGCTCCGCGATGACGCCCTGCGGGCCGATGCCGGCGAGCGCCGCGTGCGCGTCGGCGGCGTGGTCTGTTGCCGCGTGCGCGTCGTCCGCGGCGTGCGTCGCGTCGTCCGCGTGGTCGCCGGCGTGGTCGTCCGGGTGGAAGGCGTGGTGGTCGTAGGGCGTGACGTACGCGGCGGTGGATTCGAGGACCATCGCCTGGGCGTAGTGCTTGGCGTGGACGGTGTGGCCGTGGACGTCGACGTCCTTGCCGCCGAAGTAGTAGAGGCCCGTCGAGGCGAACGAGAAGACGGTCAGCACAAGCAGGACGGTGTTGATCGCCCAGCCCGGCGCGTGCGGGTGGAAGTGGTTCGCGTGGTGGTCCGTGTGCTCGCCGGTGTCGTGGGCGTGCTCCTCGCCGTGCGCCCCACCATCACCATGTTCGTCGTGGTCGGGCAGGTCGTCGCCCGGGTGGTACTCGGTCGGGCCCATGAAGACGCGGAAGAAGACGCGGAAGGTGTAGTACGCCGTCAGCCCGGCGGTGATCAGCAGGACCCACCCGATGGGCGAGGCGCCGGGCGTGACGAAGCACTCGGCGATGATCGTGTCCTTGGAGAAGAACCCGCCTGTGAAAGGCACGCCCGCGAGATTGATGCACCCGATGAACATACCAAGCGTGACAATGAACCAGCCCTTGACGCGGCGCAGGCCCGAGAGCTTGCGGAGGTCGAGCTGGCCGGCGAAGCCGTGCATGACGGCACCGCACGCGAGGAAGAGCAGCGCCTTGAAGAACGCGTGCGTGAGCACGTGGTACGCGCCGCCGGTGGGCGTCAGGACGCCCAGCCCGGCGAACATGTACCCGAGCTGGCTGACCGTCGAGTACGCCATGATGCGCTTGATGTCGAATTGGGCCATCGCGATGGTCGCGGCGAGCAACGCCGTCCCAGCGCCGACCCACGCGACGATGGGCAAGGCCCACTGAGACGCGAGGAAGAGCGGGTAGAACCGGGCGACGAGGTAGACGCCCGCGGTGACCATGGTCGCCGCGTGGATGAGGGCCGAGACGGGGGTCGGGCCCTCCATCGCGTCGGGCAGCCAGACGTAGAGCGGGAACTGGGCGGACTTGCCGAACGCCCCCACCATCAGCAGCAGGGCGATGCCCTGGGCGGCGAGGGGGATGTCGCCGAACGAGCCGGCGCTGGCGGACGCGAGGTAGCCCTGGAGCTTCTCGCTCGCGAACAGCTCGGAATACTCGACGGTGCCGAAGTGGACGAACGTGAGGTAGATGCCCAGGGCGAGCCCGACGTCACCGATGCGGTTGACGATGAAGGCTTTCTTGGCCGCCGCGACGGCGCTGGGCTTCTTGTAGAAGTACCCGATGAGCAGGTACGAGCAGAGCCCGACGCCCTCCCAGCCGAGGTAGAGCATGACGAGGTTGGCCCCCATGACGAGGCAGGCCATGGAGAAGACGAAGAGGTTGAAGGCCGCGAAGAAACGGCAGTACCCTGCGCCGACGTCGTGGGACATGTACTCGCTGGCGTAGAGCCCGATGAGCGTCGCGAGCCCGGTGACGAAGAGCATCCAATAGATGGTGAGCGAATCGACGTAGAAGCTGAACGAGGCGGTGAAGTCCGCCCCGGGCGAGCCGATGTCGAACCACTCCCACGCCTTGATGGTCATCGCCCCGCCGCCGGCGGACTGCCAGTGGAAGAACAGCGCGACCGTGAGGGCGAACGAGACGCCCAGCCCGATGACGGTGGACCACGCGGGGAGCTTGGTCTTGTTGCCCGTCGCGGCGAAGATGCCGCAGAGGACAAACCCGAGCACCGGGAAGAGCGGGATGAGCAGCGCCCACGCGGGCCCCGCGACGGCCGTCGCGTGCCCCGTCGTGTCGGCGGCTGCCAATGTCGTG
>BQJQ01000086.1 GCA_021604785.1 Phycisphaeraceae bacterium
GGGAACGTGACCGAGGTATTCGAGCCGGGGCGGTGGCGTCGGCTCGAGGACGGGGAGGTCGTCGCGGAGCGCACGAGCGTGCTGCTGCCCGATGTGGTGCCGATCGTGCACGTGCAGAACGGGAGCCAGCCGTTCCGGTACTCGGGGCTCGGCGAGGTGGAGGCGTTGATCCCGTTGCAGGATGAGTTGAACACGCGGCTGAGCGATCGTGCGAGCCGGGTGACGATGCAGAGTTTCCGGATGTACCTGGCGAAGGGGCTCGACGGGTTTGACCGGGTGCCGGTGACGCCGGGGAGCGTGTGGAGCACGGATAACCCGGACGCGTCGATCGAGTCGTTTGGAGGTGATGGTGCGAGCCCGAGCGAGGAGTCGCACATCGGTGAGATCCGCGAGGCGATGGACAAGGTGAGCGCGGTGCCGCCGTTGGCGGGGGGCGTGGTGCGGGCGCGGGTGGGGAACCTGACGAGTGCGAACGCGTTGCGGATCACGCTGTTGAGTTTGTTGGCGAAGACGGCGCGGAAGCGTGTGACGTACGGGCACGGGATCACGGCGGCGAGCGGGCTTGTGCTGGAGGCGCTCGCGGCGTCGGGCGTGTTGATGACATCTGAGGGTGAGCGGGGGTTGCGGGTGGCGTGGCCGGATGCGCTTCCGAGTTCGCCGGTGGAGGACGTGGCGTCGGGCGGCGACAAGCGGGAGCTGGGCGTGGATCGTGAGCGTGTGCTCGCGGAGCTGGGGTATGGGTCGGGCGACCCGGGCGTGGCGTGATGGCGTGGCGGGAGTCGAGAGGGGGCGCGAGATGAAGGGACCAGGGGGGCCGGGCGAGGGGCCGATCGATCCGGAGGTTGGCGCGGGCGAGCCGGGTGGGAGGCCGACGGTGCGGCTGGACGCGGTGCGTGAGGAGCGTGGTGAGGATTTGGAGGAGCTTGTCGGCGAGCTTGAGGCGCAGAACGAGGCGCTTGAGGCACGGGTCGCAGGTCTTGAAGACGAGTTGATCGAGGTTCGCGAGGCGTTGGCGGGCACAGAGCGTCGGCACGAGATCGAGCGGGCGGCGGTGGAAGCCGAGGCGCTGGACGCGGAGACGGTGGCGCTGCTGACGGAGGTGGCGGTGGCGGCGATGGGCGAGCCGGACGTGCGGGCGGCGGTGGAGGAATTGCGGCGGGAGAAGCCGTTCTTGTTCCGCGGGGGCGCCCGGCGGGCGCGAGGGCGGTCGTCGGCGATGAGTGCGGCGGTGGAGTCTTCGGGGTTTGGTGCGGACCTGGGTGAGCTGGCTGAGGAGGCGCGTGCGAGCGGGGATCGGCGGGCGCTGTTGGCGTATCTGCGGCAGCGGCGGGGTGCGTGAGGACGGGTGGATCGTGGCGTGGTGAGCGGGGATGAAGACCCCTCACCCCGGCCCTCTCCCCAGTGGGGAGAGGGAGGAAGAACACAGAGGAGGACGGGATGGCGTTTACGGGGAAGGCGACGTACTCGGGCGGGAGTGACCTGCCGGAGTTGGTGGAGGACGTGTCGGACGTGATCGGGATCGTGAGCCCGCACGAGACGCCGTTCTTGGATCACATCGGGGACGCCAAGCGGGCGGCGTTGAGCACGGTGCACGAGTGGGTGGAGGACACGCTGCTGGCGAACCGGGGGCAGATCAACCAGACGGTGTTCAGCCCGGACCCGCAGACGGTGACGGGGCTGATCGTCGATACCGCGACGGTGTTCCAGGTCGGAGACCTGGTACGTCCGGGGCAGAGCGGCGAGGTGATGCTGATCACGGGTGTGGACACGGACCTGAAGATCCTGCAGGTGGTGCGCGGGTACGGCGGGACGACGGCGGCGACGCTGGCGGACAATATGGAGCTGCTGATCATCGGCAACGCGGCGCTCGAGGGCGACGACGCGCCGGACGCGCGGTTTACGTCACGGGTGCGCAAGCGGAACTTCACGCAGATCCTGACCGAGGCGGTGGAGATCTCGGGGTCGATGCAGGCGGCGCGGGCGTACGGGATTGATGACGAGGTGGACTTCCAGAAGCAGGAGCGGATGCGCGAGCTGTTGCGGGATCTTGAGAACTGCGTCATCAATGGCGTGGCGCCGACGGGCGACGAGCAGGGGACGTCCACGATCAGGCGCTCGATGAACGGGATGCTGCGGCTGATCTCGACGAACCGGTTTGCGCCGGGTGCTGGTGGCATCCCGGACGGGGACGGCGCGGGGGACGACGGGCTGAACGAGGAGGTGCTCAACGCGGCGCTCAAGGCGATCTGGGATCAGTCGTCGGGGAACATCGACACGATCCTGGTGGGCGGGGCGCAGAAGCGTCGCATCAACGGGTTCGCGTCGGGCAGCCGGGCGTACCTGCCCGAGGACGAGGCGTACCGGGACCTGATCAGCGTGTACGAGAGCGACTTCGGGGTGTGCCGGGTGGTGATGAGCCGGTGGGTGCCTTCGGACACGCTGATGCTGCTGGACTCGAGTCGGGTGCAGGTGATGCCGCTGCAGGGGCGGAGCTTCCACTTCAAGCCGCTGGCGCCGGCGGGGGACTCGGTGCGCGGGCAGGTGATCGGTGAGTACACGCTGGAGTTCAAGAACGAGAACGCGCACGGGGTGATCTCGGGCCTGGCGGTGTGAGCGGGTGAAGTCCGCTGGGGTTCGGGGGGACCCGGCGTGACGCTCCGGGCAGGCGGGAGACCGCGGCCCGGGGTTTGGGATGGGTTGTAACGCGGGCGTGATGAAGGGGAAGACCCCCTCCGTCCGCTTCGCGGACACCTCCCCCCGCACACGGGGGAGGAAGGGGGATTGAGGATGGCGTTCGCGACGGATCGGGATCTGGTGGTGCTCGAACCCGGGGTGTTCCGGGACGCGGCGTGGACGGCGCAGCGGGTGAGCGTGGGCGGGGGCGGGGTGTCGGGGATAACGCTGACGCTGAGCACGGGCGGGCCGGACTTTGAAGCGGTGGGTGTCGGGCCCGGCATGGTCGCGTTGATCGACGGGGCGCCGGTCGAGGTGATCGAGCGGACTGGGGCGAGCACGCTGACGGTGTCGCGGGTGCGCGGGATCGTGGAGGATGCGCCGATCCCGCTGGCGGTGGACGCGAGCGTGAAGATCGAGGTGTACACGTTCGCGGCGGTGTTGGCGGGCGTGCACCGGCGGGTGCTTCGGATGCTTGGGATCGAGCCGGACGGGGACGGGTCGGACGACGCGCTGGCGGAGTCGGCGATCACGAACCCGTCGGCGTTGGCGCGTCTCGAGGCGCTGGGGGCGTTGCACGCGATCTACTCGGCGGCGAGCGCAGCGGGGCCGGTGGGGACGGAGATGGGCGAGCGGGCCGAGGCGTACCGGATGCGGTTCAGCGACGAGCGCCAGCGGGCGGCGGCGCGGGTGGACCTGGACGGGGACGGGGTGCCCGACGCGACGCGGCGGCTGAACGTGATTCAGTTTGTCAGGGGCTGAGTGGGCAGTCTGCAGTGAGCAATCAGGAAGTGGGGGTGGGATGCTTCTTTTGAATCCGAGGAAAGTGACGTTCGGCGAGGTGACGTGGGGGAATGTCGCGTCGGTGGCGATCGGGCGGAGTGCGCACCGGATGCTGGTGGAGTGGTCGGACTCGGGGCCGCACGCGGTGCTGGCGGACGTGAGCGAGCAGCGGGTGCGGGTGGAGGTTGTTCAGGAACTGCTGGGCGAGGACATGGACACGCCAAAGCCCGGGGAGTCGGGGGCGTTGGCGTTTACGACGGCGCCGACGTCGACGGACCTGCCTTCGCGGGAGCTGACGATGACGGCGGTGGTCGAGAGCGTGAGCTACGAGGTGTCGCTGCGGCGCGGGAGTGTGCGGCGTGTGGTGCTGGTGGCGACGTCGATCGACGGGGGGACGGACCCGGTGGCGGTTGATGACGCGTGAGTGGGGCGAAAACCCCCTCCGTCATGCTCCGCATGACACCTCCCCCGCGCGCGGGGGAGGAAGGAGGCTGCGATGAGCTCGTTTCGTGGGAATGACATCTTTGGGTCTGGGCCGCACCGGGTGACGGCGCCGGCGCGGCGGTTGTTGGTGATCCCGAAGTGGGTGCAGTTTCAGCAGCCGCACGACGACGGGACGGGGAGCGAGGTGACCGGGGCGAAGGAGGAGATCATGTCGGTCTCGGGGCGGCTGGTGGCGCCGGACGAGGCGACGCTGTGGGCGCTGCGCGAGGCGGTGGCGGCGGAGGCGGAGCTGCCCGAGAAGAAGGGGGACCTGATCGACAACGACGGGCGCACCTGGGCGGCGATGACGATGATCTCGTACGAGGAACTCGGGGTGGTCGATCGGGGGCGGGTGTGGAGCGTGCGGTATGAGGCGACGTTCCGGCGGGTGACGCACTGAGGGGTTGGGTTCTGAAGACCCCTCACCCCGGCCCTCTCCCCGGAGGGGAGAGGGAGGAAGCTTGGCCCCCTCCGTCCGCTTCGCGGACACCTCCCCCGTCGGGGAGGGGGGAGGATTGGGAGATGGCGATGGAAGCGGAGCTGGCGGCGCTGGCGCAGTTTGGGGTGGCGGGGCTGGTGTGCTGGATGTGGCTGGCCGAGCGTCGGGCGGCGGGGGCGCGGGAGCGGCAGATGACCGAGGTGCACGAGCGGCTGATGCGTGAGCGGCGGGAGACGGACGTGCTGATCGCGGCGTTGGGGGACAACACGCGGGCGCTGGCATCGCTCGAGTCGTGCCAGCGGGGATTGGTGGCGATGCTGGGGCGGCTGCGGCCGACGGGCGAAGCCGCTTAGACTGCGCGGATGCTGGGACATCGAACATCGTGGGCGCTGGTCGGCGGGGCCCTGCTCGTTCTGGGTGGGTGCGCGGAGACGGGGTCGTGGCTGGGCAACCGGCCGGCGAGCCAGGTGCGCGCGGGGTGGCGGGCGCCGGGCCCGTTCGAGCCGGTGGCGTTGCGGGTGTTCCCGTTGACGCGGCTGGACCGGGACGCGGAGGGGCAGGCGCAGGTTGTGCTGCACGTGGAGCTCAAGGATGAGTGGGGCGACACGGTGAAGGGGGCGGGGCTGCTGACGGTGCAGCTGCTGCGGCCGCAGGGCGAGCGTGCGGGGACAGGGAAGGACGAGGTGCGCTGGGACGTGTCGCTTTGGAGCGACGAGGACAACGCGCGGCACTACGACCCGTCGAGCCGGACGTACCGGATCGTCTTGGGTGAGGTGCCCGAGTGGGTGGTGCGGATGATGCCGGGGGCGGACGGGTCGGTGGCGATCGAGGAGGGGTCGGTGCGGTTGACGGCGCAGCTGGAGACGCCGCACTCGGACGGGACGATGCGAAGGCTGTGGGGCGAGTCGGAGCTGAGGCCGTAGAGGAAGAATCTCGACCCCTCACCCCGGCCCTCTCCCCGGAGGGGAGAGGGTGGAAGAGAAGACCCCCTCCGTCCGCTTTGCGGACACCTCCCCCGCACGCGGGGGAGGATGGGGCTGACTTGGTCGAGACAGTTACGTCAATCGTTGTCTTGCTCGATCAGCTCGAGCTGCTGGTACTTGTCGCGGTACTTGTCGCGGAGTTTGGTCTGCTTGTTGGAGATGTCGATTCGTTTGCCGTCAATGAAGGCGAGCTCGACGTTGGACGTGACTTCGAGGCAGTCGGCGTCGGTGACGATGAGGGTGGCGGACTTGCCCGATTCGAGCGAGCCGTAGTCGTCGGCGATGCCCAGGATCTCGGCGGATGAGAGGGTGATCGAGCGGAGGGCAACGGCCGGGTCGAGGCCGTAGGCGGCGGCGCGGGCGGCTTCGTAGGGGAGGTTGCGGACGTTGCCGTCGCGGTCGGCCGAGTCGAGACACCACGAGACGCCGGCGGCTTGGAGGCGGGCGGGGGTTGTGTACGCGTCGTCGTACGCCGAGTCGGTGCGCTTGGGGAAGACGTGCGTGCCGCGGAGGATGACGGGGACGTTGTTGGTGACGAGCAGGTCGGACACCGACAGCGCGTCTCGCCCGCCGACGATGACGGGGCGGAGCCCGCGACCGATCGACCACGTCACGGCAGAGGTGATCTGGTCGGCGTCGTTGGCGTTGATGAAGACGGGCTTGGGATCCTCATCGGCGAGGAACGCTCGCATCGCTTCGTAGCGAAGATCCGTCGCGTGAGACTCGTCGGCGGCGGTCGCGTCGATGTACGCCTCGGCGCCGTCGAAGAAATCGTTCAGCTCGTCGAGTTGCTTCTTGATTTCCTTCTGGCGGTCTTTGCGGGAGGTGTCGCCGGCGAAGCGTTGGTGGCGCGGGCGGACGGCGGGCCAGTTGATGACCATGCCGGCGCTGTCGTCGGCGGCCATGTCTTCCCAGGTCCAGCCGTCTGCGCGCATGACCGAGGCCCGCCCGGGGATGCGTCCGCCGGCGGGGAAGGTGCCGAAGAGGAGGATGCCGTTGGAGCGGGCGACGGGGATGAGGGTGGAGTCCGGGTTGACGGAGACGGCGGCGCGGACCTCGGGGGTGAACTCGCCCACCTCGTTGTAGTCGCGCATGGCGCGGACGGCGTTGATCTCGGTCAGGCCCAGGCGCGTCGCGGGGGCGATGAGGCCCGGGTAGACGTGCTTGCCGGACGCGTCGATGATCTCGGTGTCTTGCGAGAGCGAGATGCGGGACATCACCGTCGCGCGGTCGCCGACGATGGTGATGCGACCTTCGTTGAACGCGACGACGCCGTCTTCGATGGTCTCACCCGAGACGGTGTGGACGGTGCCGCCGGTGATGAAGACGGCGTGGTCCTGCGCGGGGGCGGAGTGGGTGAGGTCCTGGGCCATCGCGCCGGTGGCGGCGAGCGAGAGGGCGAGGGACCCGAGCGTCGCGGTGCGTGCTTTGGTGATCATGATTGGTCTCGTGGCAGCGTTCATTGATGGTGGGACGAAGGTTGTGAAGGCCCCCTCCGTCACGCGTTGCGTGACACTTCCCCGCCGGCAACGGGGGAGGAGGGGGTTCCTATTCGAGGTCGATGCCCGCGCCGAACCAGCCGCACCCGCAGACGCCCTGCTGGTTGCGGAGTTCGGCGTCGTGCGCGTCGAGCTGGACACGGGCCAGGAGCGAGCGCCGGCGCTCGGGGTCTTCGCCCTCGTCGGGCTCGGCATCGGGGTCGGCTTCGTCGGCCTTGTCCTCGGCGCGATCCGGGGCGGCGACGATCTTCCGGATCAGACGCACGCGCTCGGACGCGATCCGCTCGCGGTGGGCCGCGTCGATCGCTTCGGAGAAGAGTTCGCGCCCGTCGACGTACGTCCGCAGCGTGCGGGAGTAGGTGCTGAGCGGGTCGCCGGACCAGACGACGAGGTCCGCGTGCTTGCCCGGCTCGAGCGAGCCGATCATGGCCTGGGCACCGAGCTGGATCGCGGGGTTGATGGTGACGAACTTGAGCGCTTCTTCGGGGGTGACGCGCCCGCCCGAGTACTTGACGGCCTTGGCGGCTTCGAGGTTCATGCGCCGGGCCAGCTCGTTGTCGTCGGAGTTGAAGCTGGTGAGCACGCCGACCTCGTGCTGGATCGGGCCGGCGTACGGGATCGCGTCCTGCACCTCGACCTTGTACGCCCACCAGTCGGAGAAGATGGAGGCGCCGATCGCGTGCTCGCGCACTGTCTCGGCGACCTTGTACACCTCGAGCCCGTGCTGGAACGTGCCGATCTTGAACCCGAAGTCCTCGGCGACGCGGCAGAGCATCAGGATCTCGTCCTGGCGGTACGAGTGGCAGTGGATCAGGCGGTCGCCGGCGAGGATCTCGGCGAGGGCCTCGAGCTCGAGGTCCCGCCGCTGGAGGAGATTCTTCTGGACCCGTGAGGCGCGGTTGAAGAGCGCGCGGGCCCCGGCGATGTCGCGGAGGAGCGCCGCGCGGTCCACGCCGTTGACCTGGCCGGTTGCTTGGAGCGCGTCCCAGTTCGCGTCGCGCTGGTACTCGGGGAGGAACGCCCAGTTGATCGCGGCGGGCGGGTAACGCGAGCCGATGTCCTGCTGCATCGCCTGGATCTCGCCCTGCAGCTCGGCGAGCTCTTGGCCGCGCTCGCCGGCGCTGTCGCGCTCGGCGGCGTAGGCGCGGGCGGCGGTGAACCGGTCGCGGATCATCGTCTCCACGCCCATCCGCGTCTGCGGGTAGCGGGTCGTGTACTTGTCGCCCCAGTTGGACTGCTTGACGTTCTCGCCCAGCGCGAACTTGATGCCCGAGGGGATGCCCTCGAGGAGCATGTCGTCCGGGTGGCGCGAGCCCCATCGATTCTTGTGGACGGCGTTCTGCCCGCCGATCGGGTTGGCCGACCCGTGCAGCGAGTTGACGGCGGTGATGCCGCCGGCAAGCTGGCGGTAGAAGTTCACATCGCCCGGGTCGAGCGAGTCGTGGATCCGCACCTCGGCTGTGACGGCCTGGCCCGCCTCGTTCACGCCGAAGCGGAAGAGCCCGGTGTGCGAGTGCGCGTCGATCAGGCCCGGCGTGATGTGCGCGCCGTCGCAGTCGATGGTGGTGATGGTGCTGGGCACGGAGGGAACGTCGCCCATCGAGCCGACCGAGTCGATCTCGCCGTCGGCAATCAGGACGAACCCGTTCTCGATCACGCCGGCGGGCCCGGAGGTCCAGACCGTCGCGTTGGTGAACAGGACGGGGTTGGCGCTCGGGATCTCCGCGACGCTGTAGGCGCCGAAGGGGTACCCGCCGAGGTCCTCGGGGGCGGGGTCGGTCTTCTTGTCTTCTTGATCGTCCTTGTCGTCCTCATCGTCGCTGTCGGCCGCGTCGGCGTTGCGCTCGGCGGTGAACTGGAAGGCGTTGCCCTGCGGGTCCACGCCCGTGCCGACGATCGTGCCGGAGCTGGCGAGCGTGCCCGAGAGGATGTAGGTGCCGGTCTCGCCGTCGTCGGTCTGATCGACGAGGGCGTGGAAAGAGCCCGCGTCCACGCTCGCGCCGCGGGCCTTGGTCTTTTCATCACCTTCGGTGTAGGTGATCTTGCCCTCGTTGAAGGTCAGGCCCATGTTTGTCGCGTCGGCGCCGAAGTGGATGGTCCACGCGCCGTCGAGCGGGAAGTCGTCGGCGTCTTCGAGGTCGTGACGGACGCCGTCGATCCAGATCGCGCGCCGCTCGGTGTCTTCCTCGAACACCGGGCCCGAGGTGACGAGCACGCTGGCGATCTTGCCGGTCTCGACGGTGCCCAGAATGTCCTCGACGCCCAAGATGGACGCGGGGGTCGTGGTCACCATCGCGAGCGCGGCGTCGGGCGTCAGCCCGCCCTCGTCGATCGCGCGGCGCATGTTGTCGTCGAACTTCGCCCCCTTGGGCAGGTTGGCCGAGGTGATCGCGACGGGCAGGCCCGCGTCGGCGAGTCGCCGGGCGTTGGTCGGCGCCTGCTCCCATTCCATCAGCGTCGCGAGGTCCACCGCGTCCACGGCCCCGGGCATGGTCAGGTCCGGCTTGCTCGGGAACCGCAGCGGCACGATGACGGGGTACCCGGTCGCCGCGATCGCGTCGAGGCGCTTGTACTCGGTGCCCGAGCCGCGGAAGATGGCGCTCTTGCCGAACTCGCGGGCGATGCCGTCGCTCAGCAGCACCATCATCTCGCTCTCGCAGTCGAACACGACGGGGAACGGGAAGTTCAGCGGGGAGATCGCGTTGGGCTCCCCGCCGATCGCTTGCTGCCACGCCGCGTCGGAGAAGACCTGGCGGACGATCGAGACGGCGCCCATCACGCTGCCCGGGTAGGCGCGGACGGAGCTGGAGCGGTCGCGGTCGAACCCGACGCTGTGGAAGACGCCGTCCGAATAGACCGGCGCCGTGCCGGCGCTGGGGTCTTCGGGGTTCTTGGCGGTCGAAACGACGGCCCCGACGCCGCGGAAGATGCCGTCCTCGGGCGCGATCGCCGCGGCCCCGAACCCGAGCCCGCGCAGACGCTCGCGTTCCTTCTCGACCAGCCCCACGCCGTCGAGCGCGCGCCGGCGCGGCGTCACGCTCGGGATCCAGTGGCGCCCGGGCTCGTCCGCGTCGGGCATGGGCGTGTCCACCTCGATGCCCGCGTCAATGAACGCGGCGTACACGTGCATGCCCTGGGCATCGAACACGCGGTACCCGACGACGTCCGCCCCGTCCGCCGCGACGACGCCCTCGATCACGCCGTCGGCGATCAGCACCGTCCGCGCTTCGATCGACTCGCCCGGCCGCGGGTGCACCGTCGCGTTGACGATCGCCCACCGGTCCGGCTCGGCCGAGCGCATCCCGTTGGGCGGCGGCACGAGCGGAGAGTTCGACGAGGGCTGCGCCCCCGACAGGGCAGCGGCGGAAGCGACCAGGCCCGCCGCGAGGGCGGGCATCAACGAAACGCGGGTGGGGTATGCCATGGTGAGAAGTCTACCGGTGAGGGGTGGGGGAGCTTCACTCAAATCGGGGGTCTGGGAGGGTGACTTTGACCAAGCCGGCCAACCCGTGATTCGGCCCCCGGCGCGGGGCGTGAACACGGGCTCCGAACCGGCTTTCGCCCTGTTTGGGCCGCCCACGGGCACGGGCGTAGGCTTGCCCCGTTCACCCGGATTTTGCACACGGAGCAGCGCATGGCGGATCTCATCCCCGGAAACGCGGTCATCGGGCAGTCCGGCGGGCCGACCGCCGTCATCAACCAGTCGCTCGTGGGCGTCGTCCAGGGGCTCCGCGTCGGCGGGGCGGGCACGCCGGGCAGCCCGATCAAGAAGATCCTGGGCATGCGCCACGGCGTCGCCGGGCTCACCACCGGCGAGTTCCACGACCTCACCGACCTCGCCCACGACCGGCTCGAGCTGCTCGCCAAGACGCCCAGCGCCGGGCTCGGGTCCACCCGCGACAAGCCCGACGCCGCGTACTGCGAGCGCATCTTCAAGGCGTGCGAGAAGCACGACATCCGCTACTTCTTCTACATCGGCGGCAATGACTCGAGCGACACCTGCCGCATCGTTAACGAGCTCTCCAACAACTCCGGGTACGAGCTGCGGTGTTTCCACATTCCCAAGACGGTGGACAACGACCTCGTCGAGAACGACCACACGCCCGGGTTCCCGTCCGCCGCGCGGTTCGTCGCGCAGGCGTGCATGGCGGATTTTCTGGACAACATCTCGCTCCCGGGCATCAAGATCAACGTGATCATGGGGCGCCACGCGGGCTTCCTGACGGCGGCCAGCGCGCTGGCCCGGCGCGACGACCGCATCGAGAAATCCACCGACGGCCCGCAGCTGATCTACGTCCCCGAGGTCCCCTTCGACACCGAGCTGTTCTGCAACGACGTCGCCAAGGTCTACGAGCAGCGGAAGCGCTGCCACATCGCGGTCTCCGAGGGCATCTGCACCGCCGACGGCACGCCCATCGGCGCGACCTTGATCAAGGGCGGGCAGACCGACGACCACGGCAACGTCCAGCTCTCGGGCTCGGGCGCCCTGGGCGACCAGCTCTCCAACCTGCTCAAGGAAGCCCTCACGCCCGCCGGCGGCAAGCCCGTCCGCGTCCGGGCGGACACGTTCGGGTACATCCAGCGCTGCTTCCCCGACCAGTCCGTGGTGGATATGCGAGAAGCGCGCGGCGTCGGCCGCTTCGCCGCCAAGCTCGCGATGTCGGGCGACATCGACGGCTCGGTCACGATCAAGCGCGTGCACCCGCTGGGCTCGGGCCAGCCGTACGCCGCAAAATACGAGCGGGTAGACCTCTCGCAGGTCGCGGCCAAGACGCGCCATATGCCGCCCGAGTTCATCGACGGCCGCCACGACGTGACGCGCGCGTTCCTGGATTACTGCCGCCCGCT
>BQJQ01000087.1 GCA_021604785.1 Phycisphaeraceae bacterium
ATCACGCCATCCGGATCCACCGCACCAGCGTCGTGAAGTTCGGCGGTTTGCCGAACATCAGCAGCCCGACGCGGAAGATCTTGGCCGCGATCCAGACCATGGCCCATGCCGCCAGCCCCGAGATCAGAATCGAGAGCCAGACCTGCCACGCCGGCGGCGGCTCGGTCGAGGCGATCCGCGTCAGCATCGCGAACGGCGAGACCGGCGGGATGAAGCTCATCGCGACGGCCCACGGGGCGCTCGGGCTCAGGCTCACCGGGAAACTCAGGTAGAGCGTCAGCACCAGCACGATCATCACCGGGGCCATCAGGCTCTGCGCCTCGCGGAGCTCGTTGACGGCCGACCCGATCGCGGCCATGAACGCTGCGATCATGACGTACGCGATCAGGAAGAAGATCAGCATGTAGAGCAGGTCGGTCCACTCGAGCATGTCGGAGAGCCCGAAGAAGAGCAACGCCCCGATGCCCACGCTCGAGTACATCACGACCATCAGCAGGCCCACGAGCATCTGCCCGAGGATCTTGCCGGCCATCAGCTCCATCGGGCTCACGGCGCTGAGCAGCACCTCGACGACGCGGCTGGCCTTCTCTTCGACCATCGTGGTGAGCAGGTACTGCCCGCCGGTCATCACGCCCATGAACAGCAGCATGATGACGCCGAACGGGAGCAGCATCTTGAGGGCTTTGTTGCTCTCGCGGGTGCCGCCCTCGGTGACCTCCTGCACGCCGCCCGAGTGGATGCGGGTGAGCGCGTTGATCTCGTCGGCGTCCACGCCCGCGATGCGGAACCGCGTGTCCTTGATCGCCCGCTCGACGGTGTTCTCGATGGTGCCCGATGTGCGGACGTCCACCTCGGGGCGCGTGTAGAGCGTGTACCCGCCGAAGGTCGTCTCGCCCTCTGCCCGCTCGACGGCGTCCGTATCAATGTCCACGATCGCCAGCGTTCGGTCCGCCTTGTTCTCGTGCGATTCGAGCAGGCGGTCCTTCACGGCTTCGATGTCCGCGTCGGCGCCGAGGAGATCGATCTGGAACTTCGGCACATCCCCGAGCATCGCGTTTGCGGTCGCCGCGAGATCCGACGGGTCCGGGGCTTGCCCGCTTTGGGCGTCTTGGACGATCTCCGCGGGTGTCCCGCCGCGTGCCTCGTCGAGCGCCTCGGGCGACAGCCGCTCAGCGATGAGTGCCCCGAGCTGCCCGGATCGGTCGGCGATCGCGACACGCCCAACTTCGGGCGGTGGGGCGGCGGACTGGATCAGCCACCCGATCAGCGGCATCACCAGCGCGAACATCACCGGCACCACCAGTGCGCCGATGATGAACCCCTTGGTCAGCGCGGTGGACGCGAACTCGCGCCGCGCGACGTGGATGACCTTGGCGACGTTCATGACGCCACCTCCGCATCCTCGGAGGCGGGCGCCCCGTCGTGGCGCAGCTGCGCTCGCAGACGCTCACGCTCGGCCGCGTCCGCGGCGGACCCCTGCACGATGTCGATGAAGATGTCCTCCAGCGAAGGGCGGTGCAGCTCGACGCGGGCCATGGGCAGGGCCGCGGTCATCGCCGCGATCGCCCGCCCGGGGTCGGCGCCCTCGGCGAGGTGCGCCTCGGTGTGCCCGTCGGTCACGGTCACCCGGTCGATCTCCGTGAGCGATCCGACCGCCGCGTGCGCCGAGCCGTTGCCCGACGCATCGATCGGCTCGAACCGGACGATCCGCGGCTCGTACCGCGACCGGATTGTCCCGAGCGAATCATCGAGTACTTTTTTCCCGTCGTGGATCATCATGATGTGGTCGCACAGCTGCTCGGCCTGGACCATCACGTGCGTCGAGAAGATCACAGTGCGTCCCTGCTCGTGCTGCTCGCGGATCAGGTCCCGCAGCAGCCGCATATTCACGGGGTCGAGCCCGGAAAACGGCTCGTCGAGGATCAGCAGGTCCGGCTCGTGCAGCACGGACCCGATGAACTGGATCTTCTGCTGCATGCCCTTGGAGAGCTCTTCGCACTTCTTGGCGCGCACGTCAGCGAGGTCCACGCGTTCGAGCCACTCGTCGGCGCGAGCGCCCAGCGAGGGGCCCGAGAGCCCCTTGAGCTTGCCCATGTATCGCAGGAAGGCGCCGACCTTCATCTTCTTGTAGACGCCGCGCTCTTCGGGCAGGTACCCGATGCGGTCCTTGCTCTCGACCGCCGACTTCTTGCCCAGCACGCTCAGCGTGCCCGTGTCCGGGAAGAGGATCGACATGATCATGCGGATCGTCGTGCTCTTGCCCGCGCCGTTGGGCCCGATGAACCCGACCAGCCCGCCCTCGGGCACGGACAGATCGATGCCCTCGACGGCGACATTCTTCCCGAAAGTCTTCCGCACGCCGCTCATCTCAACCGCTGATGTCAAACCGTGGCCCCCCGCGTCTGCCCGCGCCCCATGAAAAGTACCGGGACGCATCCCGAATAGGTGCGGGGTTACGGTACGCTGCGCCGGGCCCCCACGCGGGATCGGGGGCACGGGCCGTGTGTATGAAGGAGATCGTGATGTTGAAGCAGGTCGCGTTGGGCGTGTGTCTGGCAGGGGCGGCGGGTCTGATGGTCGCCGCGGGCATCCAGCCCGAGGGCGAGCCCCCGGCATCGCAGGACGCCCCGCCCGCCGCCGGTGGCGTGCAGGACATGGGCCAGATGCTCATCGACGGGCTCGAAGCGACCGAGGGGTGCCTGGGCGTGGAGACGCCGCAGTTCCCCGACGGGCGCCAGTCGATCATGGCGTGGTTCGAGAACAAGGCGGCGGTCGAGCGGTGGTACTACTCCCCCTCGCACCAGTTCATGATGGGCGCGGTGGGGGCCGGCAAGACCAAGCCCCTCTCGTTCGTGACCGACGAGAAGGCCCCGGTGATGGTGATCGCGACGATCGACTTCACGGGCCCGCCGGCGTTGCCCGGGCCGATCCCGTTCAGCGCGATCTCGATCGAGCTCTACACCCCGCTGCCAGGCGGGGCGTACATCGGCAAGCGTCTGGCGCCCGAGAAGCTCGAAGTCCCGCACATGCGCAACCTGGAGCCCGCTCCCGCCAAGACGCCCGAGGAAGCCCCCGAGGGCGGGTGACGTCCGCCCCACCAAGAAGGTGTGCCGCTACCATCGCCGCGTGACGCTCGTCTGCGTGCCGATCATGGTCGAGGACATCGACGCCGCCCTGCGCGACGCCACCGCCGCGCGCGACGCCGGCGCGGACCTGATCGAGTGGCGGATCGACTCGTACTTCTCCGGTTCCACCGGCTCGGACGCCGAGGACGGGGTTGTTGTGTCTGAGCTTCAGCGTCTGCTCGCCGAGAGCCCGCTCCCCACGATCCTCACCTGCCGCCCGACCTGGGAGTGCGGCGAATACGACGGCGACGACGCCGACCGCATCGCCCTCTTCGAGAAACTCTGCACCGGCGACGCCGCCCCCGCCTACCTCGACGTCGAGCTCGCGGCCTACACCCGCAGCGCGAACATCCGCCAGAAGATCGACCTCTGCGTCGATCACCCCAACCAGAAGCGGGACCTCAAAACCAAGCTCATCCTTTCGATCCACGACTTCGAGCAGCGCCCGGCGGACCTCGACCGGCGCGTCCTCACGGCATACGACGCCCCGGCGTGCGCCGTCGTCAAGGTCGCCTATCGGGCCCGCAGCCTCCGCGACAACCTCGACCTCTTCGAGTTGACGCGTGGCGCCCCCAAGCCGACGATCGCGTTGGGCATGGGCGAGTTCGGGCTGATGAGCCGCGTGCTGGCGCCCAAGTTTGGTGGGTACCTCACGTTCGCGTCGCTGCGCGACGAAGCCGCCAGCGCCCCCGGGCAGCCGACCATCGACGACCTGCTGAGCCTCTACCGGTTCCGCTCGATCGGGCGCGAGACGAAGGTCTACGGCGTCATCGGGTGGCCCGTCGGGCACTCGCTGAGCCCGCACGTGCACAACGCCGGCTTCGAGGCGATTGGCTTTGATCGTGTCTACCTCCCTTTGCCGATCGCGGCGAATGAAAGTGACGAAGCGGCGAGTGATACGAGCTTCAGAGCGACGCTCTTTGAGTTGTTGTTGCATGAGCCGCTCGACTTCGCAGGGGCCAGTGTGACGATGCCGCACAAGACGCGGCTTGCGAGTCTGCTTGGTGCAGAGCTGCAATCACTCGGTGATGTGAATCCATTCGTGGGCAATATGAGTACTTGTCACACCGAGAGTGCAAATACGCTTGCGGTTTCAAAGATGAAAGCGCCCGGGAAGGCATTGCGTGGAGACTGGTTCATCGGCAACACCGACACTGGAGCGATTCAGTCGCTCCTATTCCCACGACAGAGGTACGACAAGCACGTTGGCATCATCGGTACCGGTGGCGTAGCACGAGCCGCTTTTGCGGCTGCAGGGATTGCGGCCGAAAGAGTGACGCTCTTTGGTCGTTCGATCGAGCGAGCGGAGGAAATGGCTGCTGGCGTGGATTTAAGTATTGGATCGCCGGGTCCTCCTCGGAATGAGAGACGGTTTGCATTGCTCGGGGATCTACCTTCCTCATCCTGCGACATCTACATCAACTGCACCCCCGTCGGCATGGCTGGCGGCCCGGACCCGGACGCCCTCTCCATCCCCGTCCCCGACATGCCCAACGTGGGCCCGGACACCGTCTTCTTCGACACCGTCTACAACCCCGTCGAGACACCCATGCTCAAGGCTGCGCGCGCCCGCGGGTGCAAGACCATCGACGGCGTCGAGATGTTCGTCCGCCAGGCCGCGGCGCAGTTTGAGCTGTGGACAGGCAAGCCCGCGCCGACGCAGCTGTTCGACCGCATCTGCCGCGAGAAGCTCGCCGACGAATGAACCCGGTGGATCCCCCCGCCCCACCCCGGCGTATGGGCCTGGCATGAGCACACCAACCGCGGCGCGGACGGGCTTGTCCCCGGGCTCCCCTCGGCCCGTCCGCCCGCCCCTCTGGGCACGACCGGCGACCTTCCCCGACCTCTACTGCTGGTACGTTCTGGTCTGTGCGCTCGACTTGATGCTCACGAACTTCGCGATGACCCACGCCGGCGCGATCGAGGCGAACGGCATCGCCGCCGCAGCCATCGAACGCTTCGGCTACCCCGGGCTCATCGCCCTCAAGGTCGCCACCATGCTCGTCGTGATCGGCATCTGCGAGATCGTCGCATGCCGGCGCCGCATCACGGGCGTCCGCCTGGCCGAGTGGGCCGTCGCGATCTCGGCGATCCCCGTCGTGCTCACGCTCGCGCAGCTCGTGCTGCACGCGTTGTACGAAAACGCCTGAGCCTTGCCGTTGTTCGCTAGCGGCCGTCGCCGGAGGTCGCGTTCTCGCTCTGCTCTTCGAGCAGGTCGAGCAGCAGGTCCTCGGTGGGCGTCGAGTCGTGCGGTTCGAGGTACGGCTCGGCCGTCGGGCGCTCGTTGATCGATTCGATGTTGATCTGCACCGGCTCGGAGGCCGCGGGCGGGGGCATCCGCTCGGGCTGCGTCTGCGGGGTGGT
Source organism: Phycisphaeraceae bacterium (assembly GCA_021604785.1). Lineage (GTDB taxonomy): Bacteria > Planctomycetota > Phycisphaerae > Phycisphaerales > UBA1924 > BQJQ01. The sequence goes on from BQJQ01000087.1 coordinate 5,490, forward strand.
CTGCGGCGCCGGCTGCGGCGGCGCGGGCATCGTCACGGTGCCGCGCCGGCCGCCGGGCGTCTGGGCGTCGGTGCCCGGCATCACGAGCCAGCTCCCCTCGCGGTAGGGCAGCGGGTCCTTGGGCTCGGGGGCGCGACGGAAGCGCTGGTCGTGCGTGAGCGGCGTGCGCCGGCTGCGGATCTCGTCGATCTGCACACGACGCTGCACCCAGTACTCGCCGCGCCGGGCGCGGTCGTCCGGGAACAGGCTGACGTACTCGCGCCAGCACCAATTCATCTTGGTTCGGTTCCACCCCTCGCGCTGGCGGCGGTCGAGCGAGTCGTGCCAGCGGTCGCGCAGGGCGGTCGCTTCGTTGTGGAGCGCTTCGATCTTCGCGAGCCGGGCCTCGTCGGCCCCCTCGGCACGCTCGACTTCGAGCGCCTGGGCCGTCAGGTCCGAGAGCTTGACCGACTCGGCGTAGCTCGAGATCAGCCGCTTGTACCCCGCGCCGCGCATCGCCGTGCGGCATCCACCCGCCGCGAGCGCCGAGCCCAGCACCACCGCCGCGAGGCACACAAAGCGGGTCTTCGTCCGGCGGGCGTTGGCGGTCATGGGCGGTCCTCGTCTGGGGCGTGTCGGCTGCTCGGCGCCACCGGGTGGCGCCGGGGTCATCTTACGCGGGCATCTCCACGCCGCTCGTCCGGAGCAGCGTGTGGAACCCCTCGCTGAAGACGAAATTGTGCTCCGGGAACGCCGCCCCGGCCATGTTCTGATCGAGGTGACTGAACATCAGGTCGATCTGTCCGATCTGGACCGGTTCTGCCGGCTCATCGGGGGCCGCGTGCGAGATCAGCTCGACTTTGCCCCGCGTCGCGGCGCCCATGTCGCTCATCTGCTGGATCCTGGCGGTGTACCGCAGCGTGTCGCCCGGCAGGGCCTCACGCTCCAGGATCGCCTTGCTCACCTTGGCCAGCACGACCTTCTCGCGGAACCCCTCGGCGTGCCCGACCAGGATCCCCGCGCTCTGGGCCATGCCCTCGATGATCAGGCACGCGGGCATCACGGGCATCGGCCGGCGCGTGGGCGTCGCGGCGAAGTGCTCGTGCAGGTGCTCCTCGGCCCGGCTCACGTGCTTGATCGACACGAGCCGCTCGCGCGGCACAAGCTCGACAACGCGATCGATCCACATCCACCGCATCGCGTCGCTCTCCGGTTCCGCCGCGCGATCACGCGGTCTGGAGCTTGTGCTCGCAGAAGTTCACCAACGCCTCGACCGTGAAGATCTGCCCGACCGTCTCCACCCGCCGGTCCGCGTCGAGCTTGGCAAAGTCGAAGTGCGGCAGCGTCTCGCGCAGGGTCGCGATGCCCTTGTCGGTCACCTTGCCCTCTTGCACGAACTCCGGGTCCTGCATCACGCCCTCGGGGAACAGCTCGCCCTGCCCGATCTTGAACCCGAACTCCTGTTCGAGCTTGAACGAGATGTCGAGGATGTCGATCGACTCGGCGCCCAGGTCGCCCGTGATCGTCGCCTCGGGCGTGACCTCGTCCTCATCCACCGCCAGCGCGTCCACAAGCACGTCGCGAACCTTCTCGAAGACCTCGGATCTGTCCATGCGTCTGTCCCCGGTCAAAGCGTCATCCGTGCACGAAAGCGGGCGTCCGAGCCCGAAACGAGACGGTCGCCATGCTACACCGGCGCCCGCGCCGGGGCCATCGGGCCCCAAGAACGCCGCCCACGCCCCTCATTCCACCGCCGTCAGGCCCGCGGGCACCCGGATCGTGATCCGCGCGGGCCGCATCGTCAGCCGCCCGGTGCACGCGATCAGCGGCTCGACCCCCGGGCCCGCCACGGGCGAGATCACCCGCGCCTCACCCCGCAGTTCGACCACCCCGTCCTCCTCGCGGCTCTCGATCGTGACGGTGGACCGCAGCGTGTCGCCCGGCTTGACGAATGTGCCGTATTTGAGCGCCCGCACCCGCCCGAGCACGATCGGCAGCTCCGCCGACCCGTCCGGATCCAGCAGTTCGCGGGCTGCCTGCACCATCGCCTCGAGCATGAACACCCCCGGGAGCACCGGGAACGTCGGAAAATGGTCCTGCAGGTATTCCTCGGCCCCCGAGACGAGCTTGATCGTTACGATCGAGTCGTCCGTCCGCTCCAGCACGCGATCGACAAGGCAGAAGTGCATGGGCCAAGGATAAGCCGGTCCATGAGGCCAGTTCTTGGTGGGGCCGGTTTTCAACCGGCCGCCAGATTCGGTCCCCGCGAGCCGGAAGAGGCCGGTTGAAAACCGGCCCCATCAGGACGGAGCCCGCCGGAGAGGGCTCCGGTATCGTCTGCCCATGCCCCCCGGCGCCGACATCTCCGAGGCGGTCCTCGCCAAGCTCGCCGAGCTCGACGACCAGCACCGCGCCATCGACGCCGAGCTGTCCGACCCCGCCGTCTCGTCCGACCACAAGCGGGCGACGGCCCTGTCGATCAAGAAAGCCGCCCTCGATCCCGTCGTCGCCGGCTACCGCGCCTTCCGCGCCCTCGAATCCGAAGCCGCCGACCTCCGCGCGGCCCTCGACGCAGGCGACGACCCCGAACTCGCCGAAATGGCGCGCATCGAACTCCCCGACCTCGAGCGGCGGGCCCGCGACACCATCGACCGCGTGAAGCACGAGCTGGTCACCGCCGACGACCGCAAAGTCGGGTCCGTCATCCTCGAGATCCGCGCCGGCACCGGCGGCGACGAAGCCGGGCTCTGGGCGCGGGACCTCCTCGAGGTCTACACCCGATACGCCAGCAAGAAACATTGGAAGGTCGAGGAGATGGACCTCGACGCCGACGCCTCCGTCGGCGGTGTCCGGCGCGCGATCATCAACATCCGCGGCGAGGGTGTCTGGTCCGAGCTGTCGTTTGAAGCCGGCGTCCACTCCGTCAAGCGCGTCCCCGCGACCGAGACGCAGGGGCGGATCCACACGAGCACCTGCACCGTCGCCGTCCTGCCCGAGCCCGAGGAGGTCGAGGTCACCATCGACTGGGCCAACGACGTGGACGAGCACGTCACCACCTCGCAGGGCCCCGGCGGGCAGAACGTCAACAAGGTCGCGACGGCTGTGAACCTGCTTCACAAGCCCACGGGCGTCGAGGTGCGCATGCAAGAGACCAAGAGCCAAGCTCAGAACCGCGACAAGGCGCGGCGGCTGCTCGTCGCCCGCGTCGCCGAGATCGAGCGCGCGCGGGCGGACGCCGAGCGAGCCGGCGAGCGCCGCGACCAGATCGGCTCGGGTGCGCGATCCGAGAAGATCCGCGTGTATCGCTATCAGGACAACATCGTCGCCGACCAGCGGCTGGGCGAGAAGTTCCAGAAGACGAAGATCATCGACGAGGCGGATCTTGGCCCGCTGTTCGAGGCGCTGATCGAGCAGGAGACGTCGCGGCGGCTGGCGGAGCTCTGACGACCCGGTACCATGACCACCCTCGAAGGGTGGTCAAAATGGCTGAGCTGACGACCGAGCGCCCCCGTGGAATGGCCCCGAGGCCAACCGGGCCGACGGCGGAGTCTGTTCGTATTGATGGGCTCGATGTTGCACGCGGGCTTGCGCTGCTGGGCATCTTCTTCGTAAACATCTTCCTCATGGCCAACCCGCTGGGCATGATGGGCGAAGTGGGACCGGTCCGTCCGGGCGCTGCGTCCGACGCCATCCACCACGCGACGCGCGTGCTGTTCGAGTCCAAGTCGTACCCGCTGTTCTCGATGCTCTTCGGCATGGGGTTGGTGCTCATGTTCGACCGCGCCAAGGCCGCGGGCCGCCCATTCGCGATTCGGTACCTGCGCCGCCTCGTCATGCTCTTCCTGATGGGCATCGCCCACGGCCTGTTGTTGTGGTGGGGCGACATCCTGGCGTACTACGCGATGATCGGGTTCGTCGTCATGTGGCTCGCTCCGCTTCGAGCACGCACCATGCTCATCCTCTCGGGCGTATGTGTGCTGATCCCAACGGTCATAGCGGTCGGGTTTCCAGTGCTTTCGAGCGTCGTTGAGCCCGCGTCGTTGCCGCCCGACACCGTTCCGTTGGTCGCCGAGGCGCCGGCGGGCGTACCTGCGAAGGGTTCTCTCGCGGAGTTGGCGGGCGAGAACGCCGAGGTCCCGGCGATCGCGTCGAGCTTTGGCGAGTTTATGTCACAACTGCAGACCGGGAAGATCGTTGACGGCCCGTTCGATCCGCTCTGGTCCGGGTTCGAGACCCAGTCGGTCGCGCAGGGTCCGTACGCGGACGCCGTCGCGGTGCGCGCGCTCAACTGGGTCTCGGGCGCGATCTTCTGGCTGGGGCTCAACGGCATCGCGTTCCACATCGCGGGCATGTTCCTGCTGGGCGGCGCGCTGATGCGATCCGGGTTCTTTGACCCCGCGAACCGCAGGTTCGCGGTCCGCCTTGCGTTGGTGGGCGCTCTGGTCGGTGTCCCCTTGGCGATCCTTGCGGAGCTCCTCGCTGGCCAGCCCGAAACCTCGGAGCTCGCGCATGCAGTGTCCTACTTCCTCACCCTCCTCTTCGGCCCGCTCGTCAGCCTGCTCTACCTCTCGCTCGCGACGCTCGCGGCACAGTCGTGGCGGACAAACGTCCTTGTGCGTGCGGTCGCGTCGGCCGGCCGGATGGCGTTGACCAACTACATCATGCAGACGCTGATCGTCGCTGCGCTCGTGCAGAACTGGGGGCTCGGGTGGTACGGCACGCTCGACCGTGTCCAGATGGCCGGGCTGGTTGTTGGTATCTACACCTTCCAGTTGATCGCCAGCCCGATCTGGCTGAGCGTGTTCACGATGGGGCCGCTCGAGTGGGCGTGGCGATGGTGGACATACCTCAGGGTCCCGGCGCTCATTCGCCCAAAGGCGTGACCGGGCTCGTGTATCGAGCCTCGCGGCCAGTTTGATCAACTCCCGGCGGCTTTGAGCAGCTTCGGCGCCATCACCGCCAACGCCACGCCCGCGAGCCCGACCAGCACGTACACGACCTTCGCCAGGATCGACCCCGCCCCGAAAATCGTCGCGACCAGGTCGAAGTTGGCAGCCCCGACCAGCCCCCAGTTCAACGCACCCACAATGACAAGAACCAACGCGATGACAGCAGCAATCTTCACACTGCACCTCCCTATGTCGGGAGCACCATGCCCCCGCTGCAGGGTTCGCCACTCGCCTCGCTCCCGATTCAACAATCCTGCTGGGCTTCACGCCCCGCGCATCCCCGCCGCGGTTTCGGGTACATTCCGCCCATGAGCGAGACCATGTACCACTACCTCGACGCTTCGGGCGCCCAGGCCGGGCCCGTCCCCGAGAGCCAACTCCGTCAGATGGCCCAGGGCGGCACGATCACGCCGAGCACACAGGTGTGGACCGACGGGTGGGCCGACTGGCAGCCGGCGTCGGCGGTGCCCGGGCTCGCGTTCGCCCCGCCCGTCTCGCCGCAGGGCGCGATGAGCGCCGCGGTCTCCTCGCCGCGCTCGCCGTGGGGCATCCCCGCGATGCCGCCCTCGTCGTACAAACCGGGGAGTTTCAGCACGCTCACGTGGATCACCATCATCGGCACCGTAATTACAACGATCTTGTCCTTCGCCGGACTCGGGTTGCTCTTCGCCTCCTTGGTCGCCAACGGCGGCAACGATCCCGACGAGGCGTTGCTTTTCACGGGACTTATTCTCCTCGGGATCGCATTTCTGGTCAATTTTCCCGGCGCAATCTGCGGCTACATTCTGGTCTACCGGTGGTGGCGCCAGATCCAGGACGGCTTCGCCGAGACCAGCCCGGGCAAAGCCGTCGGCTTCCTTTTCATCCCGATGTTCAACTACTACTGGATCTTCGTCGCCTACTGGGGGCTGGCCAAGGACCTCGACGCGTACACCCAGCGGTACGGCATCGAAGCGCCGAGCGCTCGCCCCGGGTTCGCGCTGGCGACGCTCATCACCGCCCTTGCGCTGGGGTTCGTCGCAGCATGTCTCTACTTCGTCGCTCCATTGCTCATGATCCCCGTGATGGTGATGTGGATCACCCTGATCCTCCGCTTCTCCAAGATCTCCGCCATCATCGCCCAGCACCTCCAGCACCAGCACCACACCGCGTGACCCCGCGCCCGGCGCCGCGGGCGCGATAGGCTCCGTCCGTGCCGAGCATCACCGACCAGGGCGTGTGCGTGCGTCA
>BQJQ01000088.1 GCA_021604785.1 Phycisphaeraceae bacterium
CATCATGCACGACGGCAGGCAAACGAGGATCGAGACGCACGCGCCGGCGAGGAGGGCGCTGGCGGGGCGCCTGGTGTTGGGCTTTGGGGCGGGTGTTCGCGGATCCATCCGGGTGCGCCTGCGTGCGGGTTTGGGTTCGTCGGCGTGCGCGATCGTCCTACGGTGGCACGCGCCGGGCAGCCGATGATAGAGGGCCCCGCCGCCGCCCTCCGAGGACCCGCTTTTGATGCCGACAGACGCCGATACAGCCCGCGAATCGAGCGTGCCCGAGCGGATCACGCTCGGGTTCGGGGCCCGCGCGGCGCTGGGCGGGGTGCTGATGGGGCTGGCGAACCTGGTGCCCGGGATCAGCGGCGGGACGATGCTGGTCGCCGCGGGCGTGTACCGGGCGTTTATCGACGCGGTCGCGGACGTGACGCGCCTCCGCCTGCGCAAGAACTCGGTGATCGTGATCGCGATCATCGTCGCGGCGGCGCTGGCGGCGATTGTCGCGTTCGCGGGTGTCGTGGCGTACGGGCTGACGGAGTTCCGGTGGGGCATGTACGCCCTGTTCATCGGGCTGACGCTGGGCGGGGCTCCGGTGTTGATCCGGATGGCGCGCCCGTTTTCGGCGGCGGTGTGGGGCGGGCTGGTCGCCGGGGCGGTCGTCATGGGCGCGCTGGTGTGGGCGCAATCGACGTCGGACGCGTCGGGCGGGGCGGAAGGCGGGTGGCCCATGCTCGTGGTCGGCGGGGCGGCGGGGGCGAGCGCGATGATCCTGCCGGGGGTCTCGGGGGCGTACCTGCTGCTGCTGCTCGGGCAGTATGAGCGGATCATCGGAGCAATCAAGGACGGCGGTCGCGCGGCGACGGACATGGACACCGCCGGAATGCTCGACGCCGCGGGCGTGGTCGTGCCCGTGGGCCTCGGCGTGCTCGTCGGCGTGGTGGTGGTCGCAAACGTGCTGCGGTTCGTGCTGCACCGGTACGAGAAGGCGGCGCTGGGCGTGCTGCTGGGGCTGCTGCTGGCGGCGCCGGCGGGGCTGTACCCGTTCAAGCAAGCCGTGCCGCCGGAGGTGGGCGAGACGGTCAAGGGCGAGCTGGTGACCCCCGACAACCGGGACGAGATGCGCGACCCGTCGAACGCGAAGGACTGGCGCGAGGTCACGTTCACGCCGGGTGCCGCACGGATCGCGGGTGCGACCGGGCTGATCGTTGTGGGGTTCGGGCTGACGCTGGGCGTGTCGCGCCTGGGGCGTGGTCAGTCGGACGGCGCGGGCACTGGCGACGACGCTTCGACCGGCTGAGCCGGGCGGAGCCATCCCCCCACCTTCGTCCCGCCGCGCCGGACGATCCAGACGAGGATGCCCACGCCGACGAGCACCATGAGCGTGCTGAGCCATTGCCCGCGTGAGAGCCCGAGCGTGCGTCCGAGCTCGGCGTCCGGCAGGCGGACGAGTTCGGTCGCGATGCGCAGGACGCCGTAGGTGATCATGAACCAGCACCCGACGACGCCGGGCAGGCGCGGCCTGTGGGCGATGAACCAGAGGACCGCGGCGAGGATCACGCCCTCGGCGAGAGCCTGCAGGAGCTGCGATGGCGCGCGGGCGCTGATGAGCTGCTCCATCTGAGCCGTGATCGCGCCGTCGTCGTGCTGCACGGCGGAGATCAGGCGCTCGTACCCGAGGTTGATCATGCTGTGCGCACTCTCGGCGTCGATCACCTGTCCGCGCTCGGCGGGCGTGAGCTGGGCGTAGGCGAGATCCTGCAATTGGCCCCACTGGGCATCGGTCTGCGCGAGCTGCTCTGGCGAGAACTGCATGATCTCTTGCGGGTACCGAACGGACCACCACGGCCCGGGCTCCCCCGGCTTGGCGACGATGGCACCGAGCAGCTCGGCGTTGATGAAGTTTGCAATGCGCCCGAGGAAGAGGCCGAAGGGGCAGAGCATCGCGACGACGTCCATGACGTGCATGGGCGAGCAGCGGCCGACGACGGCGCCCTGCTCGTCCTTGAACCCGCGGCTGATGCGCCAGGCGGCGAGGATGACACCCACGATGCCGCCGTGCGACGCCATGCCGCCCTGGTTGAGCGCGAAGACCTTCCAGAACGGGAACGAATCGGTGAAACCGAGCAGGGATTGGTCGTAGACGAGGAAGTACCCGAGGCGTCCGCCGATGACGACGCCGAAGACGCCCCACATGATGGCGTCGAGCACGCGGTCCGCGGGGACGAACGTCGCGCCGCGCTTGGCGAGCCAGCGGAACAGAACGTACGCGATGATGAACCCGGCGACGTACGCGAGCCCGTACCACCGGATGCCGAACTCGCCCGAGAATCGGAAGACCCAGGGCGAGAGATCGTGGACCCATGCTGCATCGGGCGCGGCGGCGAGGACGGGGGCCATCACGGCGTACGCCCCGGGACGTCGAAGCCGAAGAAGGCGTGGGTGTTCGCGTCGATCTGCGCGTGGAACTCGTTCCAGGGGGTCTTGCGGAGCTTGGCGATGAACTCGGCGGTGTGGCGGGCGAACGCGGGCTCGCACGGGCGCTTGCCTCGGACGGGCTCGGGCGAGAGGAACGGTGCGTCGGTCTCGACCATGATCCGGTCGTCGGGGACGAGCTGCGCCGAGTCGGCGACGTCCTTGGCGTTCTTGTACGTCACGACGCCGGTGAACGAGATCATGGCGCCGAAGTCGAGGACTTTGCGCGCATCGTCGGTCGTTCCCGTGAAGCAATGAAAGACGTAGCGCGAGCAGTCGAGCGTGGAGGCGCGGAGGATGGGGAGCAGGTCGTCGAACGCCTCGCGGCAATGGATGACGACGGGCAGGTCGATGCCGTCGGCGGTGCAGGTTTCGATGAACGCGAGCTGCTCGGCGAGGACAGGGTCCTGCACGGACCGGCCGGGCTTGGGGTGGTGGTTATCCAGCCCGAGCTCGCCCCACGCGACGCACTTGGGGTGCTGTGCGACGGCGCGGATCGCGGCCCAGTCGTGCGGGCCTTCGTCCGAATGGCACGGGTGGACGCCCGAAGTGCACCAGACGTTGTCGTGTTCGGTCGCGACGCGGAGGGCGTCGCGGCAGTCCGTGCTGGTCGTCGAGATCGAGATCGCCCCGACGACACCCGCGGCATGCGCGCGGGCGAGCACGTCGTCGATCCGCCCGGCGTAGTCGGGGAAGGTCAGGTGGCAGTGCGTGTCGATCACGCGGGCATGGTACGGGGCGCGGGCGGGGCGGGCAGCGATAGACTCCGGGCATGGACGCCCCCCCGCTGCTGCCGACGAGAGCGCGTGATTCTCACAAGGGAACCGCCGGCACGGTCGGCGTGATCGGCGGGTGCGCGGGCGATGGGCAGGCGCGGATGGTCGGGGCTCCGGCGCTGGCGGCACGCGCGGCGTTGCGCGCGGGGGCGGGGCTGGCGAAGATCGCCTCGCCCGATCGGATCCTGACCGAAGTCATCGGGCTGTGCCCCTCGGCGACGGGCGTCTCGCTGGCGACGGGGGCGGACGGCGCGGTCGTGGCGCACGAAGCGGCGGCGGTGCTCGACCGGCTCGCCAATGACGCGGGGTGCCTTGTCGTCGGGCCGGGCATGGGGTCGGGGGACGCCGTTGAGAGCAGCGCATTGCGGGCGGTCGGTCAGCAGGAGTGCCCGGTGGTGCTCGACGCGGACGGGCTGAATGCGTTGGCGAGCGTGGCTCACTACGCCGGCGAGATCCGGGGGCGGGTGATCGTGACGCCGCACCCGGGGGAGTTCCGGCGGCTGGCGGGACCGCTCAAGATTGCCGAGGACCCGACGGACGACGCCACACGCACGGCGGCGGCTGAGCGGCTGGCGCAGGCGCTGGGGTGCGTGGTCGTGCTCAAGGGCGCGGGGACGGTCGTCTCGGACGGGCACCGGACGTGGGTGTCCGAGCGCGGGCACCCGTGCCTCGCGACGGCGGGGACGGGGGACGTGCTGGCGGGGGTGATCGGCGGGCTGGTCGCGCAGTACGCGGCGGCGGCGCCGATCGCGCCGGGGGTCGCGATGCCGGTGGACCCGCGCAAACCGCTGGATCTGTTCGATTGTGCGCGCGTCGGCGTGCTGGCCCATGCAATCGCGGGCGAGCGCTGGGCGGCGGGCCACGATGCATCGGCGGGGTTGCTGGCGGCGGAACTCGCAGACGAGATCCCCGCGGTCATCGAAACACTCCGCGGCGCGTAGCCTGGATCAGTCGTCGAGGCGGCGCGGGGTGGCGCTGGCGACCAAGCGAATCGTCGGTGTTTCCAGCTCATCAGCGATCGCGGCGTCTTGCAGGTCGTTGGGCTTGATCACCATGTCGATGGTCGCCCGGCGCAGGCGCGGGCCGACGTCGTACTCGAGCGTGAAGCTCAGGTTGGTCAGGCCCGTGAGCAGCGGCGCCTCGTCGGAGTCGGAGTAGATGTCGTTGACGTAGGTGGTGATGACGTACCAGAGCTGCCACGGGCCCTCGTCGCCCACGCCCGGGCGGCGTTCGATGGTGGTGACGCGCTCGGTGCCCGTCGAGGGCTCGCGGAAGGAGACGAACTCGAGCCGGTCGGACTCGATCACGGGCGTGGTGATCGGGTTGACGGGGTAGGGGCCGAACTCTTCGCCCGTGCGGATCATCGCGGTAACGCGTTGCATGACGATGCGCGCGACAACATTCGTTGAGGCGGACTCGTTGGTGACCTTGTAGCTCTTGAAGCTGGTGTCGAACGCGGCGAGCGTCGCGGTCAGCAGGGTCGCCGTGATCGTCAGGGCGATCAGCAGCTCGACGAGGCTGAACGCGCGCCGGGAGTTGGTCTTGGTATTCACAGGTTGCCTTCCTGGTAGGAGGCCGCGACGACCGGGGCGCTCAGCGGGAGCATGAGCCCGGAGGGAAGTGTCATGTTCGGATCCTGGCGGATGCGGATGTGCCCGAACCCGTTGAACGGGACGGCGGTCGATCCGGGCGGCTGGGGCTCGGAGTGCGGGACGTCGAAGAGCCCGTCGCCGTTGGTGTCCCACCCGACGATCTTGACACCGCCGAACGTGGGCAGGTCGTTGGGGTCCATGGATTCCATGTCGCCGTCGTCCTGCCCGAAGTACCCGATCGAAGCGTTGAACCCAGCAGGATTCCCCAAAGGGTTGCCGAAGACATCGAGCAGCGGCGCAGTGCCATACTCGGGGTCGAAAGTCAGCAGCAGGGTGCCGTGGATCTCGGTGTTGCCGCGGGCGTCGAGGACGCCGGCGATGATGGCGCCGGTGAGCCGGACGTCCTGCTCGGGGGGCGAGTTGAACGACCCGAGGTCCACCGAGTAGTTCGGCAGCATCATCGAGCTCTGGGCGAGCGTGTCCTCGTCGGCTTCGTCCGGGTTCAGGAACCCGTTGCCCGGCTCTTCGGGGTGGACCTGCGCAAAGCCCGTCGCCCCGGTGAACTGGAGCTTGTTGCGGACCTGCGTGTACCCCGTGGGCGTGTCGGCCACGACCGAGCCCACGAAGAGGCAGTCGTGGAAGCGGATGTTGTTGGACAGCAGCTTGGTATCGACATACCGGTCGCTGCCGACGATCAGCGGGTCGGGAAGGTCCGCGTACGCGACGCCCAGCAGCGTGCCCTGCTCGGACTCGCGGACGTCGGCCTTGTCGAGCGGGGTCGCGGTGGTGAGCGTCATGAGCACGTTGGCAAGGGGCGGGCGTGCCGAGGCGGGGAGGATCTGGGGCGCGTCCCAGTCGGGCTCGCTGCCGTCGTTGCCGTAGATGTACCGGTCGTACTTCTGGGCCGGGTAGCCGTCGCCGGCGATGTGCATGGACCCGTACTCGGACCACAGCGGGTGCGTGTTGATCGTGTACGAGCGGACGTAGGTCGCGCCGACGAACGTGCAGTTCTCGAAGAGCCCGTTGAGCCCCTGCGGGATCTGCACGTTGCGGAAGACCATGTTGCGGAAGACGGGGCGGTAGTAGATGTCCGCGAAGTTCGGCGCGTTGTAGGGCGAACGCTCCCAATAGGCGGTGGTGTAGTTGTCCGGGCGGCCGTCGAAGTCCAGGTCGGCCCAAACGGCCCCGTAGTACGGATCGTCCGCGCCGCCTAGGTTCAGGGTCCCGTCCCACAGGTCAAGCGTGAGGATGTCCACGCCGAGCTGGTCGGCGACCTGCTGCCAGAACACGTCGCCATCGGCCGCGGCGATGATGTCGTTCTCCGTGTCCACGAAGCTCGTCGCGTTGATGTTCGGGATGACCGTGTCGTCGGCACCGAAGACCAGCGGCGGCGAGCCCTCGCCCGGACGCACGGGGCCCTGGAGCTTGGCGCGGTAGTCGCCCTGCTGGGCGATCCAGTCGGCGCTGGTCGCGGTGAAGAGCATGGTGCCGGCGATCTTGGCGTACTGGTCCTGCGCGTCGATGAACCCGTCGCGCCACCCGAGCACCTGGTCGGCGTACGACGCGATGCCCGCGTCGAAGTCGTTCGGGAACTCGGTGCCCGCGTCGAACCAGCCGTCGAAGTCCGTGTCCGCCCACCCGGAGATGCCGTTGCGGTTCCGGTCGGGCAGCGCGGTATCGAGCAGCAGGGCCAGGTCGTCGTCCACGGGGTCGGCCCCGTCCACAAACTCGGGCGCGAAGAGCTCGGCGGGGGTGCCGACGGTCAGCGCTGTCGAGAGGGCGACGCGGCCGTCGCCGTTGGTGTCGTAGTGGCGGATGAAGACGTCGAAGTCGTCGACGAAGCCGTCCTGGGTCGCGTCCTGGTAGGCGCCGTCGAGCGAGCCGTCGCCGTCAAAGTCCGCGTCGGCAGGCATGACGCCCTCGACGGGGTGGTCGGTCCGCAGGCGGTTGTCCGAGTCCACATCGTTCAGCGCGAGCTGGGCGTAGAGCGCATCGAGCTTGGCGTCGAGGTTCGCGTCGAGCCCGTAGAAGTCCGACCGGGTGATGACGGGATCGCCGTCGTCGAAGGTAACCTCGTCGTACCGGGCGCCGACGTCGCCCTCGATCGAGACGTTCTTGCCGATGAGGATGCGCGAGTGGGAGATGATGGCGAACTGCACCGTCTTATCCAGCGCGTAGTCCTTCATGATGGTGCGGCGGATGGGCTGGCCGTTGCGTCCGTAGTCGAAGACGATGCCGTCCACGATGATGCGGATCGCTGACCAGTCCGCGAGCGGCGCGTACCGGACCTGGTAGCTCGGGGGCGGGTTGACCTGCCCCTCGCTCTGCCCGGCGAGGGCGACGGCGGGCGTGTAGACCCAGTCCGTCGCCGCGTAGACCGTCGTGTCGATGCCCGAAGGCGCGGCGCCGATTGACGAGTTTTCGGTGTACCCCAGCCCGACGAGGATGTTCAGGTCCGCGTCGTGGTGGTTCGCCAGCGCCTCAGCGATGCCCGAGGGCAGGCTGCCCTCGGAGTACCCGCTCGGGGCCGTGCGGACGGTGTGCGTGCCCATGCCCGCGGTGTCGCCGGTCCAGGCGGCCTCGATGATCGCGGGCGTGATCTGCGACTCGGACAGGAGGAACCGGCTGGCGGCTTCGTCCATCCGAGACTCGGCGATCTCCATTCCCGTCTCGGCGGCGCTCATGGCGCGCATCACGTGCAGGTGCATCGCCGCGGTCCGGATGTTGCCGGTGCTCGCGACGGACATCGCCGCGATCAGCGACCCGAACAGGATCAGGAACATCATCGCGAGCACGGACGCGACGCCGCGGCGGACCTTGCGTCCGCCGAACCGGCGTGCCTTCGTGCGTGTGCGGGCGTTGGTACTCATCGGTATCTCCTGGGCGACCCCGCTCAAGGCACGATCCAGCTCACGGTGGTGATCAGCTCGGGCTCGATGTCGTTGAGCCCCTGGTAGCGCACCTCGACCGAGACCCGCAGCGGGAACTCGTGGGCCGCGGGCCCGCCCGTGCTGGTCCGGTCTTCCCAATCGGGGACGACCGTCGAGGTGTCGAACGGGTCGAGCTTCTCGACGATGACGGTCTGCGACCAGCCGATCATTGCCTGGTCCACCACGCCCGCGGTGACCAGCTCGTCGCCGCTCACGGTGATCTCGGGGATGACCGCCCCGAACGCGTCAATGGGCCCGGGCAGGTCGCCGTCATCGAACCCGTCGGTGCCGATGAAGGTGAACTCGATGCCGTCGAAGTCGTCCATGTCGTCGAAGTCCGTGACGTCGATCTCGCCGGCGTTTGGGCCCCACCCGTAGAGGGTGGACGGGCCCGGGGCGCCGCCCGAGATGGTCAGCGACGTGACGGGGTCGTGCTTGGGCAGCAGGCGTGTGTGCTCGCGGATCTCGTTGGCCAGGAACGTCGCGCTGGCGGCGTGGCTGGACCAGAGGTTCGCGCGGACAAAGGCCTGCTGCGCGTCGACCATCGCGAGCACGCCCACGCCGATGATGACGACGGCCATCGCCGCCTCGATCAGCGTGAACCCGCGTGCGTTGGTCCGACGGACGTACCGCTTGGTGCGTCGTGACATCCGGTCTCCTCCATAACCCCGCGACGCGTCGGCCCCCCACCCGATGGGCCGAACCGTCGCCGCGGGCGCACCCCGGAGGGTGCTTCCAACGGAAGAGTCGGTTACGAGACGAGCTGGCTCATCTTGAAGATGGGAAGAATGATCGCCATCGCGATGAATCCGACGATCCCACCCATCACGAGGATCATGATGGGCTCGATCATTCCGGTAACCGTCTTGATGTTGTCCTTGAGCGCCTTGGCGTAGTAGGTGCTGATCTCGTCGAGCACCTCGCCCAGCTTTCCGGACTCTTCGCCCGCGGAGATCATCTGGACCACCGCCTTGGGCAGCAGCGAGTCCGCCTGCAGCGGCGCCGCGATCTTCTTGCCCTGCTTCACGGACGTGTGGACTTTCTTCCACATGATCTTGTACAGGCGGTTGCCCGTCACCTCGCCCGTGATCGTCAGCGTGTCAAGCATCGGCACGCCCGCGTTGATCAGCTGGCCCATCGTCTGCAGCGACCGCGAGATGTACAGCGACCGGAACATGTTCTTGAGCACCGGGATCGTCAGCTTCATCCGGTCGAGCCAGAACCCGCCCGTCTCCGTCTTGATCGCGGCGAACCCGAGCCCCGCGAGCACGCCGATCCCGCCCACCAGGAAGGGCCACTGGGCGACCATGAACTTGGACAGGTTCATCAGGAAGACGGTCGCGAACGGCAGGACCTCCTCCTTGCCCTCGAAGATCGAGTAGAACTTCGGGAGCACGAACGTCAGCAGGAAGACCGTCACGCACGTCGCGAGGCACCCGATGATCGCGGGGTAGATCGACGCCCCCACCACCATCTTGCGCGTCTCCATCTGCTGGGCGATGTACCCGGCGATGCGGTCGAGCATCTCCGAGAACGAGCCGGACATCTCCGACGCGCGGACCATGTTGATGTACAGCGGGCCGAACAGCTTCGGGTGCTTCTCGAGCGCCTCGGAGAACGACTTGCCGCCCTCGACGTCCGTCCGCAGCTGCGCGATGATCTCTTTGAACGCCGGGTGCGTGGTCTGGTCCGCGATGCCCTCGAGGGCGGCGCGCAGCGAGATGCCGGCGCGGATCATGACCGCGAGCTGGCTCGTGAAGTCGAGCACCTGCTTGGCCCCCGCCTTGCGGGAGTTGATCTTGGCCAGGAAATTCGCCGCCGACGACTTCTGGGACTTGTCGACGTTGAGCGACATGATGTGCGCGCCCTGGTTGCGCAGGATCGCCGAGGCGGTCTGCGCACTGTCGGCCGCGATCACACCAGACTGGGTCTGCCCGTTCGACGCGCGGACCTGATACCGATAATTGGCCATGGACGCCTCCGCGCTGCTTTAGGCGACGAGCTGACGCTCGAGCTTGTCCGGGTGGACGGCCTGCGCCAGCGCGTCCTCCTTGCTGATCGTGCCGTTGAAATACAGCTCCGCGATCGACGAGTCCAGGCTCGTCATCCCGATCGCGCGGCTCGTCTCGATGATGTTCGGGATCTCGTGCACCTTGCCCTCGCGGATCAGGTTCCGCACGGCGGGCGTGCACAGCAGCGTCTCAACACCGGGGATCATGCCCCGCCGATCGCTCCGCGTAAACAGTGTCTGCGAGACCACCGCCTGCAGCGTCGTCGAGAGCATCGACTTGATCTGGTTCTGCTGCCCGCCGGGGTACATGTCGATGATGCGGCTCACCGTCTGCGACGCGTTGACCGTGTGCAGCGTCGACAGAACCAGGTGGCCCGTCTCGGCGGCGGAGATCGCCAGCGACGCCGTCTCCAGGTCACGCATCTCACCGACGAGAATGATGTCCGGGTCCTGACGCAGCGAGTGCTTGAGACCAGACGCGAAGCTCGCCATGTCGCGCCCGAGCTCGCGCTGCTCGATCATGCACTTGTCCGACTCGAAGAGGTACTCGACCGGGTCCTCGAGCGTGATGATGTGCTTGGCGTATCGCTCGTTCATCGCCTGGATCATCGAGGCGAGCGTCGTGGACTTGCCCGAGCCCGTGTCGCCCGTGACCAGCACCAGCCCGCGGGGGAGGTACGTCAGGCGGGCAATGACCTCGGGGAGGTTCAACGCCGCGAGCGGCGGGACCTCGGTCTTGATCTGTCGGAGGGCCATGCCCATCATGCCGCGCTGGTAGTGCGCGTTCACGCGGTACCGGCTCAGCCCCTCGACGTCGTACGAGAAGTCGAGGTCCAGCTCGCGGCTTAGCCGCTCCTGCTGGTCGGCACGCGTCATCTCTTTGAACATCGCTTCGACCTGCGCGGGCGTCAGCGGCGTCTCGTCCAGCGGGGTCATCACCTGGTGAACGCGTGCCGTCGGGGGCTGCCCGCCGACGATGTGCACGTCGGATGCGTCGGCGTCGTACGCCGTCCGGAGGATCGTCATCAGGTCCATCTGCGTCTCCCAGGCTGGGCGCGACCGGCGCGGCGGCCGCCACACCCCCTCCGATCGACCCGTCGGGGGCCCCGGTTGACGGTGAACGCCGGGATGTTGAAGGGATCGGGCCGTCTGGTCCGGTCACGCGGGGTACGGACCCGGCGGGGGCTCAGACCGTGCTGGTCCGCAGCGCCTGCCGAGCCGCGACCGCCAGCGCGTCCGCCCGTTCGTTATCCACGTGCCCGGCGTGCCCCTCGATCCAATGGAACCGGATCACGTGATTCGCCCGCAGCTCGTCGAGCCGCTGCCACAGCTCCTGGTTCTTGACGGGCTTCTTCGCCGCCGTCCGCCAGCCGCGGGCCTTCCACTGGTCCACCCACGACTCGAGCCCCTTGAGCACGTACTGCGAGTCGGAGTAGAGGTCCACGATCGTCGGCTGGTTCAGGGCCTCGAGCCCGGCGATCACCGCCATCAGCTCCATCCGGTTGTTCGTCGTGGCACGCTCGGCCCCGGACCGCTCGACCTCGGCCCCCGTCGCGGGGTGGCGCAGGATGTACCCCCACCCGCCAGGCCCGGGGTTGCCCGAGCAGGCCCCATCGGTGTACAGCTCGACCGTGGATTTCTTGCGTTCCGGTTCGGTCATCTGCTCACCCATCGGCCGTGCGCCGGCCGGCCCTCGACAGAGCGTAGCCCCGGGTCGCAGGGCCGTACCATGCCCGCGATGAC
>BQJQ01000089.1 GCA_021604785.1 Phycisphaeraceae bacterium
ACGCCGACGGCTGGCCCACGGACGACTTCGGGCTCGTGCTCTTCTCGGGGATGGACGGCGTCGCCGGGCTCGGCGGCAGCTACCGCATCGAGTTCGACGCCTTCGCCCTGCCCTTCGTCTCGGGCGTGGACTCGCCCGGCCGCGTCCGCTCGGTCATCCGCGACCCCGTCGGCGGGCGCGTCACCGTCATCTACGACTTCCCCAACGGCGGCGACCAGCTCGCCCTCTCCATCGCCTTCACCGGCGGCGGCGGGCGCAACATCACCGTCCAACGCCCCGGCGCCAACGCCGACCCGACGTTCTACGACCCCTACCTCGAGCATGTCTCCCGGTTCGACGCGCTCCGATTCGGCGCGTGGACCGCGACCAACAACCACCCCGCGTCGGCGTGGGAGGATCGGGCGACGGCGGGCACCCCGAGCTACGCGGGTCCGCTCGGTGTGCCGTGGGAGCGTTGCGTCGAGCTCTCCAACGCGGCGGACGCGGATATGTGGATCAACGTGCCGCACATGGCGACCGACGGGTACGTCCGCGAGCTGGCGCGCCTCGTCCGCGACGGGCTGGACGCGGACCTCGCGGTCTATGTCGAGTACTCGAGCGAAGTCTGGAACCCGGCGCACACCCAGCAGGAGTGGAACCTCGACCAAGCGGTGGCCGAAGTCGCGGGCGCGACGGTGCCGCTGGATTATGACGGATCGAGCGACCCGGACGTGTGGGCCGCGCGCCGTGTGGGCGAGCAGGCCGTGCGCGTCGCGACGATCTTCGAGGAAGAGTTCGGTCCGGGGTCCGTCCCCGAGCGCGTCCGCCCGATCATCGCGACGCAGACGGACCAGCCCTGGCAGCTCGCCGAGGCGATGCGGTACATCGAGGCGGTGCACGGCGACCCCGCCGCGTACGTGTTCGGCGTCGCGGGCGCCCCGCTGTTCGATCTCCAGGGGCTCGACGGCGACCCGACGCTCACGCAAGGTGAGGTCCTCGCGGGCCTGGGCCTTGGCATTGACCGGTGGCGCGGGTCACAGGAGATGGAGATCATCGCATCGCAGGCGGCGTACTTCGGCGTCGAGATGCTCGCGTACGGCGCCGGCCCGGACACCGCGGGCCCGAACAACATCGACGCGAAGCGTGACGCCGCCCTGAGCGTGCAGATGGGCACCCTGTGCGCCGCCTCGCTCGACGCGTGGGCTCGCGACGGCGGCGGCATGGCCACCTGGTCCGTCGCGGGCGCGGGCAGCTACGCGACCGACGCCGGCACCTTCCCGATTACCGAGGATCTCGCGATCACGGACACACCCAAGCTGCTCACCCTCGACGCCGTGCAGGGTGCAGAGTCGCCCGTGCCGACCGCGGGTCTTGCGGTTCCCGCGTTGCTCGATGCACGCCGCCACACGCTCCGCCCGGCGGACTGGCAGACGGCGTCGCCCTCACTCGACGATCTCGAGGCCGGTGACGTGTACGAGTACCTCGTCCGCTCGGACGCCGGCGGCGTCTTCCGCGTCTTCGCGACGACGGCCTCGCCCGGCGGCGGCGGTGGGGCGGAGCTCTCGGTCAACGCGTCGGCCCCGGTCTCCGTCACGGCATCCGCAACAGGCTCGTTCGACGCGTTCGCGACCGCCGACGGATCGATTGCCGTGATGCTCGACCCCGGGCTCAGCACCGTCCGTGTCCGCGTTGTCGACGGCGGCTCATTCGCCATCGGATCGGTCCGCGTCGCCTGCCCCGCCGACATCGACGGCGACGGCGCGCTGAACATCAACGACGTCGAGGCGTTCGTTGATGCCTACCTCGCGGGCACGCCCTACGGCGACCAGGACCTCGACGGCGACACCGACGCCGACGACATGCCCCTCTTCGTCGCCCGCTTCGTCGGCGGGTGCTGACGCGGCCGGGAATGCACCCGGCGCACAAAAAAGCCCCCGGCGAACCGGGGGCTTCGGTGGATCAGGATTCAGCCCCGGGTATCAGGGGCAGCCGGCGACGAACGCCGCGACGAAGCAGTCCACGTCGTCGATGTTGAGCGAGCCGTTGCCGTCGCAGTCCGCGATGCCAAGGTCGCCGCCAACGAACCCGGCGACGAAGCAGTCCACGTCGTCGATGTTGAGCCCGCCGCTGCCATCGCAGTCCGCGAAGCACATCGGCGCGGGGTTGCAGACGAACTCGAAGACCTCGAACGCGTCCACGCCCGCCTCGATCACGGCCCCGATGTCGTCGGACGCGATAAACCGCACGCGGACGGCCGAGGTGGTGCTCACGAAGTCCGCGACGCGGTAGGTCGCTTCGACCCACCCGCCCGACGCCCCGCCGCCGTTGGGCCCGACGGTCTCGAGGGGCGACCAACTGCCGCCGTTGTTGTCCGAGATCTGGACCTCAAGGGTCTCGATGCCCGGGTTGCCGCCCGTGCCCGAGCCGGTGTTGTCGTACCAACGCATGTAGGTGACGTTCGCATCAGGCATTGCCGAGAGGTCGAAGGCCGGCGAGGTGAGGATGGTGTTGCCACCGTCGACGTCGGTGTTCGAGCCCGGGCCGCCATTGCCGGTGATGTAGCAGAGTCCGGAACCGTCGGCGTCGTCGGCGGGGTCGCCGCGCGAGCCATCGCCGCCCGGGTTGGCCCGCTCCCAACGCCCGACCGACGCGCTGCCCGCGTCGCCCGAGACGGCCCAGCCCATGTTGCTCTGGAAGTTGTCAGCGAACGTCGTGTTGGCGGAGTCCGCGACTACAGACGAGAACGTCGCCACCGGCGCGGTGGCCGGGAGGGTGAACGTCTCGCCGAGGGTGTCAGAGACGTTGAAGTAGTACGTCGCACCGCCGCAGTCGGCGGTCGGGAAGACGAAGTCGTACTCGCCCGGGGCGCCGGCGGAGCCGGAGACCGTGACGGGGCCCGAGCCGTCGTCGAAGATCATCTCGACCGACGACGCGTCCACGGTCAGGTTGACCTCGGTGACGCCGATGGTCGCGACGTCGCCGCCGTTGGGCGAGATCATCTCGGGCGTCGTCTCAGCCGAGAGGTCCAGGCGTTCGAGGTCGAGCACGTCGATCTGCAGGACGAACAGCCCGCGCTCGATGTCCGACACGATCACGTTGCCCGAGGGGAAGAACGGGTAGTTGGACCACGCGCCGTTGAACGAAGCAGAATCGGATCCCGGGAACGTATCGAACCAGGCGACCTCGGTCGGGTTGAGCGGGTCCGTGTTCGCGTCGAAGACGCGGAGGCCCGTGCGGTAGTTCGCCATGTAGATGTAGCCGTCGCGGATGTAGAGGTTGTGGTCGATCGAGGGCAGCCCGGTCGAGAACGTGCCCACCAGCACGGGGTTGTCGAGGTTGGAGACGTCGAAGATGCGTGTGGTGGTGGTCGAAACGGTGCCGTACGCCTCGTCGAGCTCGTCGTTCATGTAGAGGTACTGACGATCCTCGGAAAGCCACAGCTGGTGCGTGTAGGCGGACCCGGAGTAGCTCCGCCGCGCGAGCTGGAAGGTGCTGGCAGGGTTGGTCACGTCGGCGATGGTGACGGTGTCCTCGTTGGCGCAGAACGCGATCTCGCGCCCGCCGTGCTGCGCGCCGTCGGGGTCGCTCGCTTTGTAGGAGACGACCTGGGCGTCGTGTGTGTACCCGTCGGCGGTGAACCCGCCGCTGGGCACGGGGTTCTCCGGGTTGGCCAGGCTCATGTGGACGAGCCCGCCGTTGCCGATGTTGGCGCCGCAGACCCAGAGGGTGCCGGCTTCGGGGTTCGCGATGATGTTGTGGCTGGTCGAGTGCCCGCCGTTCTGGGCGTTGCGGACGAGGGTGACGTTGCCGTTGTCGATGTCTGCGAGGTCCATGACCTGCGTGCCCAGCCCGCCCTCGGAGACGCCGTACGCGTACGTGCCGATGACCTTGACGTCGTGCCAACCGGAGTTGGCGCCGCTGACGAAGTCGATGATGACGGGGTTGATCGGGTCGGTGATCTCGACAAACCCAAACCCGTTGGACAAGCAGATGATCGCGTACTCACGCCCGGACCCCGAGACATACCCCCAGCAGTCCTGGGCCTCGGCGGACCCAGCGGAGAAGTTGTTCGGGGGGAGGTGCGCGAGGCACGTGATGCCCGACGACGCGAACCCGCCATCACGGGCGACCGGGTCGCCGAGTGTCCAGATCGGCCCTTCGACGGCTCCGATCTTGTCGAGCAGCTTGCGCCAGTCTTCATCGTGCGCGCCGGTGAGCCCGGCAGCGAGGGAGAGGGCGGTGCAGGCAACGATCGAGCGGACCGCGGGGGTCCGTGTGCGGGTCTGATTCACAATCCACTCCGAGATGGCTATTGGGATTTGTCGAGAAGGTTCGCGAGACACACAGCGACCGCCTGCCCGAAGGGACACCCGGCCGCCGCACCTTACCATACGGGCCTCCGATTCCGGAGGTTCCTTCCGTGCAACCAGGGTTCCCGGTCCCGCAAGTGCTTGCCCAGCTTCGCATTGAGGCACTGATCGCGGCAGGTTCGGGTTACGCCCGGGCTCCCGCCGCCGCGCCCGGGCCGCGTACTCAGAGGCACCCGCCGACGAAGCTCGCGACGAAGCAGTCCACGTCGTCGATGTTGAGCCCGCCCGAGCCGTCGCAGTCGGCCACGCCGAGGTCCGCGGCGACGAACCCCGCGACGAACGCGTCCACGTCGTCGATGTTGAGGTCGCCGTTGCCGTCGATATCCGCAAAGCACGCAGGCGGGCAGTCCTCGCCGACCGCAGCGGTGATCGCCTGAGCGGGAGAGTCCGCCGGCAGGGTGTACGCCTCGCCCAGCGCCGTCGCCGCGCGGAAGTGGTACGACGCCGTCCCCCCGCACACGCCCGCGGGGACCGCGAACTCCCACACGCCCGCCTCCTTGCCCGGCTCGCCCGCGACGACCGTGTCGCCGAGCCCGCCGTCGTAGACGAGTTCGACCGAGCTCGGATCGAGCGTGACGTTCATCTCGTCGATCGTGAGCAGGAGCACGTCGCCGCCGTCGGGGCTCACCGTCGCGGGCGCGTCGGGCAGCACGAGCCGCAGGCGGTCCTGCAGGTCCGCATCCGGACGGACGACGACCAGCCCGCGGGCCATGTCCGAGATCAGGACGTTGCCCGAGGGGAAGAACGGGTAGTTCGACCACGCCCCGTTGAACGCGCGGATGTCGCTGGTCGGGAACGTGTCGATCCACGCGACCTCGCTCGCGTTGAGCGGGTTGGAGACATCGAAGATCCGCAGCCCGGACGTGTAGTTCGCCTGAAACAGGTAATCGCCCACGACGTACTGGTTGTGGTCGATCACACCCAGCCCGTTGGTGAAGGTCGCCGCGAGGAACGGGTTCGTCAGGTCGGAGATATCAAACACCCGCGTCCGCGTGGAGTGCCCGCGCTCGATCTCGTCGTACTCGTCGCCCAGGAAGAGGTACTGGCGGTCTTCGGATAGCCACACCTGGTGCGAATACCCCGCCCCGCTCCAGAACTCGGTCGCGATGACGACTGGGTTCAGCTTGTCGGTGAAGTCCACGATCCGCAGTCCCGTGTCGTTCCACCCGCCGCCGAGCCCGGAGGCGCAGAACGCGATCTCCCGACCCGCGAACGCGCCCGAATCCATCGTCACCACGCACGCGTCGTGGACGTACATGTCCGCCCACGCCGCCTGCGGCGACGGCCGCAGCGGGTCCGCCAGGTCGAGCCACGCGAGCCCGCCATTGCCGAAGTTCGCGCCGCAGACGTACAGGTGCCCGTTGTCCTCGTTGCAGATGATGTTGTGGGCCGCGTTCCAGGCGGTGTTGTCGGTCCAGTTGTGCACAAGCGTCGCGATGCCCTCGTCGGCGCGCGAGAGGTCAATCACCTGCGTGCCCGCGCCGCCCTGGGAGACGCCGTACGCGTAATCGCCCACGACCTTCACGTCGTGCCACAACGACGTCGGCCCCGGGATCGACGCGAGGATGATCGGGTTCGCCGGGTCCGTGACCTCGACGACGCCGAAGCCTTTTTCTTGCCCAAAGATCGCGTACTCTCGCCCCGTCTTCGAGACGTACCCCCAGCAGTCGTTGCCCTTGGTCGAGCCGAGCCCGAACGTGTTCAGCGGCAGCACCGACATGCACGTGATGCCCGACGCTGGGAACTCGGGACCGCGCACGCCCGGGTCGCCAAGCCGCCAGATCGGCCCCTCGACCGGCGGCGTCGCGTCGGCGAGCTTCCGCCAGTCCTCGTCATGGGCCGAGCCCGGGGCGGTGAGGATCGCAAGAGCAAGGGCGGGCACTGCGGTACGCGGGTTGATCACGGGCTCTCCTCGTCTCGGGCGGCTCGGCTTACGCTTCGTGGACGCCGGGCGAACACGACCGGCGGGTCCGAGGGTACAACGATACGGATCCCGAACCGAGGGTGTTGCCTCGAAACCGGGCCCGGGTCGGATTGTGATAGGGACGACGATGCGCCACCGAGCCTGGACACAAGCTTCTCTCGTCTGCCTCGCGCTGTGCGCGGCGTTGATTGCCCCGGCCGTCCGCGCGCAAGACGCCCCCCCGCCCACCGGCCACGACATCACCCCCGACCTCCCCGCGCTCCTGCTGGTCAACCCCGAGATCACGCCGCACGTCGAGATGTCGTGGGAGACGGCTTCGGGCGAGCGGGTCGTCTTCGCCGGCGAGCGCCCGTACGGAGCCGATGCCGACCGGACGACGCTCGGCGAGAACGTCTCGTGCTACGTCGGGGTGGGGGGCTCGCGCCTGCTCAAGGGGGCCGGGCACCCGCGAGGCGCGATCATCCGCGTCGGGTTCTACAAACTCGCCGGCGCCAAGGCCTTCTTCCGCGACCTCCCCGCCGGTGGCGTCGTCGAGGTCCGCCTCTCGAACATCGCGTTCAACCAGCCCGTGAAACCGCAGCCAAACTCGCCCGTGCAGCACCTCAAGTACTCGACCGAAGACCTCGAGTCCTGCGGCTTGCCCGGGTCCGCCCGCGATCAGTTCACAACCGTCGACCCCGAAGAGACGCTCAACGACCGCATCCGCCCGGGCGAGGACACCCGCGCCGGCGGGCTCTCGGGCGAGCCCGGCTCGCTCGGCTCGGTCGAACTCACCCGCGAGGACGACGGCACCATCTCGATGGTCGCGCGGTTCTCCTACCCCACGCTCCGCCACATGAGCGACCCGTGGCAATCCGACCTGCCCGGCACCTTCCTCGAGCCGATCCATTTCCATATCGAGTTCGAGGTGCTGCCCGAGGGCGTCGAGCCGCTCGACCTCGAGGCGATGCGCGCCCGGACCGAAGCGCTCCGCAGCCGCATCGAATCCGAAACGCCCGTCGTCACGACCGGCGTGGGCGGCTCGGACCAGAACGACCCGAGCAAGAATGAGGGCGGCGAGGACTGAACCGCCCGCGTGCCCGCGCCGCTCACCCGCCCGTGGCGGCCAGCGCGTCGGCGACCAACCGGTCAACCGCGTCCGCGTCGTTGTACGCGTACAGCCCGATCACGTGCCGGTCCGGCCCGACCAGTATCAGGCGTGTGGGGTGCAGGATCTGGGCCATCTCCGTGCCGTCCGAACGGGCGAAGATCTGGTCCTCACGCCCGCGCAGCGTGAAGCTGATGGAATCGCGCACCATCGCGCCGACGACAGTGGGCTCCCCGGTCATGAACGTCCACCGTTCAAAGTCCGCGTCGTACCCGGTCCCGTACAGGCGGATGCGTTCGGGCGTGTCGTGCTCCCCGTCCACCGAGATCGACACGAGGCGGACATCTGACCCGGCGGTGCGCCCCTGCACATCGGTCATCACCCGCTGAATCGCTGGGCACGGGTCCGGGCATGACGTGAAGAAGAACGTGAGGACCGTGACCTGCCCATCGAACACCGCTTGCGAGACCGGGGCCCCGTTCTGGTCGGTCAGCTCGAAATCCACAACAGAGAACCGCGCGTACGGGTTCTCGTTCTGGGCGGCGTCCGCGTCGGGCGTGCCGCCATTGTTCGCGACGGGTAACGTCGGGGCGCTGTTCGAGCGGAGCACGCCCACAAGCACACCCGCGCCGGCGCACAGCACGGCCACGGCCACAAGGATGACGGGGTAGGAGGGTACCTTGGCCATCGCGCCCGCGGCGGGTTACTTCTTGCTCTTGAAGTAGTTGCCCGCGAACTTCTTCTGGAACTTTTCGACCCGCCCCGCGGCGTCCACAAACGTGGACTTGCCCGTGAAGAACGGGTGCGACCCGGACCAGACTTCAACCTTGAGCTCGGGCACCGTGGCGCCGACGGTCATCACGACCTCGCCGTTGTGGTACACCTTGCACGAGGGGTAGAACTCGGGGTGGGTGTCTTTCTTCATCGCTGGGCTCCAGATCTCGGTTGGGCCGGAATGATAGCCACGGGCCGGGCCCCGTCGATGGGGCCTTGAGCTATCCACTGGTTCCCGGGCCTGGTCCACCCGCCGTCGAAATTCGCGGCTAGGGGGACCCCGTTTCCGGTTTCTTCGTTCCGGTACCTCCACCGGACGTGTCCGGTGCCTTCTGGACGGTCATGCCCGGCACGATGATCTGGGTGTCCGTGAACGCAGCCTGGAGGACCGCGGCCAGTTCGGGCGTGAGCTGGTCAGCGGGGATGTTGAGCGTGATGCCGTTGTGGGTGAAGTTGAGGACGGGCTTGGCCGGTTCCTTTTTCTTGCTCGCGGGATCGCTGGCCGCTGACTTGGTTGGGGGGCTGGTCGGGCTGTTCGATATGGTGACCCAGGTCGTGACGGACTCGCCCGCGACCGTCGCTTGGAGCATGACAGGGAACGTGCGGACGGAGTGTGTCGTCGTCTTCTTGTCCTTGGATGTTGTTGCGATGATCGTGGAGGGGTCGAGCTTGAGATGAATGATCACGTCGTTGCCGGGGTACACGTTGCACTTGGTGAGCCCACCGGCCGCGCTGGGCGTGCCGGTCTTGCCGTTCATGGACTTAACCTCATAGGGGCCATCGACAACCGAGAGCTCAATTTCCGAGTTGGGATTGATGTCGGTCAACCGGGTCAGGATGATCGCTTCGGCTTGCATCGGCGTCGCGGGCACGCCCTGCTGCGCGTTGCTCGCCGGCGTGATCCACGTATACGCTGACGTAGAGGCTTTGGAGAAGCCCAGCGGCGCAACGCGAACATCCCGCGCGAATGGCGCGACATGAGGCGTCAGTTTGCCCGCGATTGGGCTGGAGATCCCCTCGAGCGATATGCTTGGTGCTTCGTACTCCCCCTCTTGGTTAAGCACGATCCCGCGCTGGACGCTTGAACTCGTTTCGATCTCGATCAGATCGCCTATGCTCTGCGTTTGATTGAGCTGGTCGAGAGCCTGATCAAGCGAAGCGATCACAGCCGCAGCTTTTCCGTCGAGCTTGGGCTTGTCGAAAGTGGCCGTGATATCGACCATGACGAGTGCCGTGACGTTGAGGCCTCCGCGGTCCATCATTCGCCGTGAGGCGTTGGGCACCACCTCAGGGCTGAATCGCAGCCGGAGCCTGTTACTGTTGCCAGTTGCCTCGTTCGGGAACTCTGCGAGAAACGTGTTATTCGTGCGGAGGCCCTCAAGACGCTGGGCACTGGCTTCGAGTTTTTGAAGGGATGCATTGGCGCTTGCCACGCCGTACTGCCCGCCCCCTTGCAACGCGAGGGTGAACTGTCGGAGCGTTGCCTCGAATTCGTCAAGCGTCTGCGTGGTTTCCGCGGGGATAGCACCAAGGACCCGGACACCCCGTACGGTAGTGTGTCCCGATTGCCCAGCCTTTGGCTGGAATTTCAGATCGATCATCGCGTCGAGTTGGTGGAGTTGCGTAAACCAACCCGGGGCCGCTGAGACCCGGAACGTCGCTCGATACGGGACAGAGAAGCGAATCTCCTTCTGAGATGCCTCCGTGTATAGCTGGTCGATCTCGGTGCTGAGTTCAGTGACGCGTGTCTGGGCGGGGTAGAGCGCACCCTCACCGAATTCGCGCCGGACCTGCCCTGTTTCTCTCCGGAGTTTGAGGTAGTCCAAGTAGTTGTCCGCGACGAGATCCTGGAAGTACGCCGCGTTGTAATAATCCTCAAGCGACGCGGCGTACGCCTTCAGGCTCGAGATCAGCGTCATCGTATTCGCCACGGGCAACGCGTTGGCCGTGTCGGGATCTGTCAGCAACCCGACCAGCGCTTCCATCGCCTTCGCGTTCGGCGTCGGGGGCGTCGCGGCGCCGGGCACCGCGGGTGTCTGCTGCGTCAAGCTCCGGCTCGACTCGCCGCTCGTTGTCACCGTGCCGTCCGGGTTGAGGACGGACCGCTGCGCTGACGACAGGTCGAGCGAAGGGCCCGCGAACGCGACCGAGAGGGCGAGGGCGAGTTGTTTCACCTCCGCGCTCGACAGCCCGACGTTTGCCTTGTGCAGATCTTCCTTGATCGATTCTTCGGTGTAGAGCGGCTCGTCCCCAGAGATCAGCCGCAGCCGCCGTTCGTCGTCGGTATCGACCGGGATGAACATGGGCGTGGAGATGGTCACACGCCCAAGCGACTCCTCAAGGTTCCCGCCTGGGTCAGGGGACACACGCAGTGCGCATCCTGAAATGGCAGCACACCCCAACAACGCCGCGACCGAACACGTCAAAGCAATCGGCCCGGCAATCCGTCCAGCGATCAGTCGCATCCTGAGTCCCCCGAGAAGACGTGTCTGTGGCCAGTCCGCGCTCCCTACGGGCCCCGAACTCCCCGGGGCAGAACTCCGAACAAAATACGATACGAATGCCCTGTGTCCATAAAAAAACCCGAAATTATCGGGTCTTTCAAAGCCTGCATCGCTTGTTTCTATGAAAGAAGAAGAACTCCCCGGGCTGGATTCGAACCAGCGACCTAGCGGTTAACAGCCGCTCGCTCTACCAATTGAGCTACCGGGGACCGAACCCCGCCGGCACGGGCCCGGCGGACCGAAAGCGTAGTCCGGGGTTAGGATCGGTCAAGCCAGCCCCGGGCTGAAGCGGCGTCCGGGCGAGCCCCAACCGCGACCCGGCCCGATCGATGTGCCCGTTTCACGCGATTGCACCCCCTCGCCCGGGCGCGGCGTACACAATGAACAGGCCCCGAGCCCTACGCCCCGCTGGAGAGCCCATGCACACGCCGTGTCGAACGCACCCATGGGCAACCATCGCCCTCGCCGCGCTGCTCGCAGCCGCCGCGGCCTGCTCGTCGGGCCTCGCCCCCCGCCCCGACCGACCGGCTGACCTCTTCAAGGTCGACCGCCGCGCCCCCCGCTCGGGCATCGTCACCGCCGCCGACGAGATCAACCCCGACGCCGCCACGGGCTCGCCCATGCTCGACCGGCTCGCGGGCGTTCTCGCCGAGCTCAACGCGCGGGACATCGCGACGCTCAAGCGCGCCGCGGGCGCCGTCGAGGACGAAGACGCCGCGACGGGCGAACCCCGGCGCGTCGGCGTGCTCCACCTCAAGGGCCCCGCCTCCACCTCGC
>BQJQ01000090.1 GCA_021604785.1 Phycisphaeraceae bacterium
ACGCCCTCGACGCCCTCGCCCCGCACGCATCCCGGAACGACCTCTCCCCCGCGCACGCCCGCGCCGTGCATATCCGCCGGGCCCAGATCTTCGACGAACTCGATCGGACCGACGACGCCTTCGCCGCCGCGGCGCGGGCCAACGCGGATGCACGCACGCCCAGCGTCACCCACGCCGCACCCGTCATCGAACGCTGGACCCGCGCCGCGATCGACGCGATCCCCGTCTCTACCGCCCGCGGCGTCACCCCCGTGCTCGTCGTGGGCATGCCCCGCTCGGGCACAACCCTCCTCGAACGCATCATCAGCGCCCACCCCTCCGCCGCCGGCGTCGGCGAGTGCCCCTCCCTCCCCGCGATCGCCGACGAATTTTCTCGGCGCGCCGCGCCCGCCGACCAGACCTGGCCCGACACCGCCGGCGCGCGCTACCTCGCGGCCCTCGACCGCCCCGGCGCCCCGACCCACGCCGTGGACAAGATGCCCGCCAACGTCTTCAACCTGGGTCTCGCCGAGCGGGTCGCCCCCACCGCCCGCGTAATCCACGCCACGCGTGACCCGCGCGACGTCTGCCTGTCGTGCTACTTCCAGGAGCTCAACGCCTCGATGGGCTTCACCCGCGACCTGGCCGCCTGCGCCCGCCAGCACCTCGAGATCGACCGCGTCATGCACCACTGGCACCAGACCCTGACCCTGCCCTGGTGCCAGGCGTCTTACGAGGACCTCGTCGCGGATCCCGAACCGACCGTCCGCCGGGTGCTCGAGTTCCTCGGGCTCGCGTTCGACCCGGCCTGTCTCGCGTTCCACAAGTCCGCCCGCCACGTCGAGACGGCGAGCTGGGCCCAGGTCACCCGCCCCCTCTACACCACGAGCGTCGGCAAGTGGCGGCGGTACGAGAAGCACATGGCCCCCGCCCTGGCCATCCTGGGCGAGGGCGAGGACGGGCCAGCCTGATCGCGACAGGCCGCGGTGGACAATCCGCCCCGGTGCGCGGATACTTTGCCCCGCCGGTCGCACGGGTGCCCGGTCGCGCCACCTTAGCTCAGTTGGTAGAGCGAAGCTTTCGTAAAGCTTAGGTCCCCGGTTCGAGTCCGGGAGGTGGCTGTTCGGGTCCCGGGGCGCTCCACCAGGGCCCTCAGCGATCCTGCGCAAGCGCACCCCAGAACCAGGCGAAGCCCCACCCCGCCGGCGGAATCTGCCGGTCGCATGGGCGTGCGCCGAATTCTGGTGGCACGATGGGCGATTTTCGGGGAACATGCGGGCGGGCAGGACGAATGCCTTAGAGATCGGCCCGGCGGCGGAAGCATGGGGCTCCGCCGCTCCCACCTGGCCGAGGATCGCCGGACGCCCGCCGAGCACCCTGCCGCGGGCGTGGACCGGTTGAACACGAACCCGCCCGCCGGCTCGGGCGCGCGGCCTCGCCCAACGGGCGCAAAGGAGTCTCACCGATGACACGCACCACCACCGCTCTGGTTCTGATGGCCGCCGGGCTCGGCGTCGCCGTCCCCGCCTCGTCCGTCCTCGCCCAGGGCGTCCGCACCGGCGCGACCCACACCGACCCGCGCCGCGAGACCCTCACCCGCCTCTCCCAGCCCATGACCATCGGCGAGCTCGACAACCGGTTCGAGGACGTCATGGAACTCATCGCCGTCCGCACCGGCGCGGACATGGACATCATGTACCTCGACGACCGCAACGACGAAGGCTTCGACCCCGAGTGGATCGTGGACATGCGCGTCGGCGAGACCACCGGGCTCGAGCTGATCGAACGCCTCATCACCCGCGCCAACTCCGACCTCGACCCCATCTCCCAGTTCGAGTGGCAGATGACCGAGTACGGCGCCATCCAGATCGGCCCCAAGGAACGACTCAACCGCACCCGCCAGACCGTCGTCTACGACATCCACGACCTCCTCTTCGAGGTGCCCTACTTCGAGAACGCGCCCGAGTTTGACCTCAGCTCCGTCCTCCAGTCCGGCTCGGGCGGCGGCGGCGGGTCCGGCCCCTTCGGCAGCACCAACTCGGGCACCGACCAGAACGGCGACTCCCGCGCCGAACGCGCCCAGCAGCTCATCGACCTCCTCCAGAACACCGTCGAGCCCAACGAGTGGATCGACCTGGGCGGCTCCTCCGCCTCGATCACCTACATCCCCGAGCAGCTCATCGTCACCGCGCCCGACTACGTCCACCGCCAGATCTCCGGGTACTCCTACTGGCCCAAGCGCCTGCAGAACGCCCGCATGGTCAACGGCCGGCGTGACATGGAAATCCGCCCGAACCGCACCCAGCCCTGACCCGGCAACCGCCCGGCGGCGTCCGGGCACGGACGGCTAACATGCCCGTCCCGTGCCCGGCCCACCGAGCCCCCATCACGAACGTGCCGTCCGCGCCTTCAGCGCCGGGCGGTTTGACCAAGCCGCCCAGTCGGCCGCGGTCGCGCTCAAGCTCACCCCGACCAACGCCAACCAGCTCTACGTCCTCGGCGCTTCGCTCACGCACCTGTCCAACGCGGGCGACGCCCTGCCCAAGCTCCTCGAAGCCGACCGCCGCAAGCCCGCCACGCCGCACATCCTCTGCGCCCTCGCCAACGCCTACCGCCTGCTCGACCGCGCCGACGAATCGCTCGCCGCGTCCGAACGCGCCCTCGCCATCGCCCCAAACAACGAGCCCGCGGCCTCCCTCAAAGCGACCGTCCTCCGCACCTCCGGGCGCGTCGATGACGCGATGGCCTTCATCGAACCCCTCTATCACGCCACCCCGGGCAGCTCGACGCTCGCCTGCGAATACGCCGACGCCTGCCTCGCGCTCGAGCGTTTCGAGGACGGCGTCGCCGCGCTCGAGCCGATCGCCGAGCGCGTCCGACAGTCCGACCCCGCCAAGCGCACCGGCGGCGGGCGGACCGTCTTCTACCGCCTCGCGACACTGCTCGAAAAACTCAAGCGGTACGACGACGCCTTCGCCGCCGCCCGCGAGGCAAACGCCGGGCGCAAGGCGCCGCACACGCCCGCCGAGAACGTCACGCGGTTCTGGACGCCCGAGCTGCTCGAGCGCCTCCCCGCCGCCACCAAGCGCGGCGTCACCCCCGTCCTCGTCGTCGGCATGCCCCGCTCGGGCACCACCCTCACCGAGCGCATCATCGCCGCCCACCCCGACGGCGGCGGCGTGGGCGAATCCCAGTCCCTCCCGCTCGTCTCCCGCGACATCGCCGAGCTCGGGCGCCTGCCCACCACCGGATGGATGGACACCAAGGCCCAGCAGTACCTCGCGATGCTCGCGCGTGCCGCCCCCACCGCGACGCACGTCGTGGACAAGCTCCCGGGCAACTACGCCAACCTCGGGCTCGCGTCACGCCTGCTGCCCGATGTCCGCGTCGTCCACTGCGTCCGCGACCCCCGCGACGTCTGCGTCTCGTGCTACTTCCAGGACTTCTCGATGACGCTCGGGTACACGACCGACCTCGTCGCCTGCGCCAAGCAGTACAAGTCGCAGGCAACGATGATGGCCCACTGGCGCACGCTGCTGGACATCCCCATCTTCGAGCTCCGCTACGAGACGCTCGTCGCCGAGCCCGAACCGACCGTTCGGGCCCTGCTCGAGTTCCTCGGCATGCCCTTCCACGAGCAATGCCTCTCGTTCCACGAGTCCGCCGGGCACGTCCGCACCGCCAGCTGGGACCAGGTCACCCGCCCGCTCTACGCTACCAGCTCGGGCAAGTGGAAACGCTACGAGAAACACCTGGGCCCGCTGCTCGAAGAGCTCGGGCTCGCGGGCGAGGGCCCGCACGAACCAGCCCCGGAGGATTCGGCGTGACAACGGACCAGATCCAACCCGGCTCGTTCACCGTCCGCGACTCGCAGCAGCGGGCCGCCCAGCTCATGCAGGCGGGCGAGACCTTCCGCGCCTACGAGATCCTCAAGGCCATCCTCCCCCTCGACCGGCGCGACCCCGCGACCCTCGCCATGCTGGGCGACGCAAGCGTCCGCCTCAGCCGCCTGAGCGAGGGCATCCGCCACCTCCGCCTCGCCGTCGAGCTGCGCCCCAAGAACGCGAGCATCGTCGGGCTCCTCGCCGACACCTACGCCAGCACCGGCGAAGTCGGAAAAGCCCACCGCACCCTCGACGCCTACCTCAAAGACGACCCCGCCAACACCCGCCTGCTCTCGTCCAAAGCCCGCCTCTTCCAGGTCCGCGGCGACGCCCAACGCGCCTACGACCTCATCAAAGACCACCTCGACCACGACAACGAGCTCAACGCCCTCACCGTCATGTACGGCAACCTCTGCCTCGCGCTCAAAAAACGCGACGAGGGCATCGACCGCGTCCGCGCCCGGCTCGAAGAGATCAACATCACGCCCGAGGGCCGCCGCTCGCTCTTCTTCAGCCTCGGGCACCTGCTCGACGCCGAGGGCGACCACGACGAAGCGTTCGCCAACTTCGAGCGCGGCAACAAGATGCTCGACGACTCCGACCCGATCAACGCCGAGCGGTTCTGCGAGCGCTGGTCACGCGAATACATCGACGGCATCGAGCTCCAGCCGAACGACTCCGAGCTGCCGGTCGTCATCGTCGGCATGCCCCGCTCGGGCACGACGCTGACCGAGCAGGTGATCGCCGCCCACCCCTCCGCCGCGGGCGTGGGCGAGTCAGACCTGCTGCCCCTGCTGGTGCGGGCGCACTCCGAGACCGAGAACGGGCTCGAAGGCCCGGGGCTCGAAAAGATCGCCCAGGCCTACCCCGCCGGGCTGCTCGAAGCAGCGCTGGGCGAGCCCGAGCGCGTCGTCGACAAGCTCCCGGGCAATTTCATGAACGTCGGCGTCCTCGCCCTCGCCCTGCCCAACGCCGCGGTCATCCACTGCCGGCGCGACGCGCGCGACACCTGCCTGTCGTGCTACTTCCAGGACTTCGGCCACCGCCAGCCGTTCACCCGCCGCCAGGAAACCTGCGCCCACCAGTTCCTCGAATACCTCAAGGTCATGAAGCACTGGGACGAAGTCCTCGACATCGAGATCCTCGAATCCCGTTACGAGGACCTCGTCGCCGACCCGCGCCCGCACGTCGAAGCGCTCATCGAGCACTGCGGCCTGCCCTGGAACGACGCCTGCCTCGAGCCGCACAAAGCCAAGAGCACCGTCACCACCGCCAGCATCGCCCAGGTCCGTCGCCCGATCTACAAGACGAGCCAGGAACGCTGGCGTCGCTACGAAAAGCACATCGGCCCGATGCTCGAACTGCTCGCTGACGTCTGAGCCAGCTCAGGACGCCGACTCGGCAACGCTCGGGCACGTGCACGCCAAGTTCCGGTCGCCGAACGGGTTGTCCACCCGCCCAACGGAAGGCCAGAACTTCCGCCGCCGCAGGTGGTCCGCCGGGAACGCCGCCCGCTCGCGGGGGTACGCGTGAGTCCAAGTGTCCGCGCTCACCGCCTCGATCGTGTGCGGCGCGTTCTTCAGCGGGTTGTCATCCCGCGGCCACGTGCCCTGCTCAATCTCGGTGATCTCCGACCGGATCGTGATCAACGCATCACACAACCGGTCCAGCTCGGGCAACGACTCCGACTCGGTCGGCTCGATCATCAAGGTCCCCGGCACCGGCCAGCTCATCGTCGGCGCGTGGAACCCGTAGTCCATCAGCCGCTTGGCGATGTCGTCGATCTCGATCCCCGCGCTCTTCTTGAACGGCCGGCAGTCGATCACAAACTCATGCGCCACCCGCCCGTTCGGGCCGTGGAACAGCACGTTGTAGTCCTTGCTCAACCGCTCGGCCATGTAATTCGCGCTGAGCACCGCCACCGAGCTCGCCTTCCGCAGCCCCGCCGCGCCCATCATCGCGATGTACGCCCAGCTGATCGGCAGGATGCTCGCGCTGCCCCACGGCGCGGCGCTCACCATCCCCGTGCCCGGGTCGATCGCGTCCTGCTCGTAGTCCAGGCTCGGCATGAACAGCTCGAGGTGCTCGGCCGCCGCGATCGGTCCCATCCCAGGCCCGCCCCCGCCGTGCGGGATGCAGAACGTCTTGTGCAGGTTCAGGTGGCACACGTCCGCCCCGCACGCCGCCGGGTTCGTCAGCCCGACCTGCGCGTTCAGGTTCGCCCCGTCCATGTAGACCTGCCCGCCGTGCTCGTGGATCACGTCGCACACGGCGCGGATGTGGTCCTCGAACACGCCGCACGTGGACGGGTACGTGATCATCAACGCCCCGAGCGTGCCCGCGTGGTGCGCCGCCTTCGCCTTGAGGTCCTCGAGGTCCACCCACCCGTCCGCCCGGCTCTTGACCGCCACGACCCGCATCCCCGCCACAATCGCCGACGCCGGGTTCGTCCCGTGCGCCGAATCGGGGATCAGGCACACATCCCGTTCCGCCTCGCCCTTCGACGCGTGGTACCCGCGGATCGCCAAAAGCCCCGCGTACTCCCCCTGCGACCCCGCGTTGGGCTGCAGCGAGACCGCCGGCAGCCCCGTGATCGCCTTGATCTGATCCTCCAGCCGCTCGATCAGCTCCGCGTACCCGCGGCACTGATCCGCCGGCGCGTACGGGTGCATGTTCGAGAACCCGAAGTACGACACCGGCTCCATCTCCGCCGCCGCGTTCAGCTTCATCGTGCACGACCCCAGCGGGATCATCGAATTCGCGAGGCTCAAATCCCGCCCCTGCAGCTCGGTGATGTACCGCAGCAGCTCAGTCTCCGTCCGGTGCGTGTTGAATTCGGGACCCGTCAAATACGCGTCGCCCCGCACGAACGGCGCCGGCAACTCCCGCCCGCCCCACTCCGCCAGCAGCGCGTCCACGTCCGCCCTGGGCTCGCCGCCGAACGCGACGAGCAGGTCACGCACCAAACGCTCGTCCGACGTCTCGTCCAGCGTGATCCCGACGCTCCCGTCGCCGAAGTCCCGCAGGTTGATCCGCTTCGCCCGCGCGCTCTTGACGGCGTCCACCGCGGACATCCCCTTGGGCCGCACCCGCAGCGTGTCAAACACCAGGTCCTCGCCGATCTCATGCCCCAGCCCGACCAAACCAACGCGCAGCGCGCCCGTCATCAGCCGCACCCGCTCGGCGATCGCACGCAGCCCCTCGGGCCCGTGATACACGCCGTAGAACGCCGCGAGGATCCCCGGCAGCACCTGGGCCGTGCAAATATTGCTCGTCGCCCGGTCACGCTTGATGTGCTGCTCGCGCGTCTGGATCGCCAGCCGCAGCGCCGGGTTCCCCGCGCTGTCGCGGCTCACACCGACGATCCGCCCGGGCATCCGCCGCGCATGCTCCTCGCGCGTCGCGATGAACCCCGCGTGCGGCCCGCCAAACCCCATCGGCACCCCGAACCGCTGCGTCGAGCCCACGCAGATGTCCGCCCCCCACGTCTCAGGCGAGCGGAACAGCGTCAGCGCCAGCAGGTCCGCCGCCGCGACGACCGAGACGCCGTGCTCGTGCGCACGCTTCGCGAGCTCCTCGTAGCACTCCACCCGCCCGTCCGTCGTCGGGTACTGCACCAGCACGCCCGCGAGCGCCTCGTCCGCCGCGTCGAACGCGTCGATCGGCCCGACCCGCAGGTCGATCCCCAGCGACGCCGCCCGCGTCCGGACCACGGCGATCGTCTGCGGGTGGCAGTCGTCGCTGACGTAGAACGCGTCCCGCTTGCCGCGCGTCATCGAGACGCACATCGCCATCGCCTCGCCCGCCGCCGTCCCCTCGTCAAGCAAACTCGAATTCGCCAAAGGCAGCCCCGTCAGCTCCGCCACCATCGTCTGGAAAATCAGCAGCGCCTCGAGCCGCCCCTGCGAGATCTCAGACTGATACGGCGTGTACTGCGTGTACCACGCCGGGTTCTCGAACACGTTCCGCCGGATCACCGCCGGCGTGATCGTCCCGTGGTACCCCATCCCGATGCACGACCGGCACACGACGTTCGCGTCGCTCATCCGCCGCAGCTCGTCCAGCGCGTCCCGCTCCGTCAGCGCCTCGCCCAGCTCCAACCCCTCACCCGGCGCAAACCGGATATCCGCAGGCACCACCGACTCGACAAACGCCTCCAGCGAGGGGGCTCCCACCGCCTCAAGCATGTGCGCGATCTCGGCAGCATCAGGCCCGATGTGCCGGTCCACGAACCGGTCCGTAGGCGCCAAAGGCGTCTGCGTGGGCGGGTTGTGCGGCGTGCTCGCGTCGGGCATCTTCGTTTCAGCGGTCGTCATGGGTCGCGGCTCTCCCTCCCGCAACCACGCGGGCCTCAGCTCGTACGAGACTGTAGGGTCTCCGGGGGCGTTTCCAAGCCATCCCCGCGGCGGCCGATAGACTCGCCGACCTCCCCCCAGCTCGCCCCGAGCCGCCCCAGCAAACCTCCACGAGGCATACCCCCGATGACCCCCCAGACCCACGCCCGGCTGTTCGCGTGCTCCCTGCTCGCGCTCGTCCTCGCACCCGCCGCCCCCACGCTCGGCGCGGCCCAGGACGGCGCTGCCGAGACCCAGCCCGAGCTCTCCCCCGCCGAAATCCGGCGCGAGCGGGCCCGCCAACGCCTCAACCGCTTCGGCCGCGGCGACACCGTCGAACTCGCCGAGCTCGCCCCCGTCGACCCCTGGCTCATCGACCGCTTCGACGAGACCGTCCGCGCCCTCGCCGCCGACGAGATGGAAGGCCGCGCCCCGGGCACCGAGGGCATCGAACGCGCCGCGTCCTACATCGAAAACCGATTTCGCACCCTCGGGCTCGACCCAATCTTCGACGAGACCACCACCGCCGCCGATGGCACCGAAATCGTCACCCCCCGCGCGACCTACCGCCAGACCTTCGAACGCGGCAGCCGCACCGAGTTCGGCCACGCCTCGCTCACGATCAAGGCCGACGACAACAACCCCAGCACCACGCTCACGCTCGACGAAGACTTCGCCGTCCTCGGTCCCTCCGGCTCGGGCGACTTTGACGGCCCCGTCACCTTCGTCGGCTTCTCCATCGTCTCGGGCCCCAGCGGCTACCTCGGCTACCCCCCACGCACCGACCTCACCGGGCGCGCCGCCCTGGTCATGCGCTTCGAGCCCATGGACGAAAACGGCCAGAGCAAGTGGTCCACCGACGGCTGGTCCTTCGCCGCGGCCCTGCAGGCCAAGATCTCATCCGCCGCCCGGCGCAACGCCGAGGCCGTCCTGCTCGTCAACCCGCCCAACGCCGACGACCCCCGCGTGCAGCGTCTCGAGAACATGGACTCGACCGCCGGCTCCCTCGATTTCGAGATCCCCGTCCTCATGATCACCCCAGAGCAGGCCGAGCGGATCGTCAACGCCGGCGACCCCGAGGGCCGCACCCTCCAAGAGCTCATCGACCTCGCCAGCGCCGACGGCACCGTCATCCCCTTCGACGACTCGGTCACCGTCTCCACCTCCGTCGCGATCGACAAGAGCGCCATCACTACCGACAACGTCGGCGCCGTCCTCCCCGGCCGCGGCGACCTCGCCGACCAGTACGTCGTCATCGGCGGGCACTACGACCACGTCGGCCGCGCCGAGGGCAACCTCGCCCGCGCCTCCCGCTCTCCCGACCGCGCCGGCGAGATCCACCCCGGCGCCGACGACAACGCCTCGGGCACCTCGGGCATGCTCCTCACCGCACAACTCCTCGCCGACCGCTACGCCGAGCTGCCCGCAGATGCCGACGCCCGCTCGGTCATCTTCCTCGCCTTCAGCGCCGAAGAGTCCGGGCTCAACGGCTCACGCTTCTACGTCGACAACCCGCCCGTCCCCCTCGACGCCCACGCCGCCATGCTCAACATGGACATGATCGGCCGCCTCACCGACGGCCGCCTCGAGATCGGCGGCACCGAGTCCTCACCCGAGTTCGACGCCGTCGCGACCGAGCACCTCGACGCGTCGGGCCTCGTCATCGCCCGCGAGATGGGCCGCGCCTTCCGCGGCCGTTCCGACCACGCCAACTTCGAGAACGTCGGCATCCCCAACATCTTCGTCTTCACCGGGCTCCACGAGCAGTACCACACCGCCGACGACACCGTCGACCTCATCAACCCCGACGGCGGCGCCCGCATCTCGCTCATCGTCACCAACATCGCCTACGAAGTCGCCCTCGCCGACGACGCCCCCGAGCACACCGACGACGCCAACGACCGCGGCGTCACCACCGCATCAGCACGCCCCCGCGTCCGCGTCGGTGTCGTCCCCGCCGACCACCCCGACGGCGGCTTCGCCATCGCCCGCCTCTTCGACGGCACCTCCGCCTCCGAAGCCGGCCTCCGCCAGGGCGACCGCGTCAAGACCTGGAACGGCACCGAGGTCGACTCAGTCGACGCCTGGCTCCCGCTCTTGCTCGAGCACGACCCGGGCGACGTCGTCAAGCTCACCATCGAACGCGACGGCGAAGAGACTGAACTCGAAATGACCCTCAAAGGGCACGACGGCTGACGCCCCCGCTCACCCAAACCAACGCAGCCGCCACTGCCCCCGCTCGATCACTACGTCCACGTACGTCCACGGCACATCCCGCGACGGCCGCACCTGCAGCCGGAAGATGTTCCGCCCGATCGTCTTGAGAAACAGCCCGGGCGTGAACTCGCCGTACGGCATCAGCGTGTACAGCTTCCGCACGTCCCGTTCCCGCCGCTTGAGCTCGCGGTACGCCCACACCGGGTCGTGCCCCCGGTCGGCGAACTCCTGCTTGGTCGCCTCCGAGAGCACCTGCTCGAGGAACAGCTCTTCCTCCTCGTCGCGCAAGGTCGTCACGACGTGGATCATCACGTCCCGCGCCGAGTTGGACACAAGCGTGATGTTCCCCCGCGGATCCTCCCGCCGCAGCCCGAGGTCCGGGTCGTCCGTGATCTCGTCCGACCCGCCGCGGCGCGTCTCGTCCTTCGAAAACGACCCAGACTCCGCCCCCGCCACCCGCGAGAGCATCCCCCGCCGCGAGACCTCTCGCTGATACGTACACCCGGCGCCCGTTGTCAGCGCGATCGCAAACACCGCCGCCAGCATCGTCCGTGCTCGGAATCCCGGTCGCATCAGATCGCTCACCCCGCCGCCTCGGCCCGCGCGGGCTCGGCCGGTCCGGTGCGCACGGGCTCGGGCTCCGGTTCCCCCACGCCCCGCCGCCACACGTCGTGCGTCGCCGGCTCGCGGGCGCCCAGCGCGTCGAGCCGCCAGTGGCACCCGCGCCGCTCGTCCCGCCACGCCGCCGACCGCGCGATCAAAGACCCCACCAGCAGCATGTTCTGGACCTCCCACCCCTCCGGGTCGTCGAAGATCTTGTCGAGCGTGTACCGCGCCCAGAACGTGAACATGTCCACCGCGTCCGCCAGCCGCGGGCCCGTCCGCTCCACGCCCACGTTCTTCCACATCGCGCTTCGCAGGCTCGACCGCACGTCGATCAGGTCCAGCTCGCCGTGGTCGCTCGGCCGGATGTCCGAAACAATC
>BQJQ01000091.1 GCA_021604785.1 Phycisphaeraceae bacterium
GACATGTGGTTCTTGATGACGTCCTCGGGGATGCCCTCGGCGCGGCATTTTTCAACCACGGCCTTGGACTTCACGCCCAGCTCTTTCGCGACCTCGAATACCCGTCGTGCCAACCGAAGCTCCCATCAGTCTGCCCTGGCTGTCGTTCGCCCGGGCGTGTGCACCGCGTGTGCGGTGTCTGTCGTCGCTTGTCCGTCTGTTAGTTGCCGCCGCCGAGGATGTCCGCGGCGCGGGCGTCCTCGTCTTCTGTCGTGGGCGAGGGGTCCTGCGCGTCGCCCTCGCCCGAGCCGTCGTCTGATGACGCGGGCTGCGGTGTCGGCGCGGCGCTCATGCCCAGGATGGCCGCGGCGGCCATCTCGGGGTCGTCGGGCATTGCTTCGCCCGAGAGCAGGCGCTCGGCGGCGGCCTTCTCCTCGGCGCGGCGCTTGGCCGACTCTTCCTTTTCCTTGGCCTGCTCCTCGGCGACCGTCTTGGCCCGGGCCGAGCAGATCTCGACGGCGTGCTGGGCGGCGGGCTCGTCGATCTCGAGCTCGGTCATGAGCACTTCGACGCCGACTTCCTCGACGTCGAAGACCGAGACCATGCCCAGCGCGGCGAGGCGGTCCATGTGCTCGTCGGTGATTCCCTCAATCGAGCCGAGCGTCTCGGACATGATCTCGAGGCCCTTGTTGAACTCCTCGGGCGTGAGGATGTCCACGTCCCATCCCGTGAGACGGGCAGCGAGGCGGACGTTCTGGCCGCGCTTGCCGATCGCGAGCGAGAGCTGGTCGTCGCGGACGACGACCGTGGCGCGCCCGAGCTCGAAGCAGAGCGAGATCTCGGCGACCTCGGCGGGCTTGAGGGCGTTGCCGATGAGGATCTGGCTCGACTCGTTCCAGCGGACGATGTCGATCTTCTCGCCGTTGAGCTCGTCGACGATGTTTTTGATGCGCGAGCCGCGGACGCCGACGCAGGCGCCGACGGCGTCCACCTTCGAGTCGATCGAAGAGACCGCGATCTTGGTGCGGTACCCAGCTTCGCGGGCCATCGCCTTGACCTCGATGATCCGCTCGGCGACTTCGGGGACCTCGACCTCGAAGAGCCGCTTGATCAGGTCCGGGTGGGCGCGGCTCAGGTAGATTTTGACCTGGCTGCCCGTGTCCTTGACGTCCAGGATCATCGCGCGGACGCGGTCGCCCGGGTTGAACATCTCGCCGGGGATCTGCTCGGAGCGGAGCATGACGCACTCGGCGCGGTCAACCTGGACGATCATTGCGCCGTGGTCGTACCGCTGGGCGACGCCGGTGACGATGGTGCCGACCATCGTGGTGTACTCGTCGAGGATCGAGGCACGCTCGTCGTCGCGGAAGCGTTGGATCATGACCTGCTTGAACGTCTGCGCGGCGATGCGGCCGAACGCCTCGGGGTCCATCTCCATGGGCTCGCCGTGGCGGGTCAGGTTCATCGCGCCCGAGATCGGGTCGATGTCGCACTGGAACTCTTCGGTGTCGAGCGTCTGGTAGTGCTTGCGGCAGGCGCTCACCATCGCCTGCTCCAGGTCGGAGATCAGCAGCTGACGGTCGACGTTGCGATCGCGGGCGATCGAGTCGAGGATGCGCATCATTTCGGTCGTGTTCACGAGGCTCTTCTCCGGGTTGTCTGCCCGCGGCGGCGCGGGCGGGATCTGCGGGTTACCGAATTGTCCGGGCCCAGCCGTCTGGGCCCACCTGTCCGAGCTGTTCAGGGCTCGGTTCCAAAACACAAACGACCGCGGGCGGTCGATGCTCGCGGTCGTCACGCTGCCCCCGGATCCGGGAGAGCCCGGGCCAGGGTTCGGGATGGGGACCCACCTCACCGCATCAACGCCTCCGGACGTCGATCGGCGGGCGTGCCCCGCCCGGTCGCATCGCGACCGAGACCCGCGGGCTGGTACACCCGATCACGCAGCATGACGAAAAACCATGAGCATTCACATCACTCCGGACGCTTGGCGTCCACCTAGGACCCCTAACTCTAGAAGGGCGTCCGCATCCCAATCAAGCGGCGGCCCGGAATGCTTCGGGGGGCCGGGGCCCGGGCTGACGGGCTCAGAGCCGGTCGTCGGCCTTGATCGCCCGCTCGATCCGCAGGGCCCGGGCGTCCTTGAACCGCCCGACGTGCCCGCAGTACTTGGGCTCTCCCTCGACGTAGAGCACCGCCGGGTGGGTCGCCGGGCGTTCGGTGGCGATCAGGTCGCCCACCTGCATCTCGGCGAGGTCCCGCAGGGAGATGGTCGTCTCGGCGATGACCGCCGAGACGTTGACCGGGGCCCGCGAGAGGTTGCGGGTGATGGACTGCTCGATCTTATGGTCCAGGTCGCCGCGGGCGACGGAGAACCAGCTCTGGGCCGCGAGTTCGCCCATCACGGGCTCGATGACGTTGTACGGGATGCACAGGTTCATCGTGCCGGCCCGGTTGGACATCCGCGTCTCGAGCCCGACGACGACCACGACCTCGTTGGGCGGGACGATCTGGACGAGCTGCGGGTTGGACTCGGTCGCTGAGACCTCGAACTGGAGCTTGCGGACGCCTTCCCAGGCTTCACTCAGCGCGGTGAGTCCGCGGCTCGTGATGTTTGAGACCAGGCGGCCCTCGATCTGGGTCATCGGGCGCTGGGGGATGAAGAGATCCTGGCTGGTGCCCCCGAGCAGGCGGTCGATGATCGGATAAATGATCAGCGGCGAGATCTCGAGGCAGATCTGCCCCTCAAGCTCGTCGGCTTTGATCAGGTTGAAGCTCGTTGGGTTGGGCAGCCCGGCGATGAACTC
This sequence comes from Phycisphaeraceae bacterium, assembly GCA_021604785.1. Classification (GTDB taxonomy): domain Bacteria; phylum Planctomycetota; class Phycisphaerae; order Phycisphaerales; family UBA1924; genus BQJQ01. The sequence goes on from BQJQ01000091.1 coordinate 2,787, forward strand.
GCCGTAGGTCATCTGCTCGCACGTCGCGACGCGGACCTCGACGATCGTCCGCAGGAACCCGGAGAGCGAGGCCCCGAAGTTCCGGGCGAACGACTCATGCAGCGTCTGCAGGGCCCGCATCTGGTCCTTGGAGACGCGCTCGGGGCGCTTGAAGTCGTACGGGATGACCTCAACATCCGAGGTGTCGCGCTTGTCGCGGGTGAAGATGAGCCGGACGGGGGTGTCCGGATCGTCCCCCGCCTCGAACCCGCCGAGCACGGCCTCGGTCTCGTTTTGGGCGACCTCGTCGGGCATGTCGGTGGGGGGCTCCGCACGGCCACGGCGCACGCCGACACCGGCGCGTACACCTCTGGTGCTATCGGATATCGGTCCATGAGCCCTTGAAGCGGACCGCTGCCCGGTACCCTCGCCCGACCGCGGGTGGGGAACAATCCCCCGCCGGCCCCGATTGGGAGGGGCGTACGGGGCCCCGAGCCCGCCGACCCGAAGCGACGAGGAGCACCATGACGAACCTGCGACGTGTCTGGATCATCGCGGCGATCCTCGGGATGGCGGGGGTCGGTGCGGGCGTCGCGCCCGCCCAGCTCTCGGGGTTCGGGTTCGAGGACGACAGCCCGAAGGTGCAGACCGAGATCCACGCGTCGGCGGCCCGGGTCGCCCCGGGCGACCGGGTGATCGTCGCGGTGGTGCTGGACCACGCCCGGGGGTACCACTCGTGGCCCGCGGCGGAGCTCGACGTGCTGCCGGCGGACATCGCCGAGTTCGCGGTCACCACGACCATCGAGCCCGCGGCCCTGCCCGCGTGGGCCTCGGCACGGCGGGTCCAGTGGCCCGAGCCGCACCTGGCCCCGGTGCCCGACGTCTCGGGCTCGGGCGGGAGTGTGGACGTGCTGACGTTTTCCGGGCGCGCGGTGGCGTACGTGCCGGTGGTGATCGCCGACGACGCGCCGGTGGTGTCGTCCGCCGAGCTGACCTTCGCGTTGGGGTACCAGACGTGCAACGACACAATTTGTCTGATGCCCGAGTTCATGGACCTCGCGGTGACGCTCGAGGTGGTCGCGCCGGGCGCGGGCGACGCGCCCGAGACGGGCGGCGACTTCGCGGGTTTCGACCCGGCGGGCTTTGACGCCGCCGCGGCCGACCGTGGCAAGGGCGCCGGGGATTCGCCCGAGCCGGACCGCTCGGCGCAGGGCGTGCTCGAGCGGGTGATTGCGGAGCTCGAGTTTGCCCAGTCGCACGCCGAGCCGGGGATGGTGACGGCGACCTGGGTGGACTACACCCCCGACTTGCTCGCGCGGGCCCGCGATTCGGGGCACGCGGTCTTCGTTGATTTCACCGCCGAGTGGTGCATCAACTGCAAGGTGTTCGAGGCACAGGTGCTCGACAAGGAGCCGACGCGGTCGCTGCTGCGAGCTGACGACGTGGTGATGCTCAAGGTGGACATGACCGGGGCGAACCCGGACGGCGAGGCGCTGCTCGCGTCGCTCAACCGCGTGGGCATCCCGGCGTGGGCCGTCTATTCGCCCGATGAAGACCTCGAACCCGAGGTCGTGACGACCTACTCATCCGCGGGTGTACGCGGGGCGATCGACCGGGCGCTGGGGCGCGGCGACGCGTCGCCGGCTGATTCGTCCGAGGGCGCGGCGGCCTCGTGGTTCGGCATCCCGATCCCCCAGGGCAGCGCGGCGACGCTGCTGGTGACGGGGCTGTTCGCACTGGCCGGCGGGTTCATCCTGAACCTGACCCCGTGCGTGCTGCCGGTGATTCCGATCAAGATCCTGACGATCGGGCAGCACGCCGGGGAGAGCCGGTCGCGGGCGCTCTTCCTCGGGTTCATGATGGCGTTGGGCGTTGTTGCGTTCTGGTTTGGGCTCGGCGTGCCGGTGGCGGTCGCGTCGGGCGTGGTCGACCCCTCGCGGGTCTTCGGGTTGTGGTACGTGACGCTGCCGCTGGGCGCGTTGATCGTGCTGATGTCGCTGGGGCTGATGGGCGTGTTCACCGTGAACTTGCCGCAGAAGGCGTACCTGTTCAACCCCAAGGCGGACAACGCTTCGGGCTCGTTCCTGTTCGGCGTGATGGCCGGCGTGCTGGGCCTGCCCTGCTTCGGGCTCGTCGCGGGGGCGCTGATCCCGACGGCGGCGTCGCTCGGGTGGGTCGCGGTGCTGGTCATCTTCACGGCCCTGGGCGTCGGCATGGCCCTGCCCTACCTCGTTCTCTCGGCGTACCCCAAGCTGCTCGGGTTCGTGCCCAAGACCGGGCCGGCGAGCGGGCTGGTCAAGGAATTCCTTGGGTTCCTGATGATTGCCGCGGGCGTCTACTTCTTCGGCACGGGCGTGATCTCGCTGGTGGACACGTACCCGTTCCTCGGGCGCGACGTGCACGTGTTCTTTGTGTCGCTGACGGTGCTGATCGCGGGCGCGTGGCTGGCGTACCGGACGGTTCGGATCACGCCCTCGGCGCCGCGCCGGGTGGTCTTCGGCGGGCTCGGGTTGCTGCTGATCGCGGGCGCGGTCTGGCTGAGCGTCTCGGTGGGCGGGGGCAAGCTCGACGAGCACCGCATCCGCGAGGGCGAGTTCGCCCGCCTGCGGGAGGACGAGGCCCAGCGGGTTGCCGCGCTCGAGCGGGCGCTGGCGACGGCGACGGCCGAGCTCCGCGAGCTGGCAGCGATGCCCGAGGTCGCCGGGGCCCGCCCCGCGACGCCCCCGAGGACGGCGTCGAAGTGAGCCGCCCGGGAGCGTGGTCGTGGGGCAATCGGCCCCCGAATCGGGCCCGCAGCGTGGTTCGCGGACCCTGGAGCGCACGCCGATCCGAAATCGCGTTGACGGGTCCGCCGTGTGTGGCCTACCTTTGTCCCTGCCCGGGGGATCTCCCTCGGGCCTGACAACCCGCGGGTGTAGCTCAGTGGTAGAGCGTCACGTTGCCAACGTGAATGTCGTCGGTTCGAATCCGATCACCCGCTTTGAAGCCCTGGGGCAACGCGTCTGACGCGTCCCCGGGCGACTTTCTCCCTCAGATCCGAATCTTCCTCAGCTCCCCGCGCGGTGTCTGTAGACTGACAGCGGAGAGCACGCCCGCCGGCGCCACCGTGCCGCGGGCCCAGTCGAGAGGGGATCATCATGCGGATCGAGCAGGCATTGTGCGCGGCTGTCGTCGCGATCGGCACGTCCACAGCGTGGGCCCAGACCAGCGAGTACGTCGTCGTCTCGGGCGACAACGGCGACCTCGCCGGCTTGGGCTCGCCCAGGTTCCTCGTCATCACGGCGGGGGCGATCGACCGCTCCTGGGCGCCCGCCGCGGGCACCGACACGTACCAGTACCCCATCGCGGTCGGCGCGACGGTGCGGACCATCGCCCGCGACGCCGGGTTCGACGGCGCCGAGTACGACCTCGCCGGCTTCCCCCTCGGGGCGACGTACACCCACCCCGCGTCGATCGCGCAGGGCTGCCTCGACGGCACGACCGACGGGCTGCGCAACTACACGCTCGACTTTGCGGGCACCGTCTGGCGGTGCGACGGCGACTGGTCGAACCCGGTCGCGTTGTTCACCATCCCGAGCGGCGATCTGGGCACGATCACGTACGACCGCGTCTTTGGCACGCTGTGGATCGGGCGGTGGAGCGCCCCGCAGGTCGAGGAGTACGAGCTCGACGGGACGCCCGGGCGGACGTTCGCCACCGGGCACGTCAAGAACACGGCGTTGGCGATGGACCCCCGCGACGGGACACTCTGGCTCCACGACCGCACGGTCCAGGGGACCTACGAGCAGTGGACGCGCGAGGGCGTGATGCTGCAGCGCTTCGCTGTGCCGGGGGCGGACGTCCGCAATTCGCTGGGCGGGGAGTTCCAGTTCCCCCAGTGCGCGGCGGACCTGGACGTCAACGGGCAGCTCAATGTGGACGACATCGACGTGTTCGTCGACGCGTTCCTCAACGCGCAGCCCCTCGCGGACCTCGACCATTCGGGCGTTTTCAACGTGGACGACATCGACTTGTACGTCGCGTCGTTTATCGCCGGCTGCCCGTAGCCCGTCACCCCGCGCGGCGTTCTTCGCCGTCGATCCCGAGCTGCTTCATCTTCTTGTACAGCGTCGTGCGGTTGATGCCCAGCGCGTCGGCGGTGTGCTGGCGGTTCCAGTCGCTCGCGGCGAGCGCGGCGAGGATGATCCGCCGCTCCGGGTCGAGCAGGGCGTCGGCGAGCGACTCGCCGTGCCACGCGGTGCCCGCGAGTTTCAGATTCGGCGCGCTCGCGAGTGATGACCCGCCCGGGTCGATCACCTGCGGCGGCAGGTCTTCCACGCCGATCGTCTGCCCCCGCGCCAGGACCGCCGCGCGCTCGACGACGTTCGCCAATTCGCGCACGTTGCCCGGGAAGGGGTACCGACGCAGCGTGTCCATCGCGTCGTCCGTGAACCCGGTGATCGTCCGCCCGAGCTCCTGCGCGTGCATCTCTAGAAAATGCTCGGCGAGGTGCGGGATGTCCCCCACACGCTCGCGCAGCGACGGCAGTTCCACCTTCACAACGTTGATCCGGTAGTACAGGTCCTGGCGGAACGCGCCCGACGCGACCAGGTCCTCCAGCGGCTGGTTCGACGCGAGCACGACGCGCACGTCCACCTCGACGGTCTCGTTCGACCCGACAGGCTCGAACTTCCGCTCTTGCAACACCCGCAGGAGCTTGAGTTGCATGCCGGGGCTGGCGCTGTTGATCTCGTCGAGGAAGATCGTCCCGCTGTTGGCCGCGAGGAACCGCCCCTGCTTGTCCGCGTGCGCGCCGGTAAAGGCGCCCTTGGCGTGCCCGAACAACTCGGACTCGAGCAGCGTCTCGGGGATCGAGCCGCAGGAGATCTCGACGAACGGCGCGTTGGCCCGCGGGCTCATCCGGTGCAGAGCACCGGCGACGAGGCTTTTGCCCGTGCCGCTCTCGCCGGTCATCAGCACGGTGGTCTTGCTCGGTGCGACGGCCTGGATGACCTCGTAGACGCGCTGCATCCGGTGGTCGCCGCCGACGATCCCGTCCATGCCGGTGGGTTCGCGCAGGCGCGTCCGCAGGCGGGTGTTTTCTTCGAGAAGCGCCTGGTGACGCTTCGCCCGGTCGAGCGCCTTCGACAGGTCCTCGTTCACGATCGGCTTGGTGAGGAAGTCCACCGCGCCCAGGCGGAGCGCTTCGACGGCGGACTGGACGGTGCCGTACCCCGTGAGCACGATGGCCGCGACGCTCGGGTGATGCTTCGCGACGTCGCGCAGCAGGTCGAACCCCGATCGTGTCGGCAGCGCGATGTCGCACAGGATCACCTGGAACGGGCGCGCCTTCGCGTCCGCCAGCACGCTCAGCGCCTCGTCGGCGTCGTACGCATTCGCGCAGTCCCACCCCTCGCGCGAGAGCATCTCAGACAAGCTCTCGGCGACGATCGGGTCGTCGTCAACAATCAGTATGCGGGTCTTGCTCGCCACGCTTATCCCGCCCGCCGGGGTTCGTCCTCGTCACCGAACTCGAACAGGTCGTCCTCAGGCGGGCGCCCTGTGCCGATCAGACCATCGGGCGCCGTGGGCACGGGCACGACGATCCGTAGCAGCGCCCCGGTGCCGGACTCGCGCTTGACGAGATCGATCGTGCCGCCTGCGCCCTCGATGAGCTGGCGCGACAGCCCGAGCCCCAACCCGTTGCCGGTGTTCTTGGTCGAGTACCCGTTCTGGAAAGGGCTCACCGCGTCGTCGGGCCCGGGCCCGTCGTCGGCGATCTCGATCGTCAGCGTTTGCACGCCGCCGGCCTCTCCTGTGATCGACGTGGTGACCTCGACCTTCCCCCCGGTCGTGCGGTCGCGGGTGGGGGCCCGGCCGATTGCTTCGACGGCGTTGCGCATCCCGTTGAGGATGACCGAGTAGAGCGCGCCCGAGGGGGCCGTGCCCGAGGCCCGGTCGATGCACAGATCGATCTCCACGCTGTACTCATGGGCCAGCGGGCGGACGACGTCCACCGCGTGGTCGATCGCTTCGCCCACGCTCACGCTCTGCCCCGCGCCCAGCAGCGGCGAGCCGATCGCGACGGCCCCGTTCATCATCGCCCCGCCGACCAGCCCGGCCATCCGCTCAAGCGTCTGGCGGACCGACTCGATCTGCCCGCGCGCCTCGTCCATCCGGACGGACTCGCCCGGCGTGCTCTCGGGCAGCGTGTCCGTCGCGAGCGCGAGCCAGCGCATCGACCCGTCGATCATGCCCGCCAGGTCATGCGCGAGCACCGTCAGCCGATCGGCGGCGTACGGGCTGCCGACCGGGTTGGTCGCCCCGCCCGGGGGCGGCGCGGACCGGGTCGTTGCGAGTTTCGGGTCCTTGTCGTGGGGGTCGCCGGGTTTGGGGTTCATGCCCCCGATGTCGTCGCGACGCCACGGTCTGTGAAGACGTGTTGCCAGCGTGCGACAAACCCGCCCGCTCGGGTGTCGCCCCGAGTCAACCAGAGCCCACAGCCGGCACGCGCGGACCCGCCTTCTCGGACCGTGCCCGCTCTTCCTCCCTCTCCCCTTTGGGGAGAGGGTCGGGGTGAGGGGTCTTCGGAATCTGGGCGTCTCCATCCGGGCCTTGCTCGGCTTGATGGGGGTTCCAGAAGAACCGGGGCGGGGACGCCCCGGCTCGCTCAGCTCACACCCACCGCCTCGGCGTCACGCGCCGAGAGCATCCCGCCGTCGGATCGTTGCTTGACGGTCCCGTCGCGCTTCCAACTCCGCTCGCACCGCGGCTCGGTCTGCAGGTCGATGACCGCGGGGTCGCCCGGCTTGGAAGACGTCTCGACGCGTGACACGCCGCACAGGTCGGCAAGGTCCGAGCGCTCGAACGGCGCGAGCACGCCCTCGGGGTCGGGCAGCCTGAGCCCGGCGTCGAGCGGGTTGTCGATGCCCATCGCCCCCTTGGCCTGCTCGAGGGCGCGCATGGCGGCTTCGGCCATCTCGTGCGCCGCGGGCCAGTGCTCGGAGACCTCGACGCCGAACGGCGCGCCGAACTCGCCCAGGTGCACGCTCGTGTCGGCCTTGCCGGTCAGCCCCAGCCACGCCTCGTCAGCGGTATGACTCAGGATCGGCGCGATGAGCTTGCACAGCCCGTCCGTGAGCGCCCAGAGCACGCGCTGCGTGCGCCTACGCCGCATCGAATCGGGCGTGTCGCAGTAGAGCCGGTCCTTCACCGCCGTGAGGTACTCGGCGCTGAGCGTCGCGTTGCAGAAGTTGTACAGCGCCTTGTGTGCCGCGTGGAACTGGTACTTCTCGTACGCCCCGACGACCTCGTCGCGCAGGCGGTCGAATTCTCCCAGCACCCAGGCTTCGAGCGAAGTGGGGGGGATATCGCCCAAGGCCAGGTTGCCCGCGTCGTCGAACTCGGGCGTGAAGTCGCTGAGGTTGGAGAGCATGAACCGGAGCGTGTTCCGCACCTTCCGGTAGCTCTCGCCGGCGAGCTTGAAGAACGCCTCGTCCACCTTCATGTCGTTCTCGTACGCGAGCGACGACACCCACCACCGCAGCACGTCCGCCCCGTAGTGCTCGAACAGATTCTCGATCGTGTGCCCGGCGGACTTGGACAGCTTCTTGCCGTCCTTGCCCACCATGAACCCGTGCGTCAGCAGCGTCTCGAACGGCGGGACGCCCATCACCCCCAGCGAGGGCAGCAGCGAGAGCTGGAACCACCCGCGGTGCTGGTCCGACCCTTCCAGATACAGCTTGACCGGGAAGTCGCGGCCCTCGGACCGCCGCCGCATCACGGCGTTCCACGACGAGCCGGACTCGAACCAGACGTCGAGGATGTCCGCACCCTTGGTGAGGTCCGCGAGGGAGACCGAGCCGTCCTTGAGGGCCGCCGGGGCGTCCTTGTCCTTCTTCGCGTCGTACGCCGCGAGCAGCTCGGCGGGGTCCTTGGTGAACCACGCGTCCGACCCCTGCTCGCGGACGAGGTCCGCGACCGCGCGCGCACTCGCGGCGGTCATGAACGCCGACCCGTCGGGCATCACGAACGCCGGGATGGGCAGCCCCCACGCACGCTGGCGTGAGATGCACCAGTCCGGGCGCGAGTCGAGCATGCCGCGCATGCGGTTGCGCCCCCACGCGGGGACGAAACTCACGTCGTCGCCCTCGGTAGCGGCCAGCGCCATCTCGCGGACGGACTTGCCCTTCCACTTGGTCGGCTCGTTCACCCCCACGAACCACTGCTCGGTGCACCGAAAGATCACCGGCGTCTTGGACCGCCAGTCGTGCGGGTACGAGTGCATGAACCGGTTCGAGTGGAATAAATGTCCGGACTGCTCGAGGTGCTTGGCGATCGCGTCGTTCGCGTCCCAGATCGACTGTCCGCGCAGCCACTCGGGGACGGTGGAGTCGTAGGTCCCGTCGCCGCGCACGGGGCAGTACGTCGGGATGCCCTCGTTGAGCCCGGTCAGGTAGTCGTCGGTGCCGTGCCCGGGCGCGGTGTGGACCAGGCCCGTGCCGTCTTCGAGCGTGACGTACCCCGCGTGGACGACGGAGTAGCACTTCGAGGTA
>BQJQ01000092.1 GCA_021604785.1 Phycisphaeraceae bacterium
GTGATGGCGGCGACGGAGCCCGGGCGGACGGTGCCGCGGCCGTCAAAGAGCTCGACGAGCTCGCCGATTTTGAGGCGTTTGACGCGGACGGCGTGGTGGGCCTCGTCGCCTTCGACAGCGATCGGGCCCGGCCCATCCTGCGAAGACGGGGCGTAGAGCCTGTGGTGCGCGGGGGTTGGGTCTGTGCGGGGTCCTCCCGCGGTTCGGGGCATGGTCGACGGTACCGCGGATCGGGCTTGAGTTCGACCCGGGGCGGTCCGATCATCCGAGCGAGACCATGCCGGACGGATCGGAGCAGACCGCGTCTCCCGCTGAACTCGAGGCTGAGCTTGCCAAGCTCACCTCCGAGTTGGAAGCCGAGTGCGCTCAGATCGAGGCGTCCGAGGACGCGGCCCCGGCAGGGGCTTCGGTCTCGGCGGGGGTCGGTGAGGACGACGAGCCCGCGGGCGATGACGATCACGCCGACCTCGACGCGGCCCTGACGGGGTTGCTCAGCGAATCCGACAGCCCGTCGGACGGGTGGTCGGGGGACGACGACGCCGCTCCGCCACCGATCGATCTGGGGGCGGGCGGGCACGCGCCCAAAGCAACAGCCGAAGACGACGAAGGCACCGACCCGGACGCCAAGGCGGGCGCGGGGTTCGATCTGCCCGACGCTGAGCAGCAACTCGCGGAACTCGATCAGAGCCTCGCGGACCTGACAGCGGAGCTGCTGGGCGGCGGCGAGGAGGGTTCCTCGACGGCTGATGCGCCGGCTGCGAGCGTTCCAGCGGCTGAGCCGGTCGCCGCGACGAAGACTGAACCCGCAGCAGCGCCCGCCGACGAACCCGCGGGTGCGGAAGGCACGCCCACCAGTACGCCCGACGATGACGCCGCGGAATCTGCTCCCGCGGGCGTGACCGCTTCGGAGAATGAGCCGACGGACTCACCGGTTGCGAGCGCGGGCGAGCCCGGGCGGATCGTGAGCGCGTGGCGCCGGGCGGAGCCGACGGTGCGGACCGCGGGCGAAGTCACGATGAAGGTCTACCGCGTCGTCGCGCCGCACGCGCGGACCGCGGGCATCGTCTCGGCACGGGCCGCGGCGCCGGTGGGTGCGCGGGCGTTGCTGCTCGCGTCCAAGCCGATCGAGACGCGGCCCAAGGCGGTGCGCGATTCGATCGGATGGCTGGCGCTGGGGACGCTGTTCGTCTCGGTGGTGACGTGGTTCTTCGTGCTGGTCCGGTCGCCGGCGAGCCCGGTGGCGGTTGAGCAGCCCGCGGGGCTGCAGGACGCGGACGCGGCTCAGGGGGCAGCTGTGTCGGTCTCGGCCGCGGCATCATCGGACGGCTGAAGCGTCGCCCGCCAGTCGCGGTCCAGCGCGTCAAACCCCATGCCCAGCGCCTGCTTCGAAGCCTCATCGACACCCAGCGCACCCAACGCCACGAGCCACGCGAACCCGCGCTCGCGGCCGAACCGTTCGAGCACGTACGCGACCATGCTGTGCCCCATCGGGTACGCCAGTCGCTGTTGCATGAACGTGTCTTCGTCGAAGACCGCAAGAAACTCGAACTCGACGAGCTTGTCGCCGGCGGCAAGCTTCGCGAGCCGCTCGTTCACGCCCGCGAGTTTGTCATGGATGCTCGACGCCGCGGCTTCGGCGACGCCCTCGTGCGCCCACCACGGCGTCGCGTCCCGCTCGATGCCCATCGCGAAGTAGAGCGCGTGCCCCAGCTCGTGCGCGATCACACGCTCGATCGATTCGGGCGTGCGCCCGGTGCGCCAGAGCATCTTGATCGACTCGCCCGGCTCGTACCACCCGCCCAGCGGGGGGTCGTAGGTGGGCGAGATCGACAGCTGCAGGTGCGCGACGTTGTCGTACAGCTTCACCGGGGGGAGCTCGGCGCCGGAGACTTCGAAGAACGCCTCGACCCGCGGCGCCACCCGGGCGTACGCCGACCGGACCAGCTCGGCCTCGACCTCGAGCTCGGGCGTCGCGAGCACGCGGATTCGCGGATCGTCGGAGCGAGCGTGCTCCCAATCCTCCCCGGCGTACCGCCACACGCCGGCGGCGTCCCGCGTGAACCGGGCGTCGAACGTGGCCGATCGAGCTTCCGCTTCGGCGCTGGGCTGCCAACGCACGCGCACCGGCGCGACGAGCGTGTCACCCTCGGCCCGCGTGCGTCCCGCCCGCTCCAGCTCGAAGGCGGGCACCGCGTCCCCGGTGACGGCGTTGGCCAGATACCGCTGCTCGTGGGCGAAATACGGATCCGACAGGTCCACGTCCGCGAGGAACGAGCCGCCGTCCGACGAGCGCACGGCCTCAGTCAGCCGGCCCGCGAGGGCGTCGATTGCGTCGTCCTCGGGCGTTGCCACCGCGCACCCGAAGCCGGGCAGCAGCGCCGCCATCACGCCCACGCAAAGGAATGCCGCCCGCATCAGAACTCGCACTGCCGGGGGGCGCGCGGGAAGGGGATGACGTCGCGAATGTTCTGCATGCCCGTGCAGAACTGGATGAGCCGCTCGAACCCGAGCCCGAACCCGGCGTGCGGCACCGTGCCGTACTTGCGCAAGTCCCGGTACCACCAATAGTCGTCCTTGTCGAGCTTCATCTCCGCGATGCGGGCATCGAGCACATCCAGGCGTTCTTCGCGCTGCGACCCGCCGACGATCTCGCCGATGCCCGGCACAAGGATGTCCATCGCGGCGACCGTGTCGCCCGGGGCGCCGTCCGTGCCCGCGTCGTTGACGCGCATGTAGAACGCCTTGATGTCCTTCGGGTAGTTGATGACGACGACGGGCTGCTTGAAGTGCTCCTCGGTGAGGTACCGCTCGTGCTCGGACTGCATGTCGAGCCCCCACTTGACCGGGTACTCGAATTTCTGGTTCGACTTGGCGAGGATGTCGATCGCCTCGGTGTAGGGCAGCACGCGGAAGGGCGTCTCGATCACGTGCTTGAGCCTGTCGATCAAGCCTTTTTCGATGCGCAGGTCGAAGAACGCCATGTCGTCGGCCCGCCGCGTCAGCACGTCGTCGAGCAGGTACTTGAGCATCTCCTCGGCCAGCGCCCAGTTGTCGGAGAGGTTCGCGAAGGCGATCTCGGGCTCGATCATCCAGAACTCGGCGAGGTGCCGGGACGTGTTGCTGTTCTCCGCGCGGAACGTCGGGCCGAAGGTATAGACGCGGCTCAGCGCGGCGCAGTACGTCTCGACGTTGAGCTGGCCCGACACGGTCAGGTTGGATTCCTTGCCGAAGAAATCATCCGTGTAATCGACCGCGCCGCCCGCCGTGGGCACGTTGAGCATGTCCAGCGTGCTCACGCGGAACATCTCGCCGGCGCCCTCAGCGTCGGAGCCGGTGATGATGGGTGTGTGGACGTAATAAAAGTCCCGCTCGTCGAAGAACCGGTGCACGCCCGCGGCCAGCGCGTGGCGCACGCGGGCGACGGCGCCGAACGTGTTCGTCCGCACGCGCAGGTGCGCCTGCTCGCGGAGGTACTCCATCGTGTGGCGCTTCTGCGGCACCGGGTACGTGTCCGGGTCCTCGACCCAGCCGATGACACGGAGTGCGCTCGCCTGGACCTCGACGGTCTGGCCCTTGCCCTTGGACTCGACGAGCACGCCGTCGGCTTCGATCGCGCACCCGGTGGTGAGCCTGGCGACCTCGGACTCGTAATTCGGGAGGTCTCCCTTGGCGACGACCTGGATCGCATCGTGACAGGTGCCGTCGTGGAGGGCGATGAAGCTGAGCCCGCCGGCGGCCTTGGAGTCGCGGCGCGTGCGGACCCAGCCTTTGAGCGTGACCTCGGCGCCGGGGGCGGTGCTGAGGGCGTCCTTGATCTTCGTCCACGCCATGAATCGGGCTCCCGCAAGAGGTAGGAGCCGATCGTAGGTGTTCCGCGGCCCATCGGGAGAGCCGCGGCGGGCGGGCGTCAGCGCTGGAAAAAGTCCAGGTAGCCCCACTCGCGGCTGTTCTTGACCCGCAGCGCCCCGGCGAGCCCGTCCCACTGCATCTGCGCCCAGATGATGTCGCCGTTGTAGGGGACGCGGACCATCACGTCGTGCGCGACGAAGTCCTTGGTGGGCTCCTCAACCGTCGCGCTCTCGCCCACAGCCGCGTCCCACGGGCGGACGACGCCGTCGAGGTAGAGGATGTTGCCCTTGTCGCTGTGGCGGTCGGTGATCTGGTCCTGGGCGGCCCACTCGCCGTCCTGATACTCGTCGTCGTTGGGGCCTTTGCGCACGCCGTTGTAGAACCAGGTGCTCTCCTCGACGAAGATCGGGATCGAGTCGAAGAGGGTCAGGTACTCGTCGAAGTCCTCGTGCAGGACCTGCCGCAGCGGCGCGCCCTCGTACTTGCCCGCGGCCCGGTCGACGTACGCGAGCCGGGCCTGGTTGTAGAGTTGCACGCCCTGCACGCCGCGGACCATCGTGTAGTCGAAATCGACCTGCGCGTCCTTGTACGTGAAGACGAGGCTCGCGTCGACATCGCCGGCGCCCTGGCGTTTGGCTTTGGGGCACCCGAGGACCTCGTCGGCGTTGCTGAGGTATTCAAAGACGGGCCCGGGTTCGTACTTCGGGCCGTCCGCAGGGACGGGGTTGATCGGGATCTTGGCCCATTTGCCGCCCTCGGGCCAGATGCGGTCCTTGTTGTCGCTGGCGTAGAGGTGCGTCGCCTGCCCGAGGCTGCGCATGTTGACGGCGCACGCGGTGCCCACAGCGGTCTCGCGCGCCTTGCCCAACGCGGGCAGGAGGATGCCGATCAAAAGCGCGATGATCGCGATGACCACCAGCAACTCGATCAGCGTGAATGCACGACAACGATCATTGTTCTGAAACACTTCCGGGCCCTCCCTCTAGGCGCCAAGAAACGGGGTTTATCAAATTGTAACTGTTACATCGGCCCGCGCCAAGCCCGCACCTTGAGAAGTTGGGGAATGCTCCTCTCGCCCGTTTGTACGGTATTTGATTGCTAGTAGAGTAGGTACTGGTTGATCCAGCCGTAGGACTGATCCACCTGGGAAGAGGTCCACCACGACACGGAACGGTACTTGGGCTTGCCGTTGAGCCGGATCTTGAAGTAGATCTCGTTGGCGATGAAGTCGGTGTTCTCCTGGGCTTGCTCAGACTCGCTCACGTAGGAGGGGAAGAACTCGACGCCGCCGTCGAGGGTGACGATCTGCCCGCCGCCGTCGTGGCGGGAGGAGATCTGGTCGAGGTTGCCCCAGAGCCCGTCGGTGTACACCGAGTTGTACCACTCGGCACTCTCCTCGACGAAGACCGGGGGCGAGCGGAAGCGGGTGAGTTTGTCCTCGCCGTAGGGCTCGCCGAACCCGGTGGGCAGGTGCGCGTCGGTGTACTTCCCGCCGACGCGGTCCACGTACCAGACCGTGCCGGGCAGGTCGGTGCGGGCGCCCTGCATGCCGGCGAAGAAGGTGTAGTCGAAGTCCACCTCGCCACTGGTGAACGCGTCGAGCACCGAGCGGTCCTCGCCCGTGACGGATCGGCGTTTGTTCTTCGGGCAGGCGAGGACCTCGTGGGTGTTGTCCACGTAGGCGTAGATCGCGCCGGGCTCCCAACGATCTTCGGACTCGTCCCACACGCGGGCCCAGGTCTCGGCGATAGCCCCGCCATCGTCCAACGCCACGGCCCAGATCTTGGTGTCGTGGTCGTTCGCGTACTGATGCGTTGCGACGCCGAGCTGGCGCGCGTTGGAGGCACACGCCACCCGCAACCCCGTCTCGCGCGCGTGCCCCAACGCGGGCAGCAGGATGCCGATGAGCAGCGCGATGATCGCGATGACCACCAGCAGCTCGATCAGCGTAAATCCGCGCTGTTTCCCGGTCATCCGCGCCCCGCTGTTCATGACTTCACCGATGCCACCGCCCGGCGATCGGGCGGACGCGTGAGCGTACCAGACCGCCGCCGCGGGCCCAAGAAACGCGTGAAACCCGCGGTCCGGCGTAGAATCACCCGGCCTGCCCCTGCGCGGACAGGTCCGAAAAGGGGAGAACCGTGTCCACACTCGTCCTGCTGCTCGGCGTCGTTCTGGCGATCGCCATCCTCAGCCTGCTGTCCAAGACCAAGTCCCTCCCGCTCGTGCTCGCGGTGCTCACGGGTGCGCTGCTTGTGCTGATCATGGCGGTCGGGCTCGCGTCGATCCGGTTCGTCGGGTCGAGCCAGGTCGGGATCATCAAGAAGAACGCGTTCGGGCCGAGCCTCGCGGGCGGGCGGATCATCGCGACCGGGGGCGAGATGGGCATCCAGGCCGAGGTGCTGCCCCCCGGGTGGCACTTCGGGTACCTCCCGCTGATCTACCAGGTGGACAACCGCTCGCTGATCGACATCAAGGAAGGGCAAGTCGGGCTGGTCGAGGCGCGCGACGGGCAGCCGCTCGATGCGGGCCAGCTCTTTGCGCCCGAGGTCCCCGGCACCGAGTTCAAGAAGATGCTCGACGACGCGGGCTACTTCCTCACCGCCGGCGGCGGGCGCAAGGGCCCGCAGTCCAACGTCCTCACGCCCGGCAAGTACCGCATCAACACCGAGCTGTTCAACGTCACCATGACCGACGCGACCGAGGTCACCCCCGCGGCGGTCGCCGTCCTCAAGAGCAACTTCGGCAACCCCCCCACGCTCGACGTCGCGCCGGCCCAGGGCGGCGAACCGGTCAGGCTTGCCATGCAGGGCGAGAAGGGCGTGCTGGCCGAGCCCCTCCCGCCGGGGAAGTACCCCGTGAACACCAAGGCGTTCAGCGTCTCGACCGTCTCGACCAAAGAGACCATCGTGCTCTTCACCGCCGCCCAGGCCCGGCGCGACGGCGGGGTGAACGCCGAGCAGCGCGAGATCACCGTCCGCACTTCCGACGGGTTCACATTCCCGGTTGACGTCCGCATCGAGTACCGCATCCAGCCCGTGGATGCGCCGATCATCGTCGCCAAGCTCGGCTCCGATGGAGACCCGCTGCTCGCCAAGCTCAACTCGACGGTTCGCGCCATCTTCCGCAACAACGCCGAAGGCGTGAAGGCGCTGGACTACGTCAACCAGCGGTCCGAACAGGAACGCCAGTCGCTGGCGATGCTCCGCGAGGAGATGTCGCAGGTCGGCGTGACGGTGCTCGCGGTGCGCATCGGCGACGTGGGCGATGAAGCCACACTGGGCGAACTGCTCAAGACGCAGCGGGACCGCGAGATCGCGGTGCAGGAGCAGATCACGCTCAAGGAACAGCAGAAAGCCGCGGAGGAGCAGAAGGAACTGAGCCGCACCGAGCAGGAGGGCGAGGAGGAACGCCGGCTCGCAACCGCGTCGTACCAGGTGCAGATCGCCGAGCAGGAGCAGCAGCAGCGGATCATCAAGGCGAACGCCGAGGCCGAGGCGATCCTGATCGAGGCCGAGGCACAGGCGAACGCGTACCAGCTCATCGCGACGCAGATCGGCAAAGGCAACGCGGCGCTGATCGAGGTGCTGCGGATCGTGGGCGAGAACAAGATCCAGATCACGCCCAAGGTCATGGTGACCTCCGACGGCTCGGGCTCGCGGGCCGCGGGCGCCCAGGGCAACCCCGAGACCATCGCCCTGATCGGGACGATGCTCGACCGGATGGTGGAGGACGAGCCGGACGCTCCCTGACCACCCGGGGCGGGCGGCTGCCCGAGCGCGCGTATTCTCCGCCATGCGTTCTGACGCCGACACGTCGCGGATCTCCCCGCTCGGGCTGACCTGCGATCGGTACGTCGAGGCGTGCCGCGACGCGGGCATCGGCGCGGCACGCGCGACCGGGTGCTACACCAGGTACTACCGCGAGGGCGTAGGCGAAGGCCCCGCTGCGGGCGCCGAGGTCGCGCCGATCGTCAAGCGCCTCACCGAGCCCGGCGACGAGGGCGTGACGACCAAGTTCTGCCAGCGTCTCAACGCGCCCGACGCCGGCCGGTTCGCCGAGCAGGGCGTGCCGCACCTGGACATCGAGTCGGTCATCATCCCGATGGTCGGGCGGACAAGCCGCCGGTCACACACGCTGTGCGTGTCGAGCCAGGTCGGGTGCGCGATGGGGTGCGAGTTCTGCGAGACGGCGCAGATGGGGCTGGTCCGCTCGCTGACGCCCGCGGAGATCGTCGGGCAATGGTGGGCCGCGACGCATCTCGAGGGCGCCGAGATCGACAACATCGTTTTCATGGGCATGGGCGAGCCGCTCGACAACCTCGACGCGGTGCTCGACGCGATCGCCTGCCTGACCGACCACCGCGGCGCGGCGGTCCCCATGAGCAACATCACGATCTCGACCGTCGGACGCGTGGACGGGCTGCGCAAGCTCATCGACGTCGTCCAGCAGCCCGGGTGGAAACGCCTCGGGCTCGCGCTGAGTGTGAACGCGCCCAACGACGAGGTCCGCAACGCGATCATGCCGCTCAACAAGCGATGGGGCATGGCCGAGCTCCGCGACACGATGGTCGAGCTCTCCGCCGCCCGCAGCAACCGCAAGCTGCTCTTCGAGTACGTCCTGATCCCGGGCGTCAACGACGCGCCCGAGCACGCGGGCCAGCTCGCCGAGTGGCTCAGCCCGTTCCTGCGCGCCGAGCGCGGCAAGCACATCGGCCTGCTCAACGTCATCCCGTACAACCCGCGCCGGAACTCGCCCTGGCCCGCCCCCGACGAGGACGACGTGACCCGATTCGTCGACGACCTCCGCGACCTGGGGGTGTACGCGAAGCGCCGGCGGACCAAGGGTCGGACGAGCATGGCCGCCTGCGGGCAGCTGGGGACCGAGGACATCCGCAAGCGCCAGTACGTCCCCGTGACGACGACCGGGGCGACGCGTGCCTGAGGGGCGTATCCGGCGTGCGCTCAAGTCCTCGCCGATCGCCTGGATCAAGCGCCACCCGCGCGCCGCGCTGGCGATCTACGGCGTCCTGCTGATCGCCAACTGGATCATCATCGGCGAGGTGAACTTCGGGCGCAAGATCTGGGGCGAGGGGTACATGGCCGACACCGCGCACGCGCGCGAGCTCGTGCTCGACGCGCCGGGCCTGCCCGTGCGCGAGCTACCGCTGCGCTACTGGGTCGCCTCCCGCGGCGATCTCACCGACCCGGACCACCCGCCCGCGCTCCTCCTGCACGGCTCGCCGGGTGCCGCGGTCGGGTTTATGGCGTCCGCGGAAAACCCCGGGCTCGTCGGCGAGCTCGAACGGCTCGACCGGGCGGTCATCTGGGTGGACCTCCCCGGGTTCGCGTCGGAGATCGACCCGACGCGCGAGTTCACGAGCTACTCCGCCGACGCGTACGCGGACGTCATGCTCGCGGTGCTTGACGAATTGGGCGTGGAGCGCGCGCACGTCGTCGGGTGGTCCAACGGCGGGGCCGTCGGGCTGCGCATGATCGAGGCGGACCCCGATCGCATCGCAACCCTCACCCTGCTCGCGTCGGTTGGCGTGCAGGAGACCGAGGGGTCGGGAAGCTACCTCTTCGAGCACGCGAAGTACGCCTTTGGGCAGGTCACGCTCGGGGCGGCGGGGTATCTGGTGCCGCCGGTCGGGTGGGTGGCGCCGACGGCCGAGACGCGTGCGTTCCTTGCGAACTTCCAGCAGACCGATCAGCGCGCCATGCGCCCGATCATGGAGACGCTCGACACGCCCACCCTCATCCTGCACGGGCGCCATGATTTCCTGACCCCCGCGTGGGGGGCCGAGCTGCACCACGAGATCATGCCGACGAGCCGGCTGGTGATGCTCGGCGGGTCGCACTTCATCCCGATGCTGCAGGCAAAGGACGCCGCGGCGGTCATGGAGGGGTTCTTCACCCGCCACGATCGTGCCGGCGTCGAGCCGATCACGACCTACGAGGACCGCGCGCCCAATGTCGACCGCGCCGGCGTCGCGCGCGCGATCGCGTGGGTCGGCGGGCACATTCGGTGGACGCCGTGGTGGGTGCTCGTGCCGTTGATCGCGCTGCTGGCGCGCTGGCGCCCGGAGCTGGCGACGGTGCTCGTCGCGATGTACGTCGGGCGGGTGGACCTGGATATCGGGGTGGCGCTGCTCGGGCTGTTCGCGGGGCGGCTGGCGCGCCGGCGCACGCCCTTCGACCGTCGGCGGCTGCCCGTCGGCTGGATCGGCACGGCGGCGTGGACCGCGCTGTCGGTGTTCATCGTGTTCATGCTCGAGCAGGACACGTTCCCGTGGCGTCTCGGGCCGGACGATGCCGCGTTGCGGTTCGGCGCGATCGGGTTCGTCGCGTATCTCGTCGTATTGACGACGCTGCTGCACGTGCTGCGGAGCCTCCTCCGCCGGCCGGGGCGGCAGCGCCTCCTCGCGCAGTGGACGCACCTCCGCTCGCACGAACACTGGCCGAGCTGGGTGATGTACGTGCCGGTGATTCCGATCTGGGTCGGGCACGCGTTCAAACCCGGCGGCGTGCTCGCGTTCACGGCGGCGAACCCCGGCATCCCCGACGGCGGCGGGATCACGGGGGAATCCAAATCGCACATTCTGCGCGCCCTGGGCGGCGACCCGCGCGTGCTTGCGCATGAGCTGATCGAGGCGGGCCCGACCACCGGCGAGCGCGCCGCCGCGGCGCTCCGCGCGATCGAGTCCCGCCCGGACCTCGGCGGGTACCCCGTCATCCTCAAGCCCGACACGGGCGAACGGGGCTCGGACGTCAGGCTCGCGCGCACGCCGGGCGACGTCGCCCCGTTCTTCGAGCAGGTGCGCGAGGACGCGGTGGTCCAGCGATTCGACCCCGGGCCGGCGGAGTTCGGCGTGCTCTGGATCCGCCACCCCGACGCGATCGGACGCGATCCGGGCGCGGGCGAGCCGGCGGGCTCGATCTTCGCGATCACCGAGAAGCGGTTCCCGGAGGTCGTCGGCGACGGCGCACGCACGCTCGGCGAGCTGATTCTCGCCCACCCGCGAGGGCGGGCGCAGGCGGAAATCCTGTTTGCCAGGTTCGGCGCGCGTACGCGGGAGACCATCCCCGAGGGCGAGCGGGTTCGGTTCACCAACGCGGGCAACCACATGCAGGGCAGCTCGTTCCACGACGGCAGCCAGCTCATCACGCCCATACTCGAGCGCGCGATCGACGCGGTCGCGGGCGGGTTTGCCGACGAACGGGGGCGCGGGCTGGATTTCGGTAGGTTCGACGTGCGGTGCCCTTCGGGCGAGCACCTGGCGCGGGGCGAGGGGCTGACGATCATCGAGCTCAACGGCGTGCTGGGCGAGGCGACCATCCACTACGACCCGGACCGGTCCGCGCTGTTCGCGTGGGGCGTGCTGCAGGCGCAATGGAAGCGGCTGTACGAGGTGGGTGAGGCGCGGATCGCGGCGGGGGCGAAGCC
>BQJQ01000093.1 GCA_021604785.1 Phycisphaeraceae bacterium
CGCTGGACATCGAATCGGTCTGGCTCACCGACGCTATCAACCCGGCGAACCTCGGGCTGGGGGCCCTGCGCCCGTTCGTGGTCTCGATCGACGCGGCGAATCACCGCATCCGCCTCGCCCAGCCGGCGAACAGTGGGGTGCCCGGGCATTCTCCCGGGGCTGACCCTGACCCTCAAAACCCCGATCCCGGTCCCCCAGGCGGGGGTGTGGACTCGGGGAGCCCAATCCACGATGATGGATGACATGCACGTTTCTGTGCCCCGAGCCACCCCATCCCGGGCGTTCACGCTGATCGAGCTGCTGGTGGTGATCGCGATCATCGCGATCCTGATCGCGATCCTGCTGCCGGCGTTGGGCAAGGCCCGCGAGTCGGCGCGGACGGTCAAGTGCCTGTCGAACCACCGGCAGATCGGCGTGGCGTGGATGTCGTACGTCGCGGACTACGACATGTACCCGTGGGGCGAGCGGCCCGACGAGGCTCCGCTGGGTTCGCTCACGAACGACCATCCCAAGCGGTATTACTCGAACCAGATGCAGTGGGGGTGGGGGGGCGTGCACTGGTTTGGTGTTGACGACGAGGGCGAGCCGAATCTCACCACTGCGTTGGGCACGCCGTTGCCGGGCAAGCGCCCCGTGAACCCGTACATGGGCGGCAATGTCATCGAGGAAGGCTCCGGCGAGGGGTTCTTGTGCCCCGCGGACTTCGGGATGCTCAAGGAAAACAGCCCGGAGCTCGAGACGCCTTGGCCCGGGCTCGCGACGAACCGCGAGGACCCGACGGACAAGCGCATCTGGTACCAGGTCGGGACGAGCTACGCCGCGAACCAGAACCTGTACAACACGACCGACTCGGGGCATCTCAACCCGCGGACGGGCGAGCCGATCCCGGTCTACGTGCCCGGCAACGGGCCCGAGGATCAGTTCGTCCCGATCTCACAGATGGTGATGGTTACCGATTTCGGGCAGGCCGGCTCGGCCCAGCATCACTACACCCGGCTCACGGACTGGCATCGCACGTACGTCTGGATGGGCCTGTGGCACGGGGTCGGCCGGGCGAACATGCTGATGGCCGACGGGTCGGCCCGGAACACGTCGGTCGATCCCGACGATTCGTCGTACTACTACAGCTACGCGGATCTGATCGCCAAGCCGGCTCCGGACCCGGACGACGACCCCGAGCCCTGACGAGGCCCGGCGAGAGCGGTTGAGAATCCCGTCCCATCGCCCTGCCTTCGAGCGTTCTTCGGCTCGCCCCGCCCGGGGGTGGCGTCCTATGGTTCGGACCCTCCCCGGAGCCCCGGGGCAGCGGCCCAGAACCAGTGTGGACCCCCCGAGAGAGGACCCTCCGAACATGGCCCAAGGCACCATCACCCAGGTCATCGGCTCGACCTTCGACGCCCAGTTCCCCGAGTCCGACCTCCCGGACATCTACAACGCCGTCACGGTGTCGTGGACGCTCGACGGCAACCCGATGACCCTCACCGGTGAGGTGCAGCAGCACCTCGGCGGCGGGCAGGTCCGCGCCGTCGCCCTCGGCTCGACCGACGGGCTCACCCGCGCCATGCCCTGCATCGACACCGGCGGGCCCGTGACCGTCCCCGTCGGCGAGGGCGTGCTCGGACGCGTCTTCAACCTGCTCGGCGAACCGATCGACAACAAGCCCGCGCCCAACATCACCAAGCGGCTGCCGATCCACCGCGACCCGCCCGAGTTCAGCCAGCTGAACCCGAAGACCGAGATCCTGCCCACGGGCATCAAGGTCATCGACCTGCTCTGCCCGTTCGTGCGTGGCGGCAAGATCGGTCTGTTCGGCGGGGCCGGCGTGGGCAAGACGGTCATCATCCAGGAGATGATCGCCCGCGTCGCGCGTGAGTTCGGCGGGTACTCCGTGTTCTGCGGCGTCGGCGAGCGCACCCGCGAGGGCAACGACCTCTGGGGCGAGATGGCCGAGGCCGAGTTCACCGACGACCAGGGCAACCAGGCGCACGTGCTCGACAAGGTCGCGATGGTGTTCGGGCAGATGAACGAGCCGCCCGGAGCCCGCCTCCGCGTTGCGCTCTCTGGCCTGACGATGGCCGAGAACTTCCGCGACGAGTCGGGCAAAGAGACGATGATGTTCGTGGACAACATTTTCCGGTTCACGCAGGCCGGTTCTGAGGTGTCCGCGCTGCTCGGGCGTATGCCCTCGGCGGTGGGCTACCAGCCGACGCTGTCGACGGAGATGGGCCAGCTGCAGGAGCGGATCACCTCGACGAACAAGGGCGCCATCACCTCGGTGCAGGCGATTTACGTGCCGGCGGACGACCTGACCGACCCCGCGCCGGCGACGGCGTTCGCTCACCTCGACGCGTTCGTGGTGCTCGAGCGGTCGATCGCCGAGAAGGGCATCTACCCCGCGGTGGACCCGCTCTCCTCGACGAGCCGCATCGTGGACCCGAGCATCCTCGGGCAGCGTCACTACGACGTCTCGCGCAAGGTGCAGATGATCCTTCAGCGGTACAAGGACCTGCAGGACATCATCGCCATCCTCGGCGTCGACGAGCTGTCCGAGGAGGACAAGCAGGTCGTGAACCGGGCGCGGCGCATCGAGCGGTTCCTGTCGCAGCCGTTCTACACCGCCGAGGTCTTCACGGGCTTCCCGGGCGTGTACACGAGCCTCGAGGACACGCTCGACTCGTTCGAGCGTCTGGTCGCGGGCGAGGGCGACGACCTGCCCGAGTCGGCGTTCATGTACGTGAACACGCTCGACGACGCGAAGGCCAAGGCCGAGAAGGCCGCGGCGAGCGCCTGATCACGGCCTGACAACCTGATCTCATCCCCGACACCCGCCATCTCCGGCGGGTGTTTTTCATGCGCGCACGAAGAAGCCCCCGCCGGGTGGGGGTCCGGCGGGGGCTTCCTAAAGAGAGAATCGGGAAGCGGTCAGCGGCGCCGGCGCGCCGCGGCCAGGCCGGCCAGCGCGAGCACGCCCGCCGTCCCTGGCGCCGGGACCGTGTCGTAGATGTACGTCAGCGTGAACGAACCCGTGTGGGAATGGTTCTGGGTTCCGACATCGAACAACGGCGGCGGGGGCGTGAGCAGCAAGTCGTTGAACACGCCAAGCGTGCCCTCGATCGTGCCCGCACCGTTCGTCTCGAAGGCGGGGAAGAACGTCTCGAGGAAGTACAGCTCGTTGGAGATACCGCCCCCGAAGTTCCACTGGTAGTAGTCAGCGCCGGAGCCTTCCACGCCGTCGGCTGCTTCGAGGTCGGTGCTGAGGGCGCCCCAGCCGACGCTCGCGATCGCGCCCGTGGAGAGGCCGGCGAGGTTGAGCGTGGTCGCGACGAACGGCTCGAAGAAGTACTCGTCCGCCGTGATCGCGCGGTCTTCGAGGTTCTCGACGAAGTGCTCGATGGTGTACTGGCCGTCGATGTTGACCTTGATGTCGGTGAGCTGGCGTGTGCCGCCCATCGTGTCGAACGAGTCCATCGTGAAGGAGTCGTTCGTAAAGATCAGCCCGTTGAGCGTGTAGTCGTAGGTCTGCACGATCTCGCCCGCGTGGGCCGTGCCCGCGGCGAGCGCCAGGGTCAGTGCGATGCGTGTCATATCGATCTCCTTCCCTCGGTTCAGCGGCGACGGCGGGTGAGCGCGAGAACGCCGACCCCGAGCAGCCCGGCCGACATGGGTGCGGGAACGGTGACGTAGTCGTACTCGACGGTGAACACGCCGCTGTGCACGTGTGTGTCGAAGTTGATCCCCGCGAACCAGCCCTTGGGCAGATTGACGAGGGGGAACGAGGAGTACTCGAACAGGAGCGAACCGTTGCCGACGAACTCGCCGAAGCTGCCGGCGCCGATGTCGACGGTTCCGATCAGGGTTCCGTCGACCGCGTAGAACTGTTGGTCCGGGCCCGAGTCGGCGACGCCGTCGTTGGCCGTCAGGTCCACGCTCTCGAGCTTCTGCGTGTCCTGGGCGATCGGGCCCAGGAACAGCGACGCGTTGAGCGGGTTCAGGTTCGCCCCGACGGTGGGGGAGGGGTCGTACGCGAAGGCGGGCAGCGCGTTCGAGTCGGCGTTGTGGAAGACGAACGAGAAGCTGTACGTGCCGTCCACGCTCAGGCGGACGCCGGTGAGCTCGCGGGTGCCGCCCATGTCGTCGAACTGGGCGATGGTGAGGAATGTCTCCTCGCCCTGGTAGTCCCAGTCGTAATTGACGGCCTGCGAGATGGTCTGGCCTGATGCCGCCCCGGCCGCGGCCGTGACGATCGCGGCACACGCGCTGATCTGCTTGAGATGCATCGAACTCTCCTTCACTCTTGGGTTTACGTCTCTTTCACCGCAATGGGCGGGGCCCGGGTGCGACCGGGCCCCGCCCTGAGGGTCCCGTCCTCATACGCCCATGCTAGCGGGATGGATGCATCGCACAAGATTTCTCTAGAGATTTTTGTGGCAATATCTTCCCTGTGGGCGGGGGTGTGGTACACTTCACCCCCATGGCCCACCAACAGGTCAAAAAGCCGGTATCGTCCGAACAGATGGAGTCCAAATCCTTCGGGCAGGTCTCTGGGTCCACGCTGCGCGATGTGCGGGCCTCCGTGACGGACATGCTCGCGGCGATCGGGCTCGGTGAGGTCCGCCCGGCGACCCTCGCCGAGCGCCTGGGCATCGACAAGACCCTCGCGTGGAAGCTTTCCAGATTCGTGCGCTCGCCCGACCCGCTGGGCGGGTTCCGCCACCTGCCCGGGTCCTCGGGCATGGACATCGTGCTGCGTGCCGTGACCGACGCGGGCGCGACCGAGCCCGACGTCGAGAAGGTGCGCGGCTCACTCGAGCGGCTCGAGACGCTCATCGATTCGCACGGCGGCGACCGGGCGACGTTCCAGATCCTCGCCGACAACCACGCCCGCGCCGGCAGCGAACGCGCCAGCGCCGAGAACCGACGCCAGCTGTTCCGGTCCGCGTCGAGCGTCTGGGGCGTGCAGGCAGACGCCCAAGTGCTGCTCACCATCACGCACCCCTCGCGCGAAGACAACGACCTGATGGATATTGCGCATGTCTCGGGGTTTGTGAACCTCCAACGCCTGCGCCCGAATCTGCCGTGGGTCGTCCGGCGGAACCGGTACGGCGACGACGACGCGGACACCACCTGGCGCCCGCCCGAGACCGAGCCCCTCGAGCCCGGCGCCGGCGCCGACGGCTCGGCGCCGATCCTCCGCGCGTTCAGTTCGCCCGACCTCCCCGAGCTCCGCCGGTTCAACGGCGGCGACGGGTTCACCTACCACGAGCTCCCGCCCGGGCCCGTTGGAAAAGTGGGGGCGCTCACGTGCTACATGGGCGAGATCGTGCGTCGCGCGGCGCCGCGCCGGTACGCGCCGAACAACACCGTCGGGCTCTACCGCCTGACGGTGCGGACGCCGGTCAAGCACGTGCTGTTCGACATGGTGCTCCACAAGGACGTGCCGCGGGCGACCGAGCCTCGCGTCTCGGTGCACTCGCTGTACGAGGGGCGCCCGCCGCAGAAGTTCGACGACCCGGGTACGGACGTGCTGCCCGTGGACGGGCAGGTCCAGCCGCTGGGCACGCCGCCGCGGTTTTCGACGCCCAAGATCCCTGGGTACCGCGAGCTGGCCGCGAGCGTGCTCGAGCGAGCGGGGTGGGACCCTGCCGAGTTCGAGGCGTGGCGTCTGATCATCGAGCACCCGCCGGCGCCGTGCACGCTGACGATCACGTTCGACCTGGACCCCGGCTCCGCCTGAACGTGCGTAAAAAAACGCGTCCGCCCCGGGGGGCGAACGCGCGTGGGTTTCAGAATCCGGAGCGCCGAGATCGTCGGATTACCGACGGCGGCGCGTGGTCAGCAGCCCGGCCAGGGCGAGCGCCCCCGCGCCCGCGGGCGCCGGCACCGGCGTGCCCATCGCGAACCCGCTGCCGCCCTTGCCATCGACCTCGAACGAGAACGCCTCGCTCAGCACGCCCGAGGTCACGTTGAGCGTGTAGATCTTGAGCATCTTCCCGTCGTTGATCGAGTGGTAGTACGAGCCGTCGAACCACTCGCCGCCCATGGGGCCATTCCCGCCGGTGGTCCCGGTGATCGTGGCGATCTCGGTCTGCGAGTAGCCCGGCGTCAGCGAGATCGAATAGAGCTTCGAGCCGCGGACGCCGTAGAGCACGTCGTTGACGTCGTCGTACGCGGATGATTGCGGCCTCGTCGACGGGTCGCCCAGCACGCCCAACTCGGTCGTCGTGCGCCCGGGCGCGTTGATGCCCAGCAGCTTGCCGTTGGTCGTGTCGAACGCCATGAGCTGGTTCTCGAAGAAACTCAGCGAGCCGGCACGCCCGGGGAGGAAATCCCCGTGGCTCAGCGAGCCGAGCCCGACGCCGAACGGGTCGGTGATCTCGTACAGCCCGCGCCGGCCGTTGCCGTCATCGTCGGCGGACTCGGTGCCCCACAGACGCCCCTGCCCGTCGAAGCTGAGCGAGTTCAGCTCGACCCCGATGTCGAACGTCTCGACCGACCCGCCGTCGATGCGGAACAGCGTCGAGCCGCTGGTGACGAACATGGTCCCCGCGGACACGCCGCCCAACGCACTCCCAGCCAACGCCATCCCGGCACCGGCGCTCAAAAACAAACGAGCGTCCATTGCTAACTCCTCGGGTCCGTAGTCACAGCGGGCACGCCCGCCTGGGTTCCGTCCTGATATCCCACATAGAGCAAGTACCCCGGATATGGGGGGTTGGCCAGAATCTTCGGATAACTCCGTTTGAAACGATCGCGCGGGCACATCAGGGACGGCCAATAACTCGCAAATGCAGCGTTTGCAATAGGTTGCGAATTTGCGCGGGGTGGGGAGCCCGAGGTGCTGAGACTCCCTTGCGGGCCCCGTAGAGCGTATTCGGCGCGTCGAAACCCACGCCCCACCGAGAGCCGTGCGGGTGTGGTCAAGGGTTGGGGTGTGTGTATCGGCGCCCGACTGGACGCGAGGTTCTCGGACGTGCTCGAATTGCGATCGTGGCCGGCCCCGCCTCGTGAACGGCAGGCGAACCGCTGCCTCAACCACCGAATCGGTTCAGCCGGGCCCGATCAGCACATCGTCATGCCGCCGTCGACAGCGAGCGTCTGCCCGGTCACGAACCGGGCGTCGTCGGACGTGACGTACGCGACCGCTGCTGCGATGTCCTCGGGCTCGCCAAGGTTCCGCACCGCCATCAACGCCTTGACGTGGTCGGTGACCGCGGCGGGCAGGTCCTTGGTCATGTCCGTCTGGATGAACCCGGGCGCGATGACGTTGGCGGTGATGTTCTTGCCGCCGAGCTCGCGGGCGATGGTCTTGGTGAACCCGGTGAGCGCGGATTTGGCCGCAGCGTAGTTCGCCTGCCCCGCGTTGCCCACGAGCCCGGACGTGCTGGCGATGTTGCAGATGCGTCCGAACTTGCCCTTCATCATCGGGCGGGCCGCGGCGCGGCAGGCGACGAACACGCTGGTCAGGTTCGTCGAGATCACGTCGTCCCATTCCTCGTCGGACATGCGGAGGATCAGGTTGTCGCGGGTGATGCCGGCGTTGTTGACCAGCACGTCCAGGCGCCCGAGCTCGGACGCGACCGACTCGATCATCGCGGCGAGCGCGGCGCGGTCGGAGATGTCCACTGCCTTGACGGTCGCGGCACCACCGGCCGCTTCGATCTCACCCTTGAGCTCGTCCAGCGGGCCCTGGGACCGGGCGCTGAGGACGACGTGGCGTCCTTCCTTGGCCAGCCGCAGCGCGACCGCCCGCCCGATCCCACGCGAAGCTCCCGTTATCACCGCCACTCGCTGATCGCTCATCTTGATTCCTTCATCACGGGCCTTTGGCTTGTCGCCACCAGCGGTCGTCTTCAAACTCTTCGGGGAACTCGTTGTTCTCCGGATCGATGCCACGAGATTCCAAAGCGTCGAACCATTCGTCACGCTTGGACTCGGGCAGTTTGGCCCCGCAGAACGGGCAGTATTCGATGACGATCATCGAAGTCCCCCCGTCGTGCACGATGATTCCGTGCTCACGGAACCGGGGATTGTAGTGAAAGGTCGTATCCGGGCATTCGTAGGGGTCGGCATGGGTGCCGCACCGGAATTGCAGGTGCTGTTTCATTGCGCCGCAACAATGGGGGGGCTCAGAGGTCTCGTCCTGTCGTGCCTCTGAACCTCCATTGCCCGATTGACCTGACACCATTCTGCCCTTTCTTACACGCGATCAGGGCGCGTCACGCGGGGATCGCCGCGATCAAGGCGCTGAGTTTGTCGGCGTCCAAGCCGTCGGCACACCCCACGGGGGACCGCACCCCCGAGCATACGTCGATCCCATACGGCCGTACCCGGGCGACCGCCTTGGCGATGTTGCCCGGGTTCAGCCCGCCCGCGAGGAAGACTGGCAGGTCCAACGCCTCGACGATCCGCCGGCTGATGTCCCAGTCGTGGGGCCGCCCAGTCCCGCCGAGCTCTTTGACGGGCAGCGACGGGTTGCCCGAGTCGAGCAGCACCGCGTGGGTGTGTTCGGCGGCTTCGAGTGCCTCAGCCACAGATTCAGGCCCGCTGACGTGCACGACCTGCACAATGCGGACACCGGGGATCTCGCGCCGCAGTCGTTCCCGCTCGCTCGCTTGGACGTGATCGACGAGTTGCAGCGTGGTGGTCCGGCACGCACGGTGGTGGTCGAGGATCGCGCCGGCCTCGGTTCGGGCCGTGAGCAGGAACGTGTCCACCCCGGGAGGCACACGAGACGCGATATCCGCGATCCGGTCGTCGTCGATGACGCCGGGGCCCGACGGCATCGCGCCGACGAGCCCCAGCGCGTTCGCCCCGGCGCGGATCGCAGCAGCGGCTTCGTCGCGCGAGGAGATGCAGCAGACCTTGACCCGCGTCCGCGTCACGGCTCGTCGTGTCCCTCGACCTTCACGCCCCGGTTGATGCGGCGCATCATCCCGCCGAGCGTCTTGCCCGGGGCGAGCTCGTGGAAGGCGGCGTCGATTGTGTTGTCGATCAGCCACTCGCAGCCTGCTGCCCACCGGACGGGGCTGGTGAGCTGGTCAAAGAGCCCGCGCCAGATCTCCTCGGGCGACCGGTGCGGCTCGGCGGTCACGTTGCTCATCACCGTGCACTTGGGCATGCGGACCTCGGCGGCACCGAGCGCCTCGCCCAGGCGCACGGCGATTGCTCGCCCAATGCCGCGGCTGGCGCCAGTCACGATCGCGACTCGGCCTGAGATGACTCTGGCATGTGCGTTTTTCCTCTTGGAAGCCCCTGTTGGCGGGGAGAAGACGAACCAGCCTAACATCATACTGGCCCTGAGTCCGTGTGGAGCGGGGCCGCAGGTCCGTGAACGCCGTTCGCCTTCAGCGAAAACCCGGTGTTCCGAGCGAAGAACAGGTTGGTCCCATGCGTTCAGAAGCACTCCCCGTGGGCATGCGTGAGCACGCGCGCCAAGACCCAGACACTCCAACACTCGAGCGGTTGGGCGGCCAGGCGGCTGGTGTGGCTTTGGGCAAGGTCGGGATCTCGCGCAACCAGCGGGTCATCGGGATCCTGATACTGGGCGCAATCGCGTTGATCATCGCCGATGCGATTGCGTTCTCGATGTGGTCGAGCGACGCGCGGTTCAGTGGGATGGCGATGCTGCTCTTCAACCTCGACACCGAACGGAACATCCCGACGTGGTTCTCGACGGTGCTGCTCGCGTACCTGGCGATCGTCGCGTGGGACATCGTGCCACGCGGGGCGGGGAAGGTCACATGCGTGGCGTACGCGGCGTTGGCGGGTGTGTTTTTGTTCTTGTCGGCGGACGAGTCGGCGCAGCTGCACGAGCGGTTCGCGAACCTGATCGAGGTGGACGGGACATTCGCCAAGGCGCGGTGGGTGCTGCTGTGGCTCCCGGTGGCGGGCGTCGTGGGGATGGCGCTCGCGCTGGCGATGTGGCGGAGCTCGCGTCGCCTCGTGATCGGGTTGGCGATTGGGGCGACGATCTATCTCACCGGTGCCGTTGGGGTGGAGACCATCAACACGTACAACCGGGACGTCGAAGCTCGCAAGCTCGAAGCGGCAGGCGTGGGCGTGGGCACGACGCGGAAGTACGACCTCTCCGAAGATCGGTACGGCGCCGAGACGTGGCGGTACACGCTGGGCACGGCTGCCGAAGAGGGACTGGAGATGGCGGGGCTTATCACGTGGTGCGCTGTGCTGCTGGCAGCGCGCCGGCGTCGTGTCGTGGACGCCTGATCGCAGAACATACGGCGGATGTCACGGTGTGTCGGGCCCGTCGTGGCCCGCAACCTTCACGCCCCGGTTGATCCGGCGCATCATCCCGCCGAGCGTCTTGCCCGGGGCCAGCTCGTGGAACGCCGCGTCGGGCGTGTCGTTGACGAGCCACTCGCAGCAAGCCGCCCACCGCACCGGGCTCGTCAGCTGGTCAAACAGCCCCCGCCGGATCCCCTCGGGCGACTGGTGCGGCTCGGCGGTCACGTTGCTCATCACCGTGCACCGGGGCATGCGGACCTCGGCCGCGGCCAGCGCCTCGCCCAAGCGCTCGGCTGCGGGCGCCATGATCGGCGAGTGGAACGCCCCGGCGACCTGCAGCCGCGTCGCACGCACGCCGTGCTCGCCCGCGACCGCCTCGGCCCGGTCGCACGCGCTGGCGCTGCCCGAGATCACGACCTGCCCGGGCGCGTTGAAGTTTGCGGAAACCAGCACGTCACTCCCGCGGGCCGCGTCGCAGACGGCGTTGGCCGACTCCTCGTCCGCCCCGATCAGCGCGACCATGCCCGACCCGACCGCCTCAGCAGCCTCCTGCATCGCCCGCCCCCGCAGCGCCACCAGCCGCAGCCCATCGACGAAGCTCAGCGCCCCGGCGATGTGCAGCGCTGT
Source organism: Phycisphaeraceae bacterium (assembly GCA_021604785.1). Lineage (GTDB taxonomy): Bacteria > Planctomycetota > Phycisphaerae > Phycisphaerales > UBA1924 > BQJQ01. The sequence continues at coordinate 10,870 of BQJQ01000093.1, forward strand.
GTACTCGCCCAGGCTCAGCCCCGCCGCGGCCTCGACCGACGCGTCCGCCTCGCCCAGCCCGGTCGTCTCGAGCCACCCGCGCCAGCTCGCGACCGACGCCGCGAAGATCGCCGGCTGACAGACGTCGGTCCGGTTCAACACTTCGGCGGGCCCGTCGAAGCAGAGCGAGGAGAGTTTCGTCCCCGCCAGGTCCACGCCCAGCTCGCGCCAGACCGCGCCGAGCAGCTCATCGGCGACGTCGAACACGCCGCGGGCTGCTGCGGACGTCTCGCACCACGCCTTGGCCATGCCAACCGCCTGGGCGCCCTGGCCCGGGCACAGAATCACGATCGGGTTCGTCAT
>BQJQ01000094.1 GCA_021604785.1 Phycisphaeraceae bacterium
GTAATACCCCGCTCCACCGTCCGCGTGACGGAGCACCGTGACGCCTGCCCCGATCGTGATCGCGAGCATGAGCACCGCCGCGGGGAAGCTCGACGCCGCGTCGGAATTGAACCCGAGCCGGCCCGAGCCGAGCTTGCGGGCTCGCCGCCATCCCTCGACCGTCCGGTCCCGCGAGGGCGTGATCGCGGTGACCACGCCCACGTACGTAATGCCGAGAATCAGCATCGAGAGGATCAGCAGCGCCTCGAACGATTCGGGTGAACGCGCACCCCGGAGATCGAACTCATCGTCGAACGCGCCGAACACCTGGCGGTACGCATCCTCCTGCACAATGATCGCCCAGACACTCGCCAAGACAAAGAACACCACGCCGCCGAAGACCGCGACCGAGCCGACCTTGGACATGATGTGATGAAACTCGTACCGCCACCGACGGTGCACGATCGAGAACATCACCGCGAGCACAAACCCCTGCACCAGCATCGTGTACCACGTAGGGTGGATGGCGCCGGCAAAGAAGGGGACGACGCGGAAGCTGTCGATCCCGCCCGCGCCCGCGGGCGCCTGATACTCGGCGGGAAGCTCCTGCCAGATAATCCCAAAGAACGTCGGGCGGATCGTCAGAAACTCGAAGAACGTGATCCCGACGCGCGAGAGGTGGGGAAGGATGAAGTAGAGCGCGACCACCAGCCCCATTGACAGCATCGTCGCCGTCCGCGCCTTGGGAGCCACCATCCCCGCGACCAGCGCCGTCATGTGGTAGACCCACACCGATGTGAAGAACACCGCATAAAAATGCACCAGCGTCAGCAGGCTGAACCCGCTGATCCAGACCGCGACGACCACGAACGGCAGCGTCATCGCGAACAGGATGTACTCGCGCACGGGCAGCCCGAAGAGGTACCCGAGGATTTTGGCCGTCGGGCCCATCGGGGTCATCCGCTGGTAGTCCAGCAGCCCCTCATCGCGCTCGCGTGACACCCCCGCCGCGACCGCCCCGGTCCCCATCATCATCAGAATCACGGCCTGAATCACAATCACCCCGGGCAACACCGCCTTCGCCGCCACCTCGGGCGTCGCCATCTCCTGCTCGGTCATCGTGGCGTAGATGATCATCGAGACGAACGCCGTGACCGTCACCGTCACCACACCCCAGCTGATCAGGTGCTTGGGGCGAAGGCGTGAGCGGAAGCTCTTCTGCCACAGCGGATTGATGCCCGGGCGTCGCAGCATGCTCACGAGACCTCCGAAGCACCGACGTGCATCATGACATCTTCGACGCCGCGTTTGCGCTCGTAGAACGCCTTGACCGCGACGCCCGAGCGGACGAGTTCCGCGAGAACCCACGCCGCGTCTTCGTCCGTAAAGGTGGACTCGAACGCGCACCTCGCGCCGTCGAGCGCCACCTGAGTGACATCATCGCGTGCGCCCAGCATCGCCGCCGCCGCGCCCGCGGCTCCGACCGTCTCGACCGTGAACCGGCGTGTCGTGTTCATCTCCGCGAGGATCGCGTCGATCGATCCGTCGAGCACCAGGTGCCCCTTCTCCATGATCCCGATCGAAGTGCAGAACTCGGACAGCTCGTTGAGAATGTGCGACGAGATGATGACAGCCTTGCCCTCGTCGCCCATCCGCCGCAGCAGGTTCCGCAGGTCGATCCGCGCGATCGGGTCCAGCCCGCTGGCCGGCTCGTCGAGCAGCAGCACAGACGGGTCGTGCAGCAGTGTCTTGGCGAGCACCAGCCGCTGCGTCATGCCCCGCGAGAGCGTCCCGGCCATCGCCGTCCGCTTGGATTGCAAACTCACCAGGTCGATGCACTCGGCGATCCGCGCTCGGCGTTCGGTCCGCGAGACGAAGTACGCCCGCGCGAACAGATCCAGGAACTCCCAGCACCGCAGGTTCTTGTACACAGGCGCAAGATCCGGCATGTACCCGATCTGGCGCCGCGCCGCGGCGATGTGCTCGACCGTGTCGTGCCCCGCGATCCGCGCCTCGCCGTACGTCGGCACCCGCAGCGTCGCGAGCACCCGGATGAACGAACTCTTGCCCGCCCCGTTGGGCCCGATGAGCCCGTAGATCTGCCCGGGCCCGATCGACAGCGTCAGATCGGTGACGGCGGTCACGTCGCCGTAGTCCACGCGGATATCCCTGGTCTCGATCACGCCGCCCCCGCCCGTCTCACGCCGTCCCCGGCACCGCCCTCAATGGGGTTCTGCATCGGCCCGTTTCACGCGCGCGGGACAGCCAGACCCGCCATTCCCTGCACGGCCCGAGATCCCCCGGGCTGCAACGACGCAAAAGACCCGCCCGCCGCGGGTTGCGACGGGCGGGATTGGATTCTCACAAAGACAGCTTGACGCCCCGGATCAGTCGCGGACGTACGCAGCCTCGAGCGCTTTGGTGATTCTGTTGTCCACGTCGCCCATGTGGGCCCGCGTGTAATCGTCGAGCCCCGCGACCGACGCCGCCGCCTGCGCAGCGCTCTGCACGGACCGCAGCTCTTCGCGCGCCAACGCCTTGAGATCGTACCCCGAAGCGCCCGGCCAGCGGCTTCCTGTCGCGAGATCAATCAGTCGCTCGACGTGCTCGCTCTGGAGGTTCCGCTTGAGACTCGAGACCATCGGCTCGCGGTTCGAGTAGCTCCCCCGGCCCTTGCCGGCGCTCGCCCAGACCGCCTCGCGGACCGTCGCGAGCACCTCGGGCACCGTCAGTGCGTCCGCGCCCGCGGGCGTGCGGAGCTCGTTGTCCTGCACACGCCGCAGGCGCGTCGGGTTGATGAGCATCGACATCGCCGACGCCTGAATCCCCAGCACCTGGTCGTGCACGGGCCAGTCGTGCGCCGTCGCGTACCCGGAATCGTACCAGTTGTCCGAGCCGAGCTTCGCGAGGACTTCCGGGCTGAGCCCGAACGCCTCGTCGCGGAAGGCGTGATCAACGACGAACGTGAGCGCCCGCCGCTGGCGTTCGACCTCGACCGGGCGGACCGGGTCGGGCCCGTTGTCGCCCTTGGTGAGCTTGTTCGTGTACGCCCCGCCGACCCAGTTCGATGCGAGCGCCAGCGTGCTGAAGTGCGACCCGAGCAGCTGCCCGTACACCGACCGAGCCCGCTGCCACGTGTCCTCGTCCTTCACGGCAACATCCAGGAACTTCGCCCGCGCGTTCTCGACCCACGCGTACCTCGCGTCGGCATAGTCCAGCGAGTTCTCGCCCAGGTCCCACGTCTTGGCCTGCGGGTCGGGCCCGAACGCCCCGTCCTCCGCGTTGAAACCGAGACCGGGCTCGGTCGCCCGCGCAGCCACGTCCTTCGGGTCGCCGAAGGTGTAGTTCCATTCGATCGCCCACATGTCGTAGAGCCCGATGTCGATGGGCATGTAGTCGCCCTGCATCAGCTCGCCGTCCTCGACGACGATGTTCGCGGGCGCGTAGTCCATCACGGTGCCTTGGATGGGTTTGATGCCCTTGAACTCGTCCGAGTTCATCGCGCCAAACTCGAACTGCGCGCTGCCCTTCCAGTTGTGCATCATGCCCATGGTGTGCCCGACCTCGTGCATCACGACATCACGCAACATCGGGCCGACGAACGACTCGGGCAGCCCGTCGAGCTCAGACTCTTCACCCTCGCCGTCGCCCATCGCCGCCAGCATCCCGAGGTCGCCCGATAGGCGCGCCATCGCGACACTCGACGCCAGCCCGGGCTGCACCCGGCACGACCACGAATCGGCGCCCAGCGCGGTGCGGTGCGCGTCCCACACCTCGGGCCGCATCGTCGGCGGCGCCTCGGCGAGCATCCCCGCCGCCAGCGCCGGCCGCTCGACCATCGCCCGCGCCATCGCTTCGACCGCCGGCCGGTCCGCCGGGCTCGCGAGGCGCACCCGCGGGTCCCATCGCGGGTTGTCCGCGAGCCACCCGGCCAGTTCGGGGTGCATCGTGCCCATCGCCGCCGCTGCCAGCTCGGTCTGCATGTACTGGTTCGCGTACGACGAGAGGAACCCCTCGTCCATCACGATGTCGGCTTCGTAGATCTCGCCCGTGTCCGGGTGCGCGTGCACCGGCCCGATCGCGAACCCCATCGACGAGTTCGTCCACCGGACGAACGAGTACCGGATGTCCTCGGGGTCGATGTCCATGTACGCGCCGGTCCGCTCGTCCTGCTGGCGGACCTCGATCGCGTTGATAATCCCGACGCCCTCGAACGCCCTGTTCCACTTGAGGATGCCGTCGCGGACCCAACGACGGTACCGGATCGGCGTCGTGTGCTCGATGTAGTACACGATTGGCTGCTTGGGCGGGCTCATCTTCAGGCTCGCGTCCGCCTTCTCGATGTGCCACCGGTTTGCATACCGCACCACCTGCCCGCGCAGCCCGTGCTTCGAGCGGTCCGTGTAGTTCTCGTAGTAGATCCCCACACGCCGGTCCGCCTCACGCGGCTCGAACCCCTTCGACCGCTCGGGCATCCCCAGCGAGTAGTGAATCTCCGCGAGCTGCCCGTTCGCCCGCGGCAGCTCGAACCCGATCTCCACGTTGTTCGGGAAGACCTTCGCCTTGGTGATTTGCGTGAGCGAACGGTCCGCCCGGCGCGTGAAAGCACCGAAGAAATCGTCCGCGTTGCCCAGCAGCACCTCGTCCAGATCGATCACGGGCCCGCCGCCGGGACCCGTCGTCAGCACGGGCACCGAGAGCACCACCCGGTCCGTGTAGATCCGCTCGAGCGCCGACTTTGATTCGGCGTCCCCGCTCGTGCGGTACGCCAGGTTCGGCTCGATCAGCGCAAGCTTGTCGCCCCGCTGCTCCCAGTACACCGTCTTGGCCGGCACGCCCACCGAGTCGTGCCAGATGGAGTACACGCCCAGCTGCGGGTCGCCCGCCGCGACCGTCGCGATCCATTGCACACGCTTGCCCTCGAAGTCCTTGGGCAGCTCGGCGAGCAACTGCGTCTCCTTCTCGTGGCGGTAGATGGTCCACATCGCCTTGCCGCCCGCGTCCGCGGCGACCTTGGTGTACCCCTCGGAGACCTTCTCGAAGGTTGGTTTGTCATCCCCCGCGGCGGCGGGCGAAGCCGCGCAGGCGGCGGCGAGAATCAGGCGGGCGGCGGTCTGCGTCGTCGTCATGGCGGTTCTCCGGGTCCGGCCGAGGTGAATACCGGTCCCTCTTCTACATCGGACGATCCGGGGGGATGCGTAACCGGCTTCTATGGGGCACGCATCCGCGTTATTGAGCCACGAAGGGGGATTTTGTCCTCGACAGCCACTCCACCGATCTTCCGGTGTGGGCACGGCCCCTCCGCGGCCACGCCCCGGGACCAAGCGGGCACACCGGGCACGCTCAAAACCCGCCGCCACCCCGTGCCAACGCAAACGGACACGGATCTGTTGAAACCTAGTTCCCACACACGCACATCGTGCGCAGAAATCATGCGCTCCTCATGAATTCTTGATGAGTGACGCACACGGCAGTACGCTTGCCCGGGTAGGGTTCAGACCGCTCGCAGCACGCACGTGAACACCCCGCACGGGAGGCTCCGGTGGCGAAAAAGAACACGAAACACGCCAAGCCCCCAAACAAGGGTGAGTTCCGCGACGTGCTCGATCCAAAGCTCCAGATGCTCCGCAACGGGAGCTCACGGGTGAACCTTGCCCGGGCGCAGCAGTGCTCAGCGCTCGGGGCGTCACGCAAAGCGGCCCTCGACACGCCATCGTGGGCGTTCGAGGAAATCTCAGTGCGTCAGCAGCAGCTCACCGCGACGCGCGGCAAGCTCGCCGAGCTCTCCGACGACGTGATGGTCAACGTCTTCGTCGCGCTCTCCCCGGACGCGCCCGCCGCGAAATTGCCCGGGCAGACCGGGCGCCGGGCGGACTTCGCGACGCTGCAGGTGCCGATTTCTCGGGTGGACGAGATCTCCGAAGAGATCGGTGTGATGCACGTCGAACTCGGGCAGGCGGTCCGCGTGCCCCACCCGCGGGTGCGGCTGAGCTCAAGCACCGGCGACGGCATCTCCCTCGACGACCCGCTGCTGGGCCCGCCCACGCACGCCGCGGCGCCGACCTCGAACCACACGGGCGGCGCCGGCATCCTCATCGGGATCATCGACGTCCAGGGGTTCGACTTCGCCCACGACGACTTCCTCAACGCCGACGGCACGACCCGGTTCGAGGCGATCTGGGACATGGGCGGCGATTCCCGCCCGCCCCCCGCGACGACGGGCATGTTCACCTACGGCTCCGAGCTGCTCAAACAGCACATGGACGTCGCGCTGCAAGAGTCCCCCACAGTCGGCGCGAGCCCGACGGACCTCGAGCCGCAGTCGCAGATGACCCCCGGGTCTCACGCGACACACGTCGCGAGCATCGCCGCGGGCAACACGGGCGTCTGTCCGAACGCCCAGATCGTCGGCGTGCTCATTGACCTCCCGCCCGAGGACGCAGACCGACGCCGGTCCTTCTACGACTCGACCCGGATCGCGCACGCCGTCGAGTACGTCCTCGCCAAAGCGAGCGAGCTCGGGTGCCAGGGCGTCTCGATCAACATCTCGCTGGGCACAAACGGGCACGCGCACGACGGGAGCAGCGCCGTCAGCCGATGGATCGACCACGCGCTGGCGACGCCCGGGCGGAGCGTCTGCGTCGCTGCGGGCAACGCCGGGCAGGAGGCGCCCACCGCCAACAACGAGTTCGGGTACATCATGGGACGGATCCACACCGAGGGGCGGATCCCCGCGTCCGGGCTCAACCGCGACCTGTCATGGGTCGTCTTCGGCGACGGCATCGCCGACCTCTCCGAGAACGAGCTCGAGCTGTGGTACGAGCCGCAGGACCGGTTCTCGGTGCGACTGCGGCCGCCCGGCTCGGACGAGTGGCTGCCCGCGGTCGCGCCGGGCCAATTCATCGAGAACAAGCAACTCGACGACGGCACCTTCGTCAGCGTCTACAACGAACGCTACCACCCCGCCAACGGGTGCAACCGCATCGCGGTCTACCTCAGCCCGTTCCTCTCGCCCAACGAAGTCGTCGGCGTGAAGGCCGGCACGTGGACCGTCCGCATCGAGGGCGACGAGGTCCGCGACGGCCGCTACCACGCGTGGATCGAGCGTGACGACCCGCGCAACCTCGGGCGTCATGCGGACACGCAGTACTGGCGGTTCCCCTCCTTCTTCAGCACCGAGACAAACGTGGACCGCTCCTCGGTCAGCTCCCTCGCCTGCGGGCACCGCGTCGTCTCCGTCGCGAACCTCGACCAAGCCACCGAACGCCCGAACATCTCGAGCAGCCAGGGCCCGACCCGCGACGGCCGGTTCAAGCCCGACGTCGCCGCACGGGGCACCGAGATCGTCGCAGCCAACGGGTTCGACCCGGACCGCCCGTGGATCGCGATGACCGGCACGAGCATGGCGAGCCCATACGCCGCGGGCGTGGTCGGGCTCATGCTCGGCGTCGAGCCCGCGCTCACCGCCGCGCAGATCAACGGCATCATCCGGCGCACCGCCAACCCGCTTCCAAGCACCAGCTACGACTGGCGCGACGACGCCGGCTTCGGCAGGATCAACCCGGACGCGTGCGTCAAAGAGGCCCGCCGCGCCTTCGAGCAGAAGGACCTGTTCCCATGAAACTCGTCACCTTCCGGTCCGACAAGGGCGACTGCCTGCTGCTGCACAGCGCCGACGGCGCGAGCATGCTCGTCGATGGCGGCATGAGCTCATCGTACACCGAGCACGTTGCCCCCTACCTCGACCGCATGCGCCGCAACGGCGAATCGCTCGACGTCGTCTGCGTCTCGCACATCGACCAGGATCACATCCAGGGCGTCCTCCGGATGGCGAACGACCTCGTCGACTGGCGCGTGCACGACTTCCAGCACGCGAACGGGAACACGGCGTTCAAGAAGCCCAAGTCCAAACGCCCGCCCGAAGTCGGCCGGTTCTGGCACAACGCGTTCCACGAGCAGATCGGGGACAACGCGGGGCAGATCGCCGACATGCTCGCAGCCGAAGCCGCCGTGCTCTCGGGTCACCCGAGCCAGGGCGTCCGCGAGCACGCGCTGTCGCTGCAGGGGGTCGCGCTAGGAGAAGCGGACGCGATCCGCCTGTCGCGCCGGATCGGCGACCGCCAGTTGAACATCCCCCTCAACCCCGAGTACGACCAAGGCCTGATGTTCCACGCCACCCCCGCCGAACCGATCTCGGTCGGCAGCATGGACGCGTTCGTGATCGGCCCCTTCGAGGATGATCTCAAGGACCTGCGCGACGAGTGGAACGACTGGCTTCGCACGCACCAGAAGTTCCTCGAGGGTGTCCGTGAGTCCGCCAAGAAGACCGAAGACCAACTGGGCAACACGGACGAGGTCCCCGCCCTGCAAACACTCATGGAGTCGCAGGCGATCGACCTTGCCTCGGCACAACGCCTCGCCGACCAGATCAATCTCGCCACGGCAAGCGGCACGCTCGGCAAACGCTACAAGGTTAGCACGCCCAACCTCGCGTCGCTCATGCTGCTCGTCGAGGAGAACGGCCGCACCGTTCTGCTCACCGGTGACGGGCACTGCGACGACATCGCCGACGGGCTCGATCTCGCCGGGCTGCTCCGCGACGACGGCTCGCTGCACGTCGACGTGCTCAAGGTCGCCCACCACGGGTCCGAGCACAACACGTCCGAAGCATTCTGCCGAAAGATCACCGCGGACATCTACATCTTCTGCGGCAACGGCGCGCACCACAACCCCGACCTCCGGGTCGTCAGCGCGTACATCGACTCGCGATTGGGCACCGCCGCCGAACTGAGTCCGAACACGGAGGTCGGCAACAACTTCCGGCTTGTATTCAACAACCACCCGGACAACCCGGAGCTGAGCAGCGCTGAAGCCGACCACATGGCCGAGGTTCACGAGCTCGTCACCGACCGCGCGGCAGATTCGAGCGGCCAGATGCAAGCCGTCTTTCTTGACCGCAGCTATCACACCATCACGATGACCTGAGCGACCCCGCTCGCTCGCACGCTCAACCCTCTTCGCACGGCGTTCGACGCCCAGGTCCGACGCGGAGGCTTACGCCGCTTCGAGGTGCTTGATGATGTCCGCCGTGGTGGCCGCCGTCACGGGATCACCAAACACCCGGTCAAAGTGCGCGTTCTTCTCGGCGTCCTCAGCGTCCCCCACCGCGATCACCGGACCCCGAAACCCGGCGTCTTTCAGCGTCTTCACAGCTTGCTCATCGAGATCCGAATCACGACAGACCACGGCGTCGTACTCCCGCTGCTGCAAGAGCTTCGCGAGATCTTCCGCCGTCGCTGCGGTCGCGGTCTGAATCCCGAAGTTCGAGAACTCGCCGCATGACGCCGTGACGAACGCTTCATCCTCAGACTGCACCGCAAGCCGCATCGCCGGGGCCTGACAGAACTTTGCAAGCGAAATCGGTTCATCAAACTCCCCACCGATCTCATGGACCATCGCCGACACGTACCGACACCACGCGACGGCCCCCTCGACGTTGTGCACCTGCCCACTCAGATCCGTGAGCCGGATCCGGAACCGCGTGCCCACGTGCAGATACGAACGATGGAGAAAGCCCACCCCGCCCGCGCTGAGGTTGCGTGTGGGCACCAGCTGCGTCGTCCGCCCGCCCTCGCCCTTGCGGACCAGCTCGATCGGACACGTCATGTCACGGAACTCGGCGCGCCCGTTGTCCCGCTTGTGCCCCGCGCTGACCGACGCGTCCTGCTCCATCTGCTTGAGCACCGACGACACACGCTCGTCCGAGCCTCGGAAGACTTGGATCGCTTCATCCGCCGGTTCGTGCTTCGCCATCAGGCACCTCCGCTCGAGCACCCCGCGGCGCCCGAACCCCGAGCCGGGAACCCGCCCGAGATCGGGCCGGGCCCTGACATGAATCTGCCCCGCCAACTCATCGCCGATCTCCGGCGAAAGTTATCGAACCTCGCTCGAGCGCAATGCACGCCGATCCGACGGGTTCTCCCCTTCGACGTCGGTCAGTTCGTGCCATCGCTGGAGCGGCTCCATCCTCGGCACCGAGGGATGCACATCCTGCGCGACAAGACCCGCGTGACCAGCGCCACAAGGGCCCGACAAGGCCGTCCCCAGTTCCCGGGAAATCCGGTAATCGGTGAATCCGAACCCGGGATCACCGATATAGTCGCCAGACCATGCCCCGCTCCCTGGCCCATCTCGCCCTCGCGTTCCTCCTCGCCCTGCAATCCGTCGTCGGCGGATTCCACGGCGTCGGGATCGTCTGTCTCGGCGGAGACCACCACCAGGAAGCCCCCGCCGAACGCGCGACAGCATGCGAGCACGCCTGCCCGCACAGCCCCGCCGCGACGCAACGCGAAGCCCCCCGCACCGCCCACACGCCGTGCGGGTGCATCGACATCGAGATCGGCTTCCCCGAGCCCATCGCGACGGTCACCCCCGGCTTCGAGTTGCTCGCCGCCCACGCGAGCCTCCCCTCCGACGCATGGCCCATCGCCGACCGCAGCCCGCCGACCTCTACGCACGCGGACGCCATCCCCCCGCCCTGGCACGACCCAGGCGGGCAACACCGGCTCGCGATCGTCGCGAGCACGCGCCTCACCATCTGATACCTGTCCGATCCCCGACCCCATGACCCCGCCGGCCCTCGCCGCGCGAGGCGGTTTGTCGTGATCACGGACAGGAGACCCAGAACATGCCAGGCACATCCCCCCCGCGGCGCCGGCGGGCGTTGGGCGCGAGCACCGCGCTCTTCGTGACGTTGCTCGCCGGGTGCGCGTCCTACGAGCGCTCCCAGCTTGACCTCCCCGCCCACCGCACCGCCCTCGCGCTCCGGCTCGAACAGGCCGAGCCGCTCGACGCCTTCGTCGATCGCCTCGCCGCTCGCGACACCAGCACACCCGAGCACTTCGACCCCGCCGACGGGCTCTCCGTGCGCGAAGGCGAAGCCCTCGCGCTGTTCTACAACCCCGACCTCCGCCTCGCCCGACTCGAAACCGGCGTCGACCTCGCAACCCTCGAGCACGCCGGCGCGTGGGACGACCCCGTCCTCGCGTTCGACGGCGCCGAGATCCTCTCCCCCGCCGGCGTCTTCCAGTTCGGCCTCTCTCTGGGCGTCACCATCCCCATCTCCGGCCGCCTCGGCGTCGAGAAGGACCGCGCCGGCGCCGTCTACCAGGCCGGGCTCGCGCGCGTCATCGACGCCGAGTGGTCC
>BQJQ01000095.1 GCA_021604785.1 Phycisphaeraceae bacterium
TGCGGGGCGAGGCCCGGCTTGTCGCGGGATCAGGCCCGGCGGGGGCGGGCGGCGAGCAGCCCGCCGAACCCGAGGAACCCGGCCGTCGCGGGCGCGGGCACGGACGTGAAAGTCACGTTGTCGAACGCCATGGACCCGCCGACGAAGAAGGTGGCGCGGTCCGGGGCGACGCCGAACGCGTCGACAAGGTCGATCGGGGCGATGCGGTTGATCGAGTTGTTGCCGTAGACGGCGCCGTTGTCGTGGGCGCCGCCCGAGACGAACTGGTCGAACCCGATGACGCCGACGAACGAGCCGTCCTTGTAGAAGTCGACGTACGAGAACTCGGGGAGATTGCCCTCGAGGTCCACGATGTCAAAGCCGAACTCGGTGATGGGGGCGTCGAAGCCGAACAGGATGTTGCCGGCGGGGCGGCCGCCCTCGTCGTCGGGGCGGTCGGCGATGCCGTCACCGATGCCGATGTCGTTTTCCTGGATGATGATGACGTTGCCAAGGACGGTGGTGCCCGGCAGGTTGCCGCCGGTCCACGGGTCCTCGAGGTCGGGGTCGGCGGTCTGCGTCCGCGTGGTGTCGAAGGCGACGGCGAGGTCGAACTTCTTGTTCGCGTTGTACGCGGCGACCGTGACGCCGTTGGGAAGCTGGTACTGGGTGTTGATGATCTCGCCGTGGGCGAGCCCGTCGAAGGTGATGGTCTGCGTCTGGGCGCCCGCGATGCCCGCCGCGGCGGCGAGCGCACCGGCAGCAATCATGCTCGAAGTCTTCATCTGTCTCTCCTCTTTCTCGTGTCTCTCGTTGTGACGACGAAGGCTCTCTCAACCGACGTCACCCAGAGCGTGCCACACGGGAGAAGGCCGTCACGCCGATGCGGCTGCAAATGGGCCCGCGGGCACAGATCGCGCCCGCGCCCCCCGCACACCCCGCACAGACCGACCCCGCGCCCCGGTCTGCGCGGGCGCGTAGCGTTGTGCGTGGACCCCTACGAAGCTGCCGACTGGGACCTCGCCGAGGGGCTCGACCCCGACGGGCCGTCGGCGGACGACCTCCACCGCTTCGGCGACGAGATGACCCGGTGCGCCGCCTGCGGGCGCGAGGTATACGACCAGGCCGAGGTCTGCGCCCACTGCGGCGGGTTCGTCCACGTCCGCCCGAAGACGCCCTGGTGGACGATTCTTCTCTGCGTCGCGCTCGCGGCGGTGCTCGTGTTCTTCTGGGTGCTCTGAGACGGTCGTGCGGGCGGGGGGTGCTCAGTCGTCCACGCCCAGGTCCCGCTTGGTGAACAGCGCTTCGAACGCGAGCCCGGCGGCTTCGACGTTCTCGCGGGCCCCCTCCTCGCGGTCGATCACGGCGATGATCGCCCCGACCTCGGCCCCGGCCTCGCGGAGCACGCCGACCGCTTCGAGAGCCTGCCCCCCGGTCGTCGCGACGTCCTCGAGGAAGACCACCCGCTCGCCCGGCTCGAGGGCCCCCTCGAGCTGCTTGGCGGTGCCGTAGTCCTTCTTGGCGTTGCGGATGAAGATCGTGGGCAGCCCGGTCTCGACCCCCGCAACGGTCACCAGGGGGATCCCGCCCAGCTCGGCCCCGGCCAACCGGTCCGGCGAATACACCCGGGCCCGGGCCGCCAAGAGCTTGCCGACGGGCCCGAGGACCTCCGGGCGGGTCGAGAACCGGTATTTATCGAGGTAGTACGAGCTCGTGCGGCCCGAACGGAGTGTGAACGTGCCCCGAAGGAGCGAGAGGTCAGCGATCGCCCGGGCCAGCCCGGCCCGATCATCCGTGCCGGTTTGCCCGGAAGAGACGCTCATGCCAGAGGTTAGGTCATCCTGCGGGCGACAAGCCGGTACACCCTCGGAAATCCCCGGTCGAACCGGTCAGGGCGACCGACGTAGGACATAATTGAACCCTCTGGGCCGCGTGCGCGGCCCGTGTGGTCCGCCGGGCACCCGGCGGGCCCGATTTCCGCACCGCTGGGACACCCCGTTGATCCTCAGTTGGAGAGACCGACGATGACGCAGAAGACAAGACTCCGCATCATGCTCGCGTGCACCGGGGCGATCGTTGCCAGCGCCGGGGCCCCCGCGTTGGCGCAGGTCGCGCCGCCGCCCCCCGCCGAGGCCCCCGAGGCCGAGCAGACCGAGACCACACCGCAGCCTCAGGAGCAGCAGGGCGTCACCGTCCGCGCGCAGCGCCGCGGTCAGCCGGCCCAAAGGCCTCAGCCCGCGGGCGATGGCAAGCCGGTCCGCAAGAACGTCGCCGCCCCGCGCATCCCGTTCCGGACGATGGTCGTCCGCGACGAGGAGACCGGGCGGGTCATCCGGCTGACGCGCCCGTACGCGCTGTCGGCCCTCGCGAACAACCCGACCATCGCCGACAACAAGCGCGACGTGGTCATGCCCGTCGTGTTCGAGCGGCACCTCCGCCAGGAGGAGCGCATCCTGCAGAACCTCGACCTGTACCTCGGGTTCGAGTTCGGCATGCACCGCGAGATGAACCTGGGCGACATCGAGCAGCTCCAGCGCATCACGCGCCAGCTCAAGCCGCTGACCGAGGACGGCGACATCGCGACCGACCTCGAAGACGCCGGCGTCTTCTCGCCCTCGCAGCGGGCGATGAACAACATGATCGTCCAGGATTACCAGCGTGCCGTCTCCGAGGAGATCAAGCTCGAGACCGGGCGCGAGATCGGCCCCATGTTCCTCCAGATCGTCGAGGACGCCCTGGTCGAGCCGCGGTTCGCATACGGGCTCATGGTCATCGAGCTGATCAAGCACGGCCCGGACACGGTCGCCAAGGCGGGCCTGCAGGACGCCGACGGGATCGACGATGTCGTCGCCCTGCTCCAGCAGGGCTGGCCCGAGGACAACGCGTCGCGCGGCGACATGGTCGGCGACGTGAAGTCCGCGTTGTCGGGCCTCACGCACGACGACCAGGAGAAGCTGCTGCGGGCGTCGCGCGAGATGCGCGAGGACCCGAACGTCCCCTCCATGCCCGAGGTTCCGCTGAGCGTCGGCGGCGTCGTGGGGATGACCGACTCGAACACCGGCTTCAAGTTCAAGCGGTACGACAGCGAGGGCAACCTCGTGCACGAGCATGACTCCGGCGGCAGCGCGAACGACGCCGAGCAGAACGACGAAGACTCGGACGGGTAACCGCACCGGCTCGCACAACACACCCCAGGCGGGCCCCCGGGCCCGCCTTTTTCGTGCGCCGATGCCGCGCTCTCTGCCCTACTCGGGACGCATGAACGGGAAGAGCACCACGTCGCGGATCGAGCGCTGGTCCGTCAGCAGCATCACAAGCCGGTCGATTCCCAGGCCCATGCCGCCCGCGGGGGGCATGCCAACCTTGAGCGCGCGGATGAAGTCCTCGTCGAAATTGCGGAACGTTGATTCCTCGTCGTCGATGCCCGCGAGCTGCGCGCGGAACCGCTCGGCCTGCACGTCCGGGTCGTTCAGCTCCGTGTAGTGCGGCCCGATCTCCATCCCCGCGATGAACAGGTCCGACCGGTCGGCGAGCGCCGGGTCCTCGCGGTTGGCACGCGTCAGGGGTGACAACGCCGCGGGGTAGTGGGTGATGAACGTCGGGCGGGCCGGGTCGAGCGTCGGCTCGGCCACGTCCTCGAACAGCTCGTTGACGATGATCCACGGGTCGATTGCGTTGCGGAGGACCGCCGCGTCGGTCGGCTTGCCCTCGGCCTCGAGCCGGCGGGCGTACTTGCGCGCCGCGCCGTGCTCGTCGGCTTTGGCCCAGACGGCGTCCGTGTCGGTCATCGCGCACCCGAGGGCTTGCTCGAACAGGTCGCCGTAGCGGACGCGGTCAAAGGGCCTGGCGTAGTCGATCGCCAACTCGCCGAAGGGCAGCGTCGGCGCGCCCAGGCCCTGCGATTCCGCGACCATCTTGGCGCACGCCCGGATCGACCGCTCGGTCACGTCCATCACCGACTCGACGTTCCCGTGCGCCATATAGAGCTCGCACATCGTGAACTCGGGGTTGTGAGACCGGTCCACGCCCTCGTTGCGGAAGTTGCGGTTGATCTCGAACACCCGAGGCATGCCGCCCACGAGCAGGCGCTTGAGGTAGAGCTCGGGCGCGATGCGCAGATACAGGTCGATGTCCAGCGCGTTCAGGTGCGTTGAAAACGGGCGTGCCGCGGCCCCGCCGGCCTGAGCCTGCAGCATCGGCGTCTCGACCTCGACGAACCCCTCGCCCGCAAGAAACGCGCGGAGCGTGCCGACGATCCGCGAGCGCGTCGCGAAGACGGCCGCGGTCTCGGGGCTCGCCCACAGGTCCACGTACCGCTGGCGGTACCGTGCCTCGGTGTCGGTCAGGCCCGCGTGCTTCTCGGGCGGCGGGACCAGGCACTTGCCCGCCGGGCGCACGCTCGACGCCCAGACCGTCACCTCGCCCGCCTTGGTCTGCATCACGCGCCCCGTAACGACCGCCAGGTCGCCCAGGTCCGCGAGCTTGGCCGCCCCGAACCCGGCTTCATCGCAGTCGCGCTTGGAGACCGCGACCTGCAGGTCGCCGCTCGCGTCGCGGAGGTTCATCCAGACGAGCTTGCCGTTGTCGCGGTGGAGGACGATCCGCCCGGCGACCGTCACCGTCGGGCGCGGGTCGGCGAATCCCTCTTCCTTGCCGTGCTCGTTGAACGCGACGTTCGCGTCCGCGTCGTACTGCGCTCGTGCGTCGGCGAGGGCGGCCACGCCATCCACCCGGTCGCCGTACGGGTCGAGCCCGAGCTCGGCGGTCTTGTCGCGGTTCTCGCGCCGCTGCGCCTCGAGCTTGTGCATCTGCTCGGGGGTCGCGGGCGCGTCCGATGTCTCTGTTTGATCGCTCACGGGCGGATGGTACACGCCCGCCGCGGCCCGATCGTCAGGATCAGCCGATCACGCGGTCCATCTGGCGGGCTTCGTCAGCAGGGCTCTCGGCGACCGGGACCGCCTCGATCAGCCCGTCGAGGATGGTGTCCGTCGTCACCTGGTCCGCCTCGGCGTTGAAGTTCGTCAGCACCCGGTGGCGGAGCACGGGGTGCACCATCCGCCGGACGTGGTCCGCGGTCACCACGGCGTCGCCCGAGAGGATCGCGCTTGCCTTGGCCGCCAGAACCAGAGCCTCCGATGCCCGCGGCCCGGCGCCCCACCCGACGTAGTCGCGGACGATCTCGGGGGCGTTGGCGCCGTCCTCGCCCACGCGCGTTGCGCGGACCAACCGCAGGGCGTACTTCATCACGTGCTCGGCGACCGGCGCGTGCTTGATGACCGTCCGGATCCGGTCGATGTCCGAGCCGTCGAGCACGGGCGAGACCTCTTCCTCGCCCTTGTGCGCCGCGCGCCGCATGACCTCGAGCTCTTCCTCGGCCGTGGGGTACTTGATCAGGATCTGCAGCATGAACCGGTCGAGCTGCGCCTCGGGCAGCGGGTACGTCCCCTCTTGTTCCAGCGGGTTCTGCGTCGCGAGGACGAAGAACGGCGCGGGCAGCACGTGGCGGACGCCGCCGACCGTGACCTGCCGCTCCTGCATCGCTTCGAGCAGCGCGGCCTGCGTCTTGGGCGGCGTCCGGTTGATCTCGTCCGCCAGCACCACGTTCGCGAAAATCGGCCCCTGCACGAACCGCATCTCGCGGCGCCCGGTGGACCGGTCCTCCTCGATCACCTCGGTGCCGGTGATGTCACTGGGCATCAGGTCGGGCGTGAACTGGACGCGGGAGAACTCGAGCCGCAGGGCCCGGGCGATCGTGGAGATCAGCAGCGTCTTGGCGAGCCCAGGCACGCCCACGAGCAACCCATGCCCGCCGCAGAAGATGCACAGCAGGATCTGCTCAACGATCTCGTCCTGCCCGACGATCACCTTGGAGATCTCGGCACGCAGGCGGGCGTGCGCGTCGCGCGCATCCGCGAGAACGTCGGCGGCGGGCGGCTGGTCGGCGTGGGCGTCGGTCATCGTGAATCCTCCATGATCCGGACGATTCTAGTGATCGGACGCCGCGAGGATGCTGGTGTTGTCGAATCGGCGCGCGGGCGCATAAAAAGGCCGCCGCGAGGGGTCTCTTCTCGCGGCGGCGCGGGGGTGGCTCCCCCTCCCGAAAGGGAGAGGAAACCGTGTCGTGGTTCATCCGGGGGTTGTACCCGCCCCCCGGCGGCGGGTTGCTCAGTCCTCGTCCCGTTCTTCGATGCTTTCTTCCAGCTCGTCCATCATCCGCGCGAGCCGGTCCATCATCATGTCCATGCGGTCCTCGATGACCGCGTTGAGTTCGTCGAGGCGGCCCTCAAGATCGCCCAGGCGGGCTTCGAGGTCCTCGCCGGCGCCCTCCCAGCGGTTGGAGAGATGCTCGGGGAAGACCAGCCGGTTGCCGCGGAGCTCGAGCGCCCGCTCGGCCGCTGCGCGTGCCCGCTCTTCGGCCTTGGCGACGTGCTCGTGCATCCGCTCGTTGAGCATCGCCAGCGCTTTGTGGGATTCCGCCTCGGCGCGTTCCCGCTGCTCGAGGCTCAGCCCCTTCTTCTCATACGCGCTGTGCATCTCCTCGTACTGCTTGCGGATCTTCTCGTGCAGCTCTTCGACATCGATGTCGAAGCTCCCTTCCAGATCCGCGAGGCCGTCCAGATCCATCGTCCACGCGCCGTCGCCGAACCTGAGCGCCTGGCGCTGCCCCGGCGCGGCTTCAAACAAGCCCTGCGAGTTTGACGCGCCCAGTCGCTTGCCGTCGTACGGCGCCAGCTCAAGCGTCACCTTCTTCTTGTCGCCTCTGGAGATCACATACATCTCCAGATCATCGCCGGCTTCTTTCTCGCGCAGCACCTTGGTCAGCACGTTCCCCGAGGCGCCCTCGGACCCATCGATCGAGATGATGACGTCGTACTGGCGCACCCCGGCCTCATCCGCCGGCAGCCCGTCGATCACGCGCTCCACGAGGATCGCGGGCGTGTCTTTCAGCCGCAGATGCCACCGCAGCGCGTCGGAGATCTCGGTCTGGTGGATGCCCACCATCACCGGGGGCGTCTCGCCCGAGCTCGCCCACCCAAATTTGGCGTCGTTAGGCGCAAAGACTTTGATATCGGCATCGGAGTCCCACGCGATGCCCTGGCCCGCGCCGCCGCGGGCACCCGAACGGCGCACCAAGGCGCCGCCCTTGGGGGCGACAACAAACTGCTTGATCGCGTCGCCCCGTCCGTCATGAATCACGACCACGCCGTCGTTGATCTCGACGAGCTCCCGCGCGATGACCTTGCCGTTGTGCTTGACCTCGACATCGGGGCCCTCGACGCGGACCTCGTACTTGCCGTCATCACTGGACGTGACGTACACGATCTTCTGGGTCGAGCCGGATTCGTCGTCGTCGAACGTCCACGTCGAGGTCTGGTTCTGCCCGCGACCGCTCGACGCGCTGGTCTGGTGGATGCCGTGCGGGGCGCTCGCCGCGTGCGGGGCATGCGGGGCGTGGGGTGTGTGGACGTGCATCCCGGTCTCGGGCGTGTGCACCGCATGGATGACGGTGGGTGCGTGCGGCGCATGGGGAGCGCTGACGTGCAGGATCTCGCCCTGGGCCGCGGGGGGCGTCGGGGCGATCTCATCGCACGCCGGGGCCTTGTCGTGCTCGGGGCAGGCGACCGCCGCGGTCATCCCGCCGGCGATCGCGACGAGCAGGCCGGCGGAAACGCACAGGCTCATGTTCTTGGGGAGGCTCATGGGTGTTCCTTTCGTGGGAATCGGTCCGTGGTATTTCATGCGGATGCGCACAGACCCGGGGCCCGTCGCAGATCCGGCGGTGTTTGCTCAGAACGCCGAAGGCGGGGCCCGGCGGACCCGCGTGGGCACCTCGACCGTTCGCCCGTACTCGTCGGACGCACGCCGATAGGTCTCGTCCACGATCCGGCGCTCGAGCACCTGCCGCAGATACGTCACCTCGACCTGCCCCGTCTCGAGCGGGCGGGCGGCGTAGACCACCCGGTCCGGGATCTCGCGGACCACGGTGCCCTGCTCCTGCCCGGCCCTGACGTACCGGTCGAACGCGTCTTCGGGCGTGTCGCCGATGCTCACGAGCCCGGCCTGATTGCCCGTGTCCGCGTTCGGGCCCGCCGTGGGGTCGAGCCCGGTGATCCAGAGCAGCGCGACGCAGGCCGCCGCGGCCCACCCGCCCCACTTGCCCACCGTCGCCAGCCGGTGCTCCATCGGGTTGTTCGGCGCCAAGTGAGCGTCGATGTCCGACAGCTCGACCGACTCGGCCGGGGCGGACGCGATCTCGACGGCGCGCGTCAGCTCATCGTGCGACTGCTGCGCCTCGGCCAGCTCGGCCCACAGCGTCTGGTCGCTCGCGGCCATCCCGGCCAGCGTGCGCCAATCGCCGCCCGATGCCTCGCCATCGACCACCCGCGTGATCAGCACGTCGCGGGCGAGGGACTCGGGTGTCTGCTGAGGTTCGTGGTCGGGCATCGTGGTGCCTCCGGGGAACAAACGTCGGTGTGGGCGGTCCCACCGGGTCATGTCAGACTTCCATCCGCCCGGCGCGCGCTTCGGCGCGCGCCGGATTCGTGTTCTCTGCTTCTGCAAGCTCGCGGAGCATCCGGCGACCGCGCGCGATCCGCGTCTCGATCGTCGTCTCGGGCAGGTCGAGCACCTCGCCGATCTGGCGGTAGCTCATCCCCCGCACGCACCGCAACAGCAGCGGCTCGCGGTACCCCTCGGGCAGCGTCCGCGCCAGGTCCATCAGGCGCCGGGCCTGGTCCATCGATTCCTTCTGCGCGTGCGCCTCGGCCGCGGCGTGGTCCGGCTCGACGGCCCGGGCGACCCCGACCAGCTTGAGCCGGTGCTTGCGCCGACGCGTGGTCTTGCGTCCCGAAGCGCGGGCCGTGTTCGCCGCGATCGCCCGCAGCCATGGCTTGAACGCCTCAGGCTCTCGCAGCTCGTGGATCTTCGCGACGAGTTGAACAGCCACTGCCTGCACAAGGTCCTCCACGTCCGCTTCGCGGGGTTTGTGCGCGAGCACGATCGCCCCGACCCACCGCCGATGCTGACGCCACAGATCGCGCAGGGCATCGCGGTCGCCCTCGATCGCGGCTGCGATAAGACCCGAACTCGTCCTGTGTCCGCCGGTCACGACTCCCCTTGCTCTCCCTACGATGCCCGCCGCCGCCGTGCCCGTCGCAATCGGCACGGATTTCCGCCTCCCCGGGCCCGCCCAGCCGGCCCCCCAAGGCTTACCGCCGCCCTCCGCCCAAGTGGACCCAAACAAAGACAGATCGAACAGTCCTCTGGACCCCTTCGCGGGTGCCATGTCCTTCGGCGACCACCTCGACGAGTTGCGCAAGCGCCTCATCTGGGCCGTCCTCCCCCTGATCCCGCTGCTCGTGACCGCCTTTTTTCTCGGGCGACCGATCCTCTACGCCCTGATCGCCCCCGCCCGCGAGAAGCTCGCGGCCCACGGGCAGGTCCCCCGCCTGCTCGCGACGGCACCCTTCGAGACCTTCGGCACGGTCATCCACATCGCGCTGGTCGTCACGGTCCTCGTCGGGGCGCCGTGGCTGCTCTATCAGCTGTGGCGATTCATCGCGCCGGGGCTCTACGTCCATGAGCGCCGGTTTGTGCGCATCCTCGTCCCCATGAGCGGCGTGCTCGCGATGGTCGGCGTGCTGTTCTTGTACTTCGTGATCCTCCCGGTCATCCTCAACTTCTTCATCGTCTTCTCCAACGACATCGGCGGCAGCCGCGTCGACCAGGCCGCCCCCCCGCCCGAGACGCTCTTCGTCAAGGTCCCCGTGCTCGCGGCGGACCCGGTCGCGCCCGAGGTCGGCGACGCGTGGGTCAACTCAAGCATCAACCAATGGCGCGTCTGCCTGGGCGTGGACGCCGACGGCGTGCCCAAGATCTCGGGCACCGAGCTGATCGGGCAGGCCGGCATCGTGCAGCAGTACCGCGTGAGCGAGTACATCAAGACGTTCCTGAACATGGCGCTCGGGTTCGGCGCGGGGTTCCAGATGCCCGTGGTCGTGCTGCTCCTCGGGTGGCTCGGGATCGTCGAGCCCAAGGACTTCGGGCGCTTCCGCAAGCACATCTGCGCCGCGTGCTTTGTCGCGTCGGCGGTGCTCACCCCGGCCGACCCCCTGTCGATGCTGCTGCTCGCGGTGCCGCTGTACGCCCTGTTCGAGTTCGGCGTGCTGCTGCTGCGGATCCTGCCCGCCGAGCGGGTCATCGGCAGCGCCCGCGAGCCGGCCGACGCGGGCGACGCATGACCCCGGGCGCCCCCGAATCCGCGACCGATCTCGACCGGGCGATGATGGCCCGCGCCCTCGAACTGGCCGACCTCGCCGCGTCCGAGGGCGAGGTGCCCGTCGGCGCGGTGGTCTACGAGACCGCGACGGGGCGCGTGCTGGGCGAAGGGCGAAACGCCCGCGAGCGCGACCGCCAACCCTGGGCGCACGCCGAGTTCATCGCGGTGCAGCGCGCGTGCGACGCGATCGGCGACTGGCGCCTCAACGACGCGACGCTGTGCGTCACGCTCGAGCCGTGCCCGATGTGCGCCGGGCTGATCGTGAACGCGCGCGTCGGGCGCGTGGTCTACGGTGCGGCGGACCCCAAGGCCGGGGCTGCCGACACGCTCTACGAGCTGCTCACCGACGACCGCCTGAACCACCGGTGCGACGTGATCGCGGGCGTTCAGGCCGACGCGAGCGCCGAGAAATTGCGCGCGTTCTTCGCGGGGCTGCGCTCGGGGCGCCGCGAGGCAGACTGAGCGCGCCATGCCCGAGCTGCCCGAGGTCGAGTCCGTCCGCCAGAGCCTTGAGCCGATCGTCGGCGCCCGTGTCAAACGTGTGCGCGTGCGCACCCGCCGGGTGCTGGTCGTGCCGGGCGACCCGGTCGGC
>BQJQ01000096.1 GCA_021604785.1 Phycisphaeraceae bacterium
CCCCGCGCACCGCTTCGAGCCCCGGGGCTCTCGGAGAGCCCGCGATCGATCTCGCCGGTGTGTTCACGAACCCAGACGCGATGCCGCGGACGGTGATCGCCGGCGAGGGCGCGCCGGCCGGCGCACCTGCGGACCGCACGGCCCCGGGCGCCCCGGTGCGTTGCCCCGCGACCTCGCCCTGGAGCGACGACGCCGAGCGTGGGCGCACGGTCGGCGCGCTGCTGGCGCGGGCCGCGGGCGAGGATGACGAGGCAAGCGAACCCGCCGAGACCGAAGCGGTCGCCGGGGCGGACGCGACGACCGACGGTTGATCGATCGGCTCCGGGCGTGGTCGCCCGGGCCCGATCAGGACTCGCGCCGGTGGTCTTCGGGCTTGGCGATCGACGAGCGCATGTCCGTGTCGGCGACGACGTTCTTCATGCGGTAATAATCCATGATGCCCATGTGGCCCGAGCGGAACGCCTCGGCCATCGCCTTGGGCACCTCGGCCTCGGCGAGCACGACCAACGCCCGGTTCTTCTCCGCCTCGGCGGTGTACTCCTGCTCCTGGGCGACGGCCATCGCGCGGCGCTTCTCCGCGTTCGCCTGAGCGACCTTCTTGTCCGCCTGAGCCTGGTCTTCCTGGAGCTTGGCGCCGATGTTCTCGCCCACGTCCACGTCGGCGATGTCGATCGAGAGGATCTCGTAGGCGGTGCCCGCATCGAGCCCGCGTGACATCACCGCCTTGGAGATGCGGTCGGGGTTCTCGAGCACTTCCTTGTGCGAGCCGGCCGAGCCGATCGAGGAGACGATGCCCTCGCCCACGCGGGCGACGACGGTCTCTTCGGTCGCACCGCCGACGAGTCGGGCGAGGTTGGTGCGGACCGTGACGCGCGCGCGGGCGCGGAGCTGGATGCCGTCCTTCGCGACGGCGTCGATGGTCGCACGCCCGAACTGCGGGTTCGGGCAGTCGATGACCTTGGGGTTCACGCTGGTGTTGACGGCGTCGAGGATGTCACGCCCGGCGAGGTCGATCGCGCAGGCGGTGTCGAAGTCGAGCTCGATGCGGGCCTTCTGGGCCGCGATCAGGGCGCTGACGACGTTGGTCACGCGCCCGCCGGCGAGGTAGTGCTCCTCGAGCTGGCGGGTCTCGATCGGGATGCGGGCCTGCACCGCTCGGATGCGGCTGAGAACGATCACCCGCGCGTCCACCTTCCGCAGGCGCATGCCGATGAGGTCGAAGATCCCCACGCGGGCCTTGGAGAGCAACGCCTGCACGTACAGCGTGATGAACTGCCCGAGGATGAACAGCAGGGCCAGCACGAAGAGCAGGACGACGACGCCGATGACGATCCACAAGGCGTTTGGCACGGTGTACCTCCGGGGCGGTTGGGCCTGCGGGCCCGATGGGGGCCGGCGGGGGAGTATACCGCCCGCCGCCGCGGGGTTTCGGGGTGGGTTGGGGTCCCGGGGCGGTAGGGCTCAGGCGACCGGGCGGACTTTGAGCTCGTGCATCGTCGCGCTGGTCACGCGGACGCGGGCGCCCTGGTCGATCGCGCTGGTCTCGGCGAGCGCCTCGTACCGGTTGCCGTCGATCTCGACCTTGCCGATCGGGCGCATCGCCGTCAGCGCGACCCCCTCGGCCCCGACGAGAGACGCCCGCTCGTCGCGGGCCCTTCGGATCGCGAGCTCGCTCTGGGCGAGGTCCTCGTCGGACGCGCCGCCCATCAGCATCCGCCCCGCGGGCGTCGATGGCAGGATGTTGAGCATGTAGAAGAAGATCGCGGGCCCGAGCACGACCACCGTCAGCGACCCGGCGAGCCCCCAGATCGTGCTGACGCGCCACATGCAGACCACGCCCGCGATCGCCGCGAGCCCGGAGACCACCGCGATCAGCCCGCCCGATGGGACGAAGACCTCGATCGCGATCAGCATCAGGGCCGCGCCGATCAGCGCGATGCCCCACAGCAGCAGCGGGTCACTCACGCGTCGGTCTCCTCGGGCGTGGCGCCCTCGATGGGCGTCACCAGCACGCGGATCCCGTCGATCGCCGTCACGCGGATGCGTGTCCCCGCGTCGACGAACCCCATGTCCGAATACACATCGAGGACCCGGTCGTCGATCTCGCCCTGCCCGCTCGGGCGCAGCGGGGAGACGGCAACGCCCTCGTCGCCCACGCTGGGCTCACCCGCGCCGGGCGCGACCATCGCGTCGAACTCGCCCGCCGGCGCGTCGGCCGACCCGGGCGTGAGCACCAGGCGGCTGAGCATCGGGATCGACCCGATGTGGCGCCCGATCAGGAACATCCCGATCCCCGCGGTAATCAATGCCAGCAGCACCGTGGTCATGCCCCACGCCAGCTCGGTCGTGTTGTCCGTCAGACGCCCGCCCGAGGGGATGAACGTGCCGACGAGCCCGACGAAGAGCGCGAGGATGCCCACGACGCCGAAGACCCCGAACCCCGGGAGCACGAAGATCTCGACGGCGACGAAGATGATCCCGCCCGCGATCGCTGCCAGCTCCCACCACCCGGCCATCCCGACCACCATCGGCGGGCCCATCAGCCCGACCAACGCGACCACGGACACGATCAGCGGCACGAACATGCCCGGGGACACCATCTCCACGAACAACGCGAGCAGGAAGATCACGATCAGCAAGCCCCGGATGATCGGGTGGGCCAAGAACGCCGCGGCGTGCTCGGACCAGCTCATGTCCGACCGGGCCATCCGCTGGGCGCCGAAGAACGCCTGCAGCTCCGCGTCCGTGTTGACCACCCGCGACGCCAGCCCGAGCTGCATCGCGTCGTCGGTGCGCAGGATGACGGCGCTCGTGCCGTCGCAGACGTACCCGAGCGGGGCGTACCGGGCGTGCTCGCTCGCGCTGAGAGCCGTGAAGTACGGGCGGGTTGTTTCCGTCGGGATCTGAAGGTCGAGTTCGGTCGGGTCGTCCTCGAACGCGTCGGCGACGTCGTCCAGGTTGCGCCCGGCCGGGCGGAACCGCTGAGCTTCGGGCGTCTCGATCTCGCCGTCTTGGATGAACCCGACCTCGCCCGCGTCGTTCGCGGCGTCTTCGCCATCAGCCGCGGCGTCGTCGAGCGGCTCGGGCTCGAGCCCGGGAGCAAGGCGAGGCTGGGAAGGCGGGGCAACCGGTGTGTCGGCGACCGGTCCCTGCGGACTCGATTCGTACCGCCCGCCGGTCACGCCCGCGAGCATGGGGCGTCCGCGGGGCGCATCGGTCTCGAACAGCGCGCGGTACTCGTCCTCATCGATGGTGTACCGCCGTCCGGTCTGCGTGTCCTCGATAAGCCAGAGCTCGACGCCGTCGATGACCATCGCCTGCACGAGCCACTCGTCGTACCCGTTGCGGCGCGCCGAATCGACGACATCGGACATGATGACGGGCAGGATCTTGGTCCGCTCGTCGGCGGTGGGGGCGCGGAGCCCGCCGCCGGTGAGGTCCGCGGTGGGGATAACCTGGAACGCGTCGCCCACGGCCCCCGGATCCGCGACGACGATCTCCCGGCAGGCCAGCGCGATGATCGCCCCGCCCGAGTACGCGTCGGGGTTCACCCACGCGACGGTGTTGGTGATCGACGAGGCCTTGATGGCGTTGGTGATGCGGAGCACCGCCTGCACGCCCCCGCCGGGGGTGTCGAGGTCGAAGACCATCGCCTGCGCGCCCGCGTCCTCAGCCTCGGCGATCCGCCGCTCCACGCTGTGCGCCGTCCACACGTCGATCGGGCCCTCGATCGTGATGATCGAGACCGTGTCCGCCTGGCGGAACGCGGGGACCGCGACCGGGGCGGTCGGCGGGGTCAGCTCGGCGTTCTGGGCGATCGCCGTCGAGACAAGCAGCAGCGCGCCGCTGACGAGGCGGGCGAGCGACCACCCGTGGGAGCGTCGGGGTCTGAGATCATCGCGCATGGGTGTGTGCTTTCTCACGCCGGAAGTATAGAAGCCGCCCTCAGGCGCCCGGCAGGGGCCCGCCGGCGGGCAGTGATTGCTCGACGTTCCACTTCAGCTCGTCGCCGCGGCAATCGATGTGGACCGCGAAGAACCCGGGCAGGGCGCTGCCCGGGGGCCCGCCGTGCTCGTGCTGTGCGACCAGCGGCCAGATGATCTCCCGGTCGGTCACCGGCACGGGCAGGTCGTCGAGGTCCGCCGGGTCGTGCCACTTCAGCTCGCCCTCGTCCATCGGGCCCTCGGCGACCTCGACCGGCCCGAGCACCCGGTAGTAGAACAGCAGCCAGTGCGTCGAGCCCTCAAACGCGGTTTCGGCGATGAGCCCCATCAGGTGCAGGCGGTCGAGGGGGACGTGGATGCCCGCTTCCTCCTGGATCTCCCGCTGGGCGCACTCAGCGGGCGATTCGCCCAGCCCCATCTCCAGCTTGCCCCCGATGGGCGAGACGAGACCCTTGTTCGGGGCCTTGAGCCGGTGCAGCAGCAGTAGGCGGCCGTCCTTGTCGCGCAGGTCGCAGAGGCAGGCGATTTTGTAGGGCAGGACCGGGGTGGTGGCCGGGTCGTTGGGCTGGGAGGGGGCATCGGGCATCGGGCAAGCCTACGGGAGGAGTCGGGAGGGGGCCGTGTCGGCAAACAGGGGCGGCATACGGTCCATCGGCGGTTCTCGGGTGGACCGCGAGCCCCAACACGTTCGATTACGCTTGGTACCGGATGGATCCGCGCCCCAGCACACGCACGAAGCCTGTCGAAGTCGCCTGCGATCCCCTCGGGATCGGCGGGGCGGTGCCGCACATGGTCGGCATCGGCGGGTGCGGGATGTCCGCGCTCGCCAAGCTGCTCGCGTCCTCGGGCGTGCCCGTCCGAGGAACGGACATGGGCGCGACTCCGGTCACCGACTCGCTCACGCGGGCCGGCATCGAGGTCGGGTTCGAGCAGACCGCCGGGGCGTTGGGCGACGACGCGGACGTGGTCATCGCGTCGGCGGCGGTGGGGGCGGACCACGCTGAGGTCGTTGCCGCCCGCGACCGGGGGATCCCGGTGTTGAGCTACGCCCAGGCGCTCGGTCGCTGCCAGGCGGGGCGGACGGGCGTGTCTGTCGCCGGCACGCACGGCAAGAGCACGACCAGCGCGATGCTCGGGTGCGCCCTGACCGACGCGGGGATTGACCCGGCGGTGATCGTCGGTGCAACGTGCGCGCAATTGTCCCGCGGTGCGCTGACAGAACCGGGCGAGAAGACCGGGTTCCGGCTGGGCTCGCCGACGATTCAGAATGGGGAGTGGGGCGGGCGCCCGGGCGTGCTGCTCGCCGAGGCGTGTGAGTACAACCGGTCGTTCCACCACCACCGCCCCACGGTCGCCTCGATCGGCGTCATCGAGCCCGACCACCTGGACATCTACAGCTCGCTCGACGAGATCGTCGAGGCGTTCCGCGGGTTTGCGCAGCTGGTGCCCGATGAAGCCGACGGCGGGAGGCTGCTGATCGCCCACGAGGGCGCGCACCGGACGCAGGTCGCCGCGGGGCTGACGTGCCGGGTTGAGACGATCGGGTTCAGCCCGGCGGCGGACTACGTCATCGGGTTTGACCCTTCGACGCGGCGGGTGAGCGTCTCGCACGAGGGCGCCGAGTTGGGCGCGTGGGTCAACACGATGGCTGGCGAGCACAACGCGACCAACGCCGCGACCGCGTTCGCGCTGGGCGTCATCCTCGGGGCGGACCCACAGCTGCTCGGCGCATCGCTCGGCGCGTTCGGCGGGCTGGACCGGCGCCTGCAGATGATCGGCGAGGCCGACGGCGTGCGGGTGTACGACGACTACGGGCACCACCCGACCGAGATCGCGCGCACGCTCGAGGCGGTCCGCCAGTCGGACGACCCGGCCGAGCGGGGCGGGCGCCTGATCACGGTCTTCCAGCCGCACCAGCACTCGCGGACGCGGTTCCTGATGGAAGAATTCGCGACGAGCTTCGAGCAGGCGGACATCGTGATCGTGCCCGACATCTACTTTGTGCGAGACACGCAGGCAGAGCGTCACAAGGTGAGCGCGGCGGACCTGGTGGACCGGCTCCGCTCGCGCGGCGTCCGGGCGATGCACCTGTACCCGTTCGACGCGATCGTCGAGCAGCTGAGCACGCTGGCCCGACCGGGCGACGTGGTGCTGGTGATGGGCGCGGGGCCGGTGTGGAAGGTGGCGCACGGGTTCCTCGGCGCACACGCCGGGGCGGTCGTGTCGTGAACGCGGAGGCGACCGAGGTCGAGATCGAGCGCGGGGCGCGCCTGCCGACGTGGTTCGGCATCGGCGGCGGGGCGGATCTGCTCGCGCGCCCGAGCAACGCCGCCGAGCTGGTGCGGTGTCTGCACATCGACCCGGGATTGCGCGTGCTGGGCGACGGGGCGAACCTGCTCGTCGATGACGCGGGCGTGGGCGGGCTGGTTGTGTCGCTGCAGACGGACGGGTTTCAGGAGATCGATTGGGACCGCGGCGCGGGGCGGGTATACGCGGGCGCGGGCGTGAGCCTGCCTCGGCTGATCGGGCAGAGCGTGCAGCGTGGGCTGGGCGGGATCGCCGGGCTCGCGGGCATCCCGGCGACCCTCGGCGGCGCGGTGGTGATGAACGCCGGCGGCACCTTCGGTGAGATCGGGGATGTCGTCGCGGTCGTGCACGCCGTGGACCGGGCCGGGCGGGAGCACGCGATCGAGCGCGCGCGGATCGACTTCGGGTATC
Source organism: Phycisphaeraceae bacterium (assembly GCA_021604785.1). Classification (GTDB taxonomy): domain Bacteria; phylum Planctomycetota; class Phycisphaerae; order Phycisphaerales; family UBA1924; genus BQJQ01. The sequence goes on from BQJQ01000096.1 coordinate 6,663, forward strand.
GGCGATCCGGGCTGGGGCACCTGCTGATCACGGGCGTGCAGCTGGCGCTCACGGCGGGCGATGCGGAGGATCTGCGGGGCGAGCGTCAGCGGGCGATGGACTACAAGAAAGGGACGCAGCCGCTGGCGGACAAGTCCGCGGGGTGCTGCTTCAAGAACCCGACGCTCACGGGGGACGTCGACGGGCTCGGCGATGCGGGGCAGCGCGTGTCGGCGGGACTCGTGCTCGACCGGGCGGGATGCAAGGGCCTGTGCGTCGGCGGGGCGACGGTCTCGGAGGCGCACGCGAACTTCATCGTGACATCCCGCGACGCGCGCGCCCGCGATGTGATCGAGCTGATGGATGTCTGCACCGCGCGGGTGCTTGACACCTTCGGCGTCGCGCTCGAGCGAGAGGTTGTCGTGTGGGGGCGGGACTCGTGACGTGCGTGCTCGTCCTGGGCGGCGGGCCGGACGCGGAGCGGGAGGTGTCGCTGACGAGTTCGCAGGCCGTCGCGGGCGCTCTCGCGCAGGGCGGGCGGTTCAAGGTCGAGTACCGGACGATCGACCGGGTGACCGACGCGGAGCTTGAGGCGATGCCGGGCGACGTGGTCTTCCCGGTGCTGCACGGGCCGTTCGGCGAGGGCGGGCCGGTGCAGGACATGCTGGCGCGGGGCGATCGCCCGTACATCGGGGCCGGACCATCGGCGGCACGCCGGGCGATGGACAAGATGGGGTGCAAGCTCGCGGCAGCCGCGGCGGGCGTGCCCACGGCGGTCGGCGCGGTGCTGGATATCTCCGACAGCGTCTGCCCCTTCGACCCGCCGGTGGTCGTCAAGCCCAACACGGAGGGGTCGAGCGTCGGGCTGTACGTTTGCAAGACGCTGGACCAGTGGGACCGGGCCCACGCCGCGGCCCGCGACGGGGCGGAGCAGCACCCCGGGCGGGCGTGGATGGTCGAGCGGTTCGTGCCCGGGCGGGAGCTGACGGTGGGGCTCGTCGGCCCGGAGGGGGCGATGAAGGCCCTGCCGATCGTGGAGATCCGCCCGGCGGGGGGGACGTACGACTACGACGCGAAGTACGCGCGTTCGGACACGGTGTATGTAACCGACCCGGACCTTCCGGCGGGCGTGGGCGAGCGGGTGCGGGCGATGGGCGAGGCGGTGGCCGCCGCGATGGGCGTTCGGCACCTGGCGCGGGCGGATTTCATCCTCACCCCCGCGGGCGAGCCGATGTTCCTGGAGATCAACACGATGCCCGGGTTCACCTCGACCAGCCTGGTCCCCAAGGCGGCGGCGGCGACCGGGATGGATCTCCCCGATCTGTGCGCCCACCTCGTGGAGCTCGCGCTCGGGGCGTAGGAGCACAGAGAGATGGCGAAGAAGCGTTCGACGAAGTCCAAGTCCAAAGCGAAGGCCGCCGACCCGGAGCGCCGGCGCCGGATCATGCTCGTCTCGGTCACCGTGCTGGGGGGGCTGGCGCTGACCGCCGGCGGGTGGGTCGGGCTGGACCGGCTGGACGCGCACGCTGCGGAGTTGGCGACGTTCCCGAGCGTCGAGGTCACGTTCGCGTGGCCGGCGATCGACGGGGCCGCGGCGGGCGATGAATCGACGTGGATGCCCAACTCCGAGCGCGAGCGGCTGACCCGGATCGCGCTGGACGCGGCGCGCGGCGGGAGCGGGCTGGACCACCACGCGCTGCGCGAGGTCTCGCGGGCGTTGCACGCGACGGGGTGGTACGCCGAGCTCCCGGTGGTGCGCCGCCAGGGTGACGGGAACCTCCGTGTGACGGGCACGTGGCGGCTGCCCGCGGCGGTCGTGCGGACCGGGTCGCTCGAGCGGCTGGTCTCGTGGGAGGGCGTGGCGCTGCCGCTGGAGTACGGGGCCGGGAAGTCGGGCGTGCACTACCTGGCGTTCGCGTCCACGCCGCCGCCGGCGGTCAGCGGCGTTGCGTGGGAGGGCGAGGATGTGCGGGCCGGGCTCGCGCTGCTGGACCTGCTCGACGACCACGCGGACCTGATCCCGCAGATCGTGGGCATCGACCTCGACCACGGGGGCCCGCTGACGATCATCACCGACGAGGGTGGGAAGATCATCTGGGGCACCGCACCGGGGGTGTTCCGCCCGGGCGAGCAGTCGTCGGAGATCAAGATCAGCCGCATCGGGGGCATGCTCGATAAGACCGGACGCATCGACGGCGGGCTGGCGGCCATGGACATCCGCGGTTCCTACGTGCTGACTCAGAAGCGATCCGAGCCCTGATCGCGTACCGTCGGCCATGAGCGTCCGCACCGAACCCGCGCCGGACCGAGATCTCTTCGGGCACGCGCCCAAGGGGCGCCCGGACTGGTCGCACCGGCGGGGCGAGCCGCGGTTGTTTGCGGTGCTCTGGCTCGTCTACCTGATGTCGGCGACGGTCGTGATGCTCGCGATGATCGGGGCGGCGCGGGCGCTCTCGCCCAGCGTGACGCGCCCCGCGGCGACGATGCTGATGGTCGTGTGCATGGTCGGTGTGTGCGTCCTCTGGCCGGCGTTGCGGCTGAGCCAGCTCGCGCCGCGCCGTGCCGCGCGGTCCGTGGCGGCAGATCTGCCCGTGGTGCTCGTGCCGGTGTGCGCGCTGATCGTGCCGCAGGGTTTCTGGTTTCTGTCGGACTGGTCGTGGGGCGTGGTGGTGGCGTTGTGCGGGTTCTTCGCGGCGTGGGGGCTGGTGGTGGGGGCGCTGCTCGCGATCGCGCTGGGCACGGTCGGGCGGGGCGACGCCGACGCGCCGCCGGGCATCGGACGGACGGCGTGGACCCTCGGGTTCGTGGTGCTGGTGGTCGCGGCCCCGGTGCTTGTCGGGCTGGGCGTTTTCGGCGGCCCGGAGGCGTCGGGCGTGCACGCGGCGCGACCGGGCTGGCTTTTCTCGCCCGTGACGGCGGTGATGGATCTCGTCCGCGATCGATCCGCGGGGGGTGTGGCGGCGCGGATCGGCGTGAACCACGCGCGGGCGCTCGGGTATACGTTTGTGGCAGCCGGCGGCCTGTGGACGGTGGTGATGGTGCTCGGGTTGGTCCGGTCGTGGCGGGACGCCTAGAGATTCGGGTCCGACACGGACCCCCGGGCGCACCCGCGAGGCGTGCCCGAGAGGACGCAAGGAGCGACGCGATGGACGTGATCACGCAGGGCGACAAGTCGCGCCTTGAAGGGCGGCTGAACGAACTGATCGCCAACCGGTCGGTGATTACGACCCGCATCGCCGAGGCGCGGGCGCTGGGCGACCTGAAGGAAAACGCCGAGTACCACTCCGCCCGCGAGCAGCAGGGGCTCGAAGAGGCCGAGATCAAGCGGATCGAGACCCGGCTGGCCAACGCGCAGCTCGTGTCCGACACCGCGTTGGCCGACGGCGTGGTATTCATCGGGTCGAGCGTCAAGCTCCGCGAGGTCGGCGGGCGCGACGACGAGCCCGAGGTCTACCGCCTTGTCGGGGAGATGTCCGACGACGACACGGGCGAGATCATCGAGGTGACCACCTCGAGCCCGATGGGCGAGGCGCTCATGAAGTCCCGCGTCGGCGAGACGATCCGCGTGAACGCCCCGCGGGGTGTCAAGCGGTTCGAGATTCTCGAGATCCTGTGAGCGTGCCCGCTCCGAGCGAGCCATCCGTCTGCGTCGTCGGGTCGCTGACCATGGACGTGGTCGTGTCTTGCGACGAACTGCCCGGGCCTGGGCAGACGGTGTTCGGGCGGTCGGTGCGGTCCGAGCCGGGCGGGCGCGGGCTGCGTCAGGCGATCGCGGCGTCCCGCGCGGGCGCGGCGGTCTCGCTCATCGGCCGCGTCGGGCGCGACCCGACGGGGCGCGAGCTGCGGGCGCTGCTGCCGCGCGAGCGGATCGACGGCATCGGCGTCGCCGAGAGCTGGTCCGCTTCGACGGGCGCGTCGGCGATCTCGGTGGATGCCCGCGGCGAGCACACCTCGGTTGTCGTGCCCGGCGCCAACGAACAGCTCGAGCCCGGGTCGGTGGACGAATCGAGCAAGCGGATCGAGAACGCGCAGGTGCTGCTCACGCAGCTTGAGATCCCGACCGGGGCGGTGACGCGGGCGGCGGAGATCGCGCGGGCCGCGGGTGTGCGGGTG
>BQJQ01000097.1 GCA_021604785.1 Phycisphaeraceae bacterium
GCCGATGGTCGAGATCACCGCCTCGGACACCGACGCCCGCGCCGAGCGGGCCGCCCTCCAGGGCCCCGAGCCCAAGCGCCCCGGCGCCAAGCCCACCGCGTCGGGCACCTACACCGCCACGCCGGGCGCCCGCCCACAAACGCCCGCGGCTGAGCCGCGCCCCGAACCGCCGCGGGTGGTCGTGCCGTCCGGACTCGACCTGCCCTCCGGCGCGCGCTCGCCCCAGGTTCAGCCGAGGCCCATGCCCGAGCCGAAGCCGACGCCGCGCGTCGAAGCACCCAAACCCGCGCCAGCACCAAAGGCGGAGTCGCCCAGGCCCGCGCCGGCGCCCACCCCACGCCCGGCGGCGCCCGCCCCCGAGCGTTCGGCCCCCGCGCCGCGCACGGCCAAGCCCGAGCCCGTCACCGTCGCCCCGTCCGCGGGCGAGAACGCGCAGCTCGCCTCGGAGGTCGCCGAGCTCAAGAAGATGATGTCGCAGGTGCTCCAGTCCGCCCGCCAGACGGCGGTCGCGGTGGGGCAGTCCGGCGCCAAGGTTGTCCCCGGCGCCAGTTCCGGCCCGCTGTTCGACCTCTACGCCCGCCTGATCGACCAGGACGTGGACGCGGACATCGCCGAGGACCTCGCCGCGATGGTCCGCGACGAGCTGGACGCCGACGAGCTCGCCGACGCGCAGATCGTCCGCGAGACCATGCTCCGGCGCATCGCGGACATGATCCCGATCAAGCTCGACCGCCCGGCGTCCAACGCGCAGAACCGCGACGCGACCGCCGGCCCGCGCCGCGTCGCGCTCATCGGGCCCACCGGCGTCGGCAAGACGACGACTGTTGCGAAGCTCGCGGCGAGCTACAAGCTCCGCTACGGCATCAACGTCGGGCTCGTCACCATCGACACCTACCGCATCGCCGCCGTCGAGCAGCTGCGGACGTACGCCTCGATCATCGGCCTGCCGATCGTCGTGGTGAACACGCCCGATGAGATGCGCAAGGCGGTGTCCGAGCTGCGCGAGTGCGACGCGGTCTTCATCGACACCGCCGGGCGTTCACAGAACGACGCCGGCCGCCTGGGCGAGCTGTCCGAGTTTATCAAGGCCGCCGATCCCGACGAGACACACCTAGTCATGTCCTCGACGGCGAGCGTGAACACGCTGACACGGATCGCCGAGCGGTTTATGCCTCTGGGCCCGGACCGGGTGCTGCTGACCAAGCTCGACGAGGCCGTCACGTTCGGCGTCGTCGTCGGGCTCTGCCGGCGCGTCGGGCTGCCGCTGAGCTTCGTGACCACCGGGCAGGAAGTGCCCGACCACATCGAGCCGGCCCGCCCGGACCGCCTGGCCCGCCTGGTGCTCGACGGGCCCAAGAGCGACGCACCCGCCGGAGGGCCGACGCCGTGACGCAGCTCGACCCGCGATCCACGCCCGCGCCGCGCGACGACCAGGCCAGCCGCCTCCGCGCGCTCGTGGACCGGCTCGACCGTCAGCGTTCGACCTCGACCACCGCCCAGCCGCGCCTGCGCTCGGCCCCGGTCATCGCGATCGCCTCGGGCAAGGGCGGCGTGGGCAAGACCACCTCGTGCGTCAACCTCGCGATCGCGCTCTCCAAGCAGGGCCGCCGCGTCACCCTGCTCGACGCCGACCTCGGCATGGCCAACGCCGACGTGCTCTGCGGCATGATGCCCGCTGAACGCCTCGACCGCGTCGTCGGCAACGGCGCGCGCACCCTCGCGGACATCTCCATCGATGCGCCCGGCGGGTTCAAGCTCGTCCCAGGCTCAGTCGGGCTCGGCCGCATCGACGAGCTCAACGACGACGAGCAAGAACAGCTCATCTCCCGCCTGATCGAGGTCGAGCGGGCGTCCGACCTCGTCATGATCGACACCAGCGCCGGGCTGGGCGACTCGGTCCGCCGGTTCATGCGGGCCGCGGATCTCGGGCTGATCGTCGCGACGCCCGAGCCCACCTCGATCGCCGACGCCTACGCCCTGATCAAGGTGCTCGTCCAGACACGGTCCACGTCGGGCTCCAAGGGCGGCGTGGAAGACCCGCGCCCGACCATCGGGCTCATCATCAACCAGGTGGCGAATGAGAAAGAAGCCCACGCCGTCCACGCGCGCATGGCTGGCGTCTCCGAGCGATTCTTGAACTACCGCCTTCCCCTGATCGGGTGGGTGCGACTGGACAAGAAGGTCCGCCTTGCCGTCCGGCGTCGCAGGCCGTACATGATCGACGCCCCCCGGTCCGCCGCGGCGAAGGACATGTCCAAGCTCGCCAAGTCGCTCATCGAGTGGGCCGGGCGCTGACCCAGGCGCCCATTTCGGCGCCCGCGCCGCCCAAACCGCGCCATCCGGCACGCGTTTCGCGGAAGAGCCGGGCGATCGGTTGAGAAAAAACGGCGTGATTTCCTGAATCGGCGTCCCGATCGGTTCGATAACCGGCCCGTGGTGCCGCCGCGTTCGCGGTGCACCCACGAGGGGAGCGGGGTCCAGCGGTGGTGTATTCGCCAACACGCATGATCGGTGGCGTGCTCGGGCTCGCGGGCTTTCTTGCCGCGTGTATCGCGGGCATCGCGGCCGGCGCGGACCCGATCACCACGCTCTGGCGGGCCGTGCTCGCCCTGATTCTGTGCACAACCGTCGGAGCGCTGCTCGCGAGCATCGGGCTCGTCGCCGTGCGCGAGCACGTCGCGGCCCACCGCGAGCGAAACCCGATCCCCGAGTCTCAGCAGCCCGAACCGACTACCGCCGAGCCCGCGGCCGGGTCGGGCGTCCCGGCGCAACCCCCCCAACCGGCGCGGGCGGCATGAAGATGGAAACACACACCGTCCCCAACCCGTGCGCCACGTGCCGAGGGTTTGTATACTGGTCGAGCCGGGCCAGGGACGGTTCCGGCGTTCGATATCTCGGGTCCGTTCGAGCCCGGGTGCCCATCTCCAGCAACGCCGCTTCGGCGCGCATGAGCGCGTCACGCGGCATGGCCGAACCTCGGTCAGTCTGGCGGGCCCCCGACGCATCGAGCATTGGATGTCCCGGGGTGTTGGCGGTCTAAGGAGTGGACCATGGCGGCGATCAGAACAGCAACACGTATCTCCGTACGCATGTCGGGCAAGGGCGCCGCAAGGCACGCCGAGCCCTCGGGCATCGCGACGCCCTTCGACGACCGCCCGATGGAGGAGAACTGGCTCGAGTACGCCAGCAACCCCACGCAGGAGATGCGGAACTTCTTCATGGAGCGGTTCCTGCACCTGGTGCGATACAACGCCGAACGCATCTACGCACGCCTGCCCGATGAGGTTGACATCGAGGACCTGATGAGCGCCGGGCTCTTCGGGCTCATGGACGCGATCGACGCGTTCGACCTCGAGCGCAAGGTCAAGTTCGAGACGTACTGCGCCCCGCGCATCCGCGGCGCCATCCTCGACGAGCTGCGCTCGATGGACTGGGTGCCGCGGCTCGTGCGTCACCGCACCGCCAAGGTCGAGCAAGCCCGCCAGAAGATCGAGATGGAGTCCGGGCAAAAGGCGACCGACACCGAGGTCTCCTCGCGTCTGAACATCGACAACGAGGAATTCGAGAAGTACAAGCGTGACTCCTCGTCCGTCTCGGTGACCAGCATCACCCGCAAGTGCTTCAGCTCCGACGGGTCGCGCGAGATGCGCGAGATCGACGTCATCAAGGACTCCACCCAGATCAACCCCGTAACCGACGTGCAGCGGTCGGATCTGAAGGACCTGATGACCAAGGGCCTCAGCCGGGCCGAGCGGCTGATCGTCGTCCTCTATTACTACGAGGGCATGACGATGAAGGAAATCGGGTCCACGCTCGACCTGTCCGAGTCCCGCGTCTCCCAGATGCACTCGTCGATCCTGGCCCGCCTCAAGGCCCACATGCAGCACCGGATGCGCGAGCTCGAGCCGGTCGACTAGCCCGCCATCTGAGTCCGGATCATGCGACACCGACCTGTTTCGGGTCGGTGTTTTCTTGCGCACGCCCGGCTCGGCTACCGTTGCCTGTGCCCGAACTCGCCGCCATCGCGCTCGGATCGAACCTGGGTGATCGGTCCACAAACCTCGACGCGGGCGTGCTGGGCGTGGCGGCCCTGGACGACACACGCGTGCTCGCGGTCTCGGCGTACCTCGAGACCGCGGCGGTCGGGCCCGGCGCGCAGGGCGCGTACTTCAACGCCGCGATGGTGGTCCAGACCGGGCTGTCGCCGCGGGCTCTGCTCGATGCGTTGCTCGCGATCGAACTGGCCAACGGGCGGGACCGGTCGAGCGAGCAGCGGTGGGGTGCCCGGACGCTCGACTTGGACCTGCTGCTCTACGCAGACCGGGTGATCGATGAGCCGGGACTGAGCGTGCCCCACCCGCGTCTGCACGAGCGGGCGTTCGTGCTCGAGCCGCTCGCGCAGATCGCGCCGGGGTGGGAAGTCCCAGGTGCCGGCCGGGTCGTGGCAGAATTGCTGGCCCAGCTTCCGAAGTGAACTCGTGAAGCGTGCTCACGGGGCGAGGTCAAAGATGGTGGGGGCCGTTGTGCCTCGTGTTCGACACCGTACATCCGTGTAGTCCGGCCCGCCCATGAATCCGGACGTTGCGACGCCTTCCGTGATGTACATGACAATCGAGAGGATCGAGTAGACCGCCTCCATCTGTTTGGGTTCCAAGACAGCCATGTCGATGTGCCCATTGGGTGGGTCATCAACAACTCTGACGCTGAACTGATGCAGCAGGGAACTCACTTCGGGCGCGTACCGTTTCCGGCTACCATTTCCGAGCAGGGTTTTGTGCGCCCGATCGACAGCGGTTTTAATCGCGACGAAGTCATAATCGTTGGCGAGGGCATCAAGCTGCGACAGGGCCGCGCCTGACTTCGCACACGCGACAATTCCGCTCGAATCAATCAGGAGCTTCGGCTTCGCCACACGCGGACTCCTTTGTCTGTGCCAACCCGGTGGTGGGCACAGCACTATACGGAGTCCGTTCGTAACGGAGAACAGCCCGGTTTATCACGCCCGTGTCACAGGGGCGTCCGTCACAGATCCGAGACGGATACGAGCCGTACAGACATTCACTCGGGGGCTTCTGCGGCAACCTCGGTCGGGATCTCAAGCGGGGGCAGTTCCGCTACGACCCTGCCGGGCGTGATGACCAGTTTTCCGCCCTCAACGTTGGCGATGAGGATCGTCCCTTCATCAAGCGCGAGGGCATCTCGGATCGGCTTGGGGAGGGTGATTTCGCCCCTCTTCCGAACGCGGATCGTGTCACCAAAAGCCATGGCCGTTCTCCTATGTCTGCGCGCGCATGCCACGCGGCTCCCGATGCTGTCTTCCTCAGAGTATGCGCGGTTCGAGGATCGGACAATCGGATATTCGGATATTCGGTACGTTTCTTCCCCAACTTGACAGAGTTTGCGCGCGTAATCGCACCGCGTACCTGTTCGCAGGTCCGCGTAACTCCCCAGATTTAGGGGCGGCCTCAGCCCGCTTCGGCGCGGGGGTGCGCGTCGTCGTACGCATCGCGGACGCGCTGCGCGGACAGGTGCGTGTACACCTGCGTCGTGCTGAGCGACTGGTGCCCGAGCAGCTCCTGTACGCTCCGCAGGTCCGCCCCGTTGTCGAGCAGGTGCGTCGCGAAGGAGTGACGCAGCGTGTGCGGCGAGATCGTCGGGTCGAGCCCGACCTCACGCAGGTATTTATCGAGCTTCCGCCGCACCGAGCGCGAGCTCAGGCGCTTGGCGTGCTTGTTCAGGAACAGCGGCATCTCGCCCGAGTTGCGCATCTGCCACGCCGCCTCGAACCGCGAATCGGTCGGGAGCATGTCCACGTACCGGGCGATGGCACCCAACGCGTGCGATCCGAGCGGGACAATCCGCTCCTTGCGGCCCTTGCCGCGGACGTGCAGCGCCTCGTTCTGGAGGTCGAGATCCTCGAAGTTCAACCCGACGAGCTCGGAGACGCGGATGCCCGTGGAGTAGAGCGTCTCGAGCATGCCGCGGTCGCGCCGACCGAGGACGTCACCATCCGACGGGGCGGCGAGCAGCTGCTCGACCTGCTCGATCGTGATCGCCTTGGGCAGGCGCTTGGTCTGGCGGGGCGTGCGGATGAGCGTCATCGGGTTGGTCTTGGCTGCCCCGCGCCGCTCGGCCCACTTGTAGAACGAGCGGAGGGTCGCGATCTTGCGCGCCATCGTGGCCGGGGAGTAGTTCTGCTCGCCAAGGTGCCCGAGGAACCCGCGGATCAGGTCCGCGTCGCCGTCGCACACGATCGCGGTCAGCGAGGGCTTGGCGATGGCCCCGGCGGTCTGGGTCGGCTCAAGGCGCCGGCGGAGCTCGTCGGTCTCGGCGCTGTCGGCCGGGTCCAGCCCATGCTCTTCGGAGAGGTACTCGACGAACTGGCGGAGGTCCGCGCCGTAGCACCGGGCGGTGTACTTCGAGAAGTGCCGCTCGTCGGTGAGGTAGCTCTGGAACGCGGCGGTGATCGGGAGAATGGACATCGGGGATGCTCCGGGGGGCGGGCCTGGGTAGCCGGTCGTGGTGGGGTCAGTCTCCGGGCTCCGCCCGCCGATGCGCACGCCGATCGAGACACTCCGGGCGTGCGTTGCCTGCCCGGTTGTGTGCTGCTGGTGCCATCGGTCGCTCGCTGCCTGTGTCAGACGGCAGCCGGGGCGACCGTCACGGTGATCTGTTCTGCCGGCTCACCTCGCGTGCGAGTCTGAGCCACTCCTCGTCGAGCAGGCGGCGCACCGTTTGGTGGGCCGCGAATTTCGTGTACAGGTCCATGCTCGCGAGATGCACGCGCCAACCCAGCGCGCTTTGCTTGTCGGACCTTCCTTCGGCGTAGTCCTGGACCGCCATGAGCGTGGAATGGTCACGAGCGTCCAATATCTCCGACGCGACCGTCACCGGCGTCCCCTTGAAGTTGCTCCCCACATACGGGGTATCCGTGAACGACCGTGTCAGCTGGTACGGGTCCACCACGTCGCGGCGCTGCGTGGTGAGCGCACCCGGGCGGGCATACAGCGCGAGCGAGAGCCCCATCGTGGGCGGCTCGTACGGGTCGTACGCCGTGATCGATCCCGCGACGATGCCGTCGCACCCGAGCGTGATCGCAAGCTGCTCGGCGTCGGCGGGGGTCTGCACCCCGTTCTCCATCTTGAGCGCGCGCATCGCTTCGATTGTTCTGTTCAGCGGCAGGCACCGGAGACCCCGCGTCGCCTGCACCGACTGGACGATCGCGTCCCCCACGGCACGCTCGTCCACGACGCTCGTCCCGGACTCGTTCCGCGGCGGGATCACCGCCCACAGCGACTCGCCCTCGGACGTGTCGTACGGCGCGATCAGCACGGTGGGGGGGAAGAGGGTCTTCTTGGCGACACACCCGCCGAGCACGGGCCCGAGCAAAGCTGCCACCACGCCAAGGAGGATCAGCACCCGCCCCGGCGTAAGCATGGACTGTTCACGTGTCATGGCGTCCCTGCCCGAGCTCCGAGGCCTCCGTGCCCCGGTGTGCCCGCCGGTCGGCGGGGCTTTCAAACGACCCGGGGGCTGTGGGCCCCCGGGCTCGTGTTGGGTCAGCTTTGTATCGGTCAATCGGTGCCGGTTTCGCCGCCGAACGTCGGCACGGTCGCGAAGCCCGTGTTCGAGCGGTTCGTGCGGGAGTTCGGACGCTGGGCGTTGGCCGTCGCCGCGGCCTCGGCCACGGAGATCGACCACAGGTTCTCGACGCCCGAGCGGTCAGAGACAAAGTAGATGTGCTGGTTCGAGCCCCAGACCGGCATGAGGTTGATCGAGGACCCGCCGACGAGCTGGACCCGCCCGCGACCGTCGTTGCCGATCATCCAGATGTCCGTCTGGTTGGGGGCCCCGGTCGGGCCGGCCTGCCAGGACTCGTTGTTGGGCACGGACGAGTACAGCACGAACTCACCGTCGGGGCTCCAGCTCGGGTTGATCAGGGCGTGCGTGGGCGAGGAGATGATCTCGGTCTCGCGCATCGCGTTGCCGGGGGTCTCGGTGTAGTCGATCGTCCAGACGCTGAAGGCCCGGTCGCCACGCTCACGCGAGCGCTGGAAGGCGATCTGGTCCGTTCCGCCCTGGCCGGTGCCCGAGACGGGCGACCAATCCGGGAACAGCCCGTACCCGATGAACTGCAGGCCCGCGGGCGAGTCCACGTCCATGACCCACAGCTCCCACCGGCCCGAGGTCTGGCCCAGGCGCGAGAAGACGATCTTCGAGCCATCGGGCGACCACGACGGGTGCAGGTCGTGGGTGGTGTCGCTGGTGAGCTGGACAGGCGTGCCGCCGTTGGTGGGCATCATGTACAGGTCCCACGTGCCCGAGCGGTTGGACGCGAAGGAGATGTAGCGGCCGTTGGGCGAGATCGAGGGCATCACGTCCTGCGCCGCGTGCGACGTCAGGCGGGTGATGATCCGCGAGTTGATGTCCTTGATGTAGATGTCCGCGGTCTCGCGGTGCTGGGTCGAGGCGTAGATGACCTTGGTGCCGTCCTTGGAGACCATCGGGTCGAAGTCCGCGCCGAAGTGCGTGTACGTGACCTGGCGGACGTTCTCGGTGTTCTTGCCCTGGTCTGCGAAGGCGGCTTCACGCGGGATCGCCTTGCCCAGCACGTTGTCGTACAAGTCCGCCGACATGTCGCCCGAGCGGGACGTCCGCGAGGCGTAGGGGTTGTTCGTGAACAGCGTGCCGTCGTTCTCGAGGTTCTGGAAGTTCTTGGTTTTGAACTGCGAGTTGGGCCCCTCGGCTGTCGTCGCGGCGTTGACCATCTTCCAACCGCCGCCGATGTCGGCCCACGTGTTGGCCTGCAGCCCGGAGATGTCGCCACGCTCGGAAAGGGCCGAGGTGTCGATCACCGCGCCGGTCCCGGAGTGGCGGGTCGGCTGGGCGTCGTAGTTGGGGGTCGCCGCGAAGGGCTGGCCCTGGTGGGTCGGCTGGAACTGCTGGGTCGGCGTGTTCTGGGCCGTCATCGGCTGGGGCGAGCGGATCGGGGCGGCGTAGTTCGCCTGCTCGCCCGTGTAGAACGTCTGCTGGCGGGCGCTGCCCTGCGTGGAGTTCTGGGTCCCGACGTTGGAGACGGTGTACGCCGGCGCGGGCTGGTTCATCTCCCGCTCGCCGTTGGCGGTGGGGGAGTTGAACGTGCTGCACCCGCCCGAGGCGGCCAGGCCGGCAGCGAGGACGAGGGTCGAAGCTCGGCTCAGGGCTCGAACGTTTGCGTGCGTCATGGGTGGAGTCTCCGTGTGCATCTCTACCACGCCCGGCAGGATTGCCGGCGTGCTTGGTTTCGTGCCGTCGCCCGGGCGACGCGCTCGGTCGTGCGGGCTCCACCCATCCCGACCGAACCTGAACAAGATGTTCCGCTGGTCTCGGGTGGGCTCCGCCATCCGCGCCGCGGCCCGGAGCCGCGCCCCGGGGTAACGAGTCGATCTGTCCGCGGGAGGACCCCGGCCCCAAGGACCGGGAACTCCGCCCGACGCAACAGAATCGGACCTTGAGCCCGTGCGCATGAGAACCAGATAAGTAGAACGCGGACTTTCTTCGCCGGTGCGCAACCCTTGCCCGATCCGGCGGCCAATGCGCACGGTGCGGGTTGTTCTCGGGCCGGTCGTGCGCGTCGCGGGCGTCCCCCGAACGCGGGGCGGACCCGCCGGCGTGCTCGCTCAGTCTTCCTCGCCGCTCGCCACGATCGCGCGTGTATCCCCCGGGCGGACCCACCGCGACGCTTCACCCCGCGGCTGGGCCGCGACGGTCAGGTGGTCCAAGTACGATCGCAGCTCGCCCGCGTCGAACCGCCTGAGGAAGGAGGTCCGGGCCGTCGGGTTGAGCTCGAGGATCCGCTCGACGAGCTGCCCGTGCGAGAGCAGGCGGGTGCCCGGGTCGCAGTTGGGCGTTCGCGGCTCGGCGTGTCGGTCGGTCCACCGTCTGGGCATATCGGCTCACTCCGGGAGATGGGTGCCCGCCGTCATCGGGCCCGGGTTAGCCGACGCACAACGGTGTAATCCCCGCGGACCCCGATCCGGGCGACTTTCCCGTTCTCGGACGCGCAGGCCCGGCGCGTCGTGAGCCCTCGGCGGGTGCGGGCCCCGCCGCCGCCCCCTAGACTGCCCGCTCGGACGGAGCCCCGCATGCCAGACAACGCCCCCAATTTCGATCACCCGGTCTTCGAGGTCCTCCGGCACGCGCACGCGGGCAAGCGCCTCCGCGCGACCGAGTTCCGCGGGCAGTCCACGCTGATCGTCGAGCCCGCGGACCTGCACGCCGTGATGACGACCCTCCGCGACGACCCGCGGTGCGATTTCAACTTCCTCTCGGATGTCATCGGCATCGACTACCTCGACTACCCCGCCGAGGTGCCCGGGCGGTTCGCGGTGGTCTACCTGCTGCGTTCGTTCGCCCGCGATGACCGGTTCTTCGTCAAGGTCTTCCTCGACCCCTCGATGCCCACCGACGGCATCGAAGAGGACCCGGCCCTCTGGGTCGATTCGGTCACCGACCTCTGGCCCGGGGCCGAATGGACCGAGCGCGAGGTCTTCGATATGTACGGCATCCGCTTCGCCAACCACCCGGACCT
>BQJQ01000098.1 GCA_021604785.1 Phycisphaeraceae bacterium
GAGAACACCGTCCTCTCCTGCTTCGGGCAGTCGCGCCTCGGGCACGACGTCCACCTCGCCTTCGGCCCCATATTCGGCCCCGAGGGCTCGCACCTCGACACCGTCAAAGCCTTCAACGACCGCGTCCGGGCGGGCGACGAACCGGGCGCAACCGAGATCACGCTGCACGACCTGCCGCACATGGTCCGCGAGATCAACCCGATCAAGGACCACTTCTGCTTTCACCGCGATCTCAAGAACCTCATGCGCGACGTGCGCCCGAAAGTCGTCCACACGCACAGCTCCAAAGCGGGCATCCTCGGGCGCTGGGCGGCGTGGAACGCGCGCGTACCCCTCGCCCGAGATTCCAAAGCCGCGGGATTGCAATCCCGCGGTCCGCAGGACTCGAGTCCCGCGGCTTCAACAGGATCCCGCCCCGCCACGATCCACACCATCCACGGCCCCCCCTTCATGCCTGTCGAGGGATCCGCCTTCTCGCGCGCCAAAATCAAGCTCAAGAACGCGCTCTACACCCACGCCGAGCGGTTCGCTGCCAAGCGCTGCCACACCATCGCCTCCGTCGCCGACGCGATGACCGAGCAGTTCCTGGCACGCAAAATCGGCCGCCCTGAGCAGTACGTCACCGTCCGCAGCGGCATGCTCGTCGAGCCCTTCCTGACCCCCGCACCCGGCGAATCACGTGACGAAATACGCGCGGAGTTGGGCCTCGACCCCGGCGACCTCGTCTTCGGCACCGTCGCCCGCCTCGCCGAGCACAAGGGGCACGACGACCTGCTCGACGCGATCGGCGACGACCTCGCCGCGCACCCCCACTGGAAACTCCTGTGGGTCGGCGACGGATGGTGGGCCGACCGCCTGCTCGCACGCGTCGAATCGATGGGCGTGCGCGCACAGGTCGTTACCACGGGGCTCGTGCCCAACGACCGCATCCCCGCGATGATGCGCGCGATGGACGTCCTCGTACACCCGAGCTACCGAGAGGGCCTGCCGCGGACGGTGCCCCAGGCCTTGCTCGCGGGCGTGCCCGTGATCGCATCAGACACCGACGGCACGCCCGAGGTCTGCCTCGACCCGACGCGCGTGGGCCACGACCACGCCACCGGCCTGCTCTTCCCCGTCGCCGATTCCGCCAAGCTCCGCGACGCGATCCGGTGGATGGCCGAGCATCCTGCCGAGCGCGCCGCGATGGGCGCCCGCGGCCGCGACATGTGCCGCGAGCAGTTCAGCGACACGACAATGGTCGAGGTACTCGAACGCGTCTATGCCGAGGCGCTCGCAAAGGCTGGCGCATCAGGCGATACGTCTATCCAAAGCCGCGGGACTTGAGTCTCGCGGTCCGCGGGATTCCAATCCCGCGGCTATGGGATCACGCGCGCGTCACCCAGCACGCGAAAATCACCAATCCCCCCACTCGTTCTTCTTGCTCGGGATCAGCGCGAGCAGAAAGAACAGCAGGCAGGTCGCCGTGATGGCCCAGCCCCAGATCCAGACGCGCCCATTGAAGAAAATCACCAGCGACACCCCGCCGGCGACCAGCAGCCCCAGCAGCCACAGCCCCGCGCCCTGCCTGCCCAGATGTTCCAGCATGCGTCCCCCGTCCCGCGTCAGACCACAGCGATCGTCCGCCGCCCGAAGTCCAGCCCCATCGCCTTCTTCGCCTCGTAGAGCGTCTCTTCCGCGACGGCGTTCGCCTTGGCCGTGTGCTCGCGGAGCAAGGCGAGGATCTTGTCGTCGCCGTCGGCGCCCTCGTAGGGCGCCCGGCGCTCACGCATGGGCGCCAAAAGCTTGTCGATCGCCTCGGCGACCTCCACCTTGATGTGCCCGTCCCCGATGTTGTCGCCCGCGGCGTACTTCGTCTCCAGCTCCTTCACCCGCGACTCATCATCGATGAACGCGCGCACATATTGGAACAAGCTGTTGTTAATGTCCCCCGGCTCGTCCATCGCCGATCGCCCGGTGTAGAGCCCGCCCATCTTCTTCTTGATCTGCTTGAACGTGTCCGTCAGGTAGATCGCGTTGTTCAGGCTCTTGGACATCTTGTTGACGCCATCGGTCCCGATCAGCCGCGCGATCCGCCCGATCTTCGCGTCGGGGATCGGGAAGAGCCCGCCCGCCTTCACGTAGTCCGCGTCCTCGGTCTGCGGGTCCACGCCGCAGTACATCTGGTCGAACCGGCGCGCGACCTCTCGACAAGGCTCGATGTGCGCCACCTGGTCCTCCCCCACCGGCACCAGCTCGGGGCGGAAAATCAGGATGTCCGCGCACTGCCCGACCGTGTACATCGGGAACCCGAAGCTGTAGTTGTCGCCCAGCCCCTTCGTCTCGAGCTCGGTCTTGAGCGTCGGGTTCCGCATCACCCGGTTGAACGGCAGCAGCATCGCGAGGTACCACGTCAGCTCCGCGATCGCCGGGATCTCCGTCTGCAGCACGAACGTGGACCGCTCGGGATCAATCCCGCACGCGATCCAGTCCTTGACGATCTCGATCGTGCTCGCGCGGATCTCCGCCGGCTTGTCGGCCCGCGTTGTGAACGCGTGCATGTTCGCGATCAGAAAGTAGCAGTCGTACGCGTCTTGCAGCTTCACGCGGTTCTCGAGCGAGCCCACCCAGTGCCCCAGGTGGAGGTTGCCCGTGGGCGTGTCGCCGGTCAGGATTCGGGGTTTTTCGTCGGGCATGGGGCGGAGTGTAGTCGCCGCCGGATCAGGCCTAAGGATCGATCGGGTACAGCACGTGCACGAGCCCGAGCGGGCGCGTGCCCGGGCGTTCGGGCGTGCCCTCGACGAGGTCGTAGATCGCGTTGAGGTGCTCGTTCACCTCGCGCAGCTGCGCGGGCGTGAGCCACGCGACCGAGCTGCCGCCCCACGCGTCGCGGTCCGGCCCGGCCACCACGCCCCGCCCGGACTCGAGCGCCGCGCTCACCATCTTGTTCGCCCGCCGAAGATCGCCGGCAATGCCCCGCGCGATCGCGGCACGCGACGCCTTGGGCAGCTTCCCCTCGGCGTACGTCAGCCGGTTCGCCCGCGCCGCGTACAACGCCTCGCGCTCGCGACCCTCCCCACGCGACCCCGCCTCGACCAGCAGCCCCGCGTCGTGCAGGATCTTCACGTGGCGGTAGAGCGACGTCACCGTCCGCCCGGTCTTCTCGGCCAGGTCCGCCACCGAGCTGGGCCCCGTGTTCACCGCCGCGAAGAAGATCTGCCGGCGCACCGGCGACGCGATCGCGCGGAAGTGCTCGGGCGTCCGGAGTTCAAAGTGTTTCTGCTCGCGACCCATGCGCCGAGTCTACACGGCCGGGGCCGCGGCCTCAGGAGCCGCCAGCAGCGCGACCGCGATGTTCAACCCGTTGAAACACGCGTGCATCATCATCGGCACGCCCACCCGGCGCGTCCGCTCGTACGCCAGCCCGCAGCACACGCCCAACGCGAACAACGGCAGCAACGCCTGCCACGGCACTTGACCCCCCACGCGGTGGATCAACGCGAACGCGAGCGAGGTGATGAAGATCCCCACCCACGGGCTCTTGACGATCTTGATCACCGCCGACTGCAGGAAGACGCGGAAGATCAGTTCCTCCACCACGGGCACGCCGATCACCACCACCGCGAACAAGCCCCACAGCCACGGGTCACTCGGCGACGACTCCCACCAATCAACAAGCGTCTGCAGCGTCTCGTGCGCGATCCGCGGCGGGGGCTTCTCGGCCAAGGCCTCGTACAACGCCACCCCCCCGATCCCCGCCAACGCGATGATCGGGAACGCCAGCGCGAAGCACCCCAGCCCCACCACCGCGTCCAGCGGGCCCAGCTTCAGCCCGCCCTCGGGCACGGACTTGGCGAGCATGTACAGCATGCCCAGGCCCGCGATGATCCCGAACACGGCGCCGGTCGCACTCAGAATCACGAGGCTGTGGTTGTCGGGGATGTCCCGCTGCGTCCACGCCGGGAATTGTTCGAGCGCGACCCGTGCCGACCCCTGCGCCAGGTAGACGATCGCGCCCGCGAACAGCCAGACCAGCCAGGGCACGCTCTTCACGTCCCGCAGCCCGGCCTTCTCGATCCCCCCGGGCTTGACCAGCCCCGCCGCCAGCACAAACGCGAAGACGAGCACCGACGCCCCGATCAGGATCGCCAGCTCCCACTTCTTGGCCGTCTCGACGACCTCGTCCACGCTCATGCCCTGGATGCCGTCCGTCTCGACCGCCTGTGCGAGCGTCAGGGCCCCTGTTTGCATGCCCGCGAGGGCAGGGGATGACACGAGCGTCAGAGCCGCAACAATGCACCCCGTGACCACCCACCCGAGCGAGCCCGATCCGACCCCCCCCGTGCTCGCCGAGATCGTCGCGCACAAGCGTGATGAGATCGAGCGTGCCAAGCGAGAGGTCCCCCTGCGGGATCTGGAACTGGAGGTCGCCCAGGCCGAGCCGGCCCGGAACTTCTTCGGCGCCGTCACAAACCGGCGGGCACCCGGGAAGACGGCGATCATCGCCGAGATCAAGCGGAAGAGCCCCAGCGCCGGCTGGATCCGCCCGGAATACGAGCACGACGGGTTCGAGCCCGAAGCCGTCGCACGGGCATACTCCGAATCCGGAGCATCGGCCATCTCCTGCCTCACGGACGAACAATTCTTCGCCGGGCACCTCGCCTACATCAACCGGATCAAAGCCGCCTGCCCCCTCCCGGTCCTCCGCAAGGACTTCATCCTCGACCCCTACCAGCTCTGGGAAGCCCGGGCCGCGGGCGCCGACGCCGTCCTGCTCATCGCCGAGTGCCTGAACGAGTCCCAGATCGTGGACATGCTCATCCTCGGGCGCCAGCTCCAGCTCACCACGCTCCTCGAGGTCCACTCGATGGACAACCTGCTCCGCGTCCGCCCCCACGTTGGGTTCCCCCATGCGGGGTACAACCTCCTCGGGATCAACAACCGCGATCTCACCACCATGACCACCGACCTCGCCCACACCACCCGCCTGGTCGACCTGGTCGACGACCCGACGGTCCTCGTCTCTGAGTCGGGCATCAAAACACCCGGGGACCTCGCCCGCCTGCGAGACGCCGGCGTCAACGTCGCCCTCGTCGGCGAGCACCTCATGCGAGAGCCCGACCCCGGGGCCGCCCTGCGAGCCCTGCTGGGGCCCTGAGGCTCGAATAACACACCTCGACGCCCCCCGCCCGACGCCGGGCCCCCAGCCCGCGAACACTTTCGCCCACCCGGCGGTATGCCCCCCAGCGGGCCCGCCCGCAACCAGACCCGAACCCCCGCCCCTCGGAGGACTTCCATGCCCCTTCGCCCCGCCCTGATCCCATCGCTCGTGGGCGCCTGCGTCGCCCTCGTCAGCACCGCCCCCGCGCTCGCCCAGGCAGACGCCCCGACCGCCGCGAGCGTGCTCCAGAGCGCCTCGATGGCAATCTCCAAGAACCAGACCGGGCGGGCCCACATCTCGATGGACGCGACGGCGTCGGGCTCGTCGTACGCCGAGAAGCTGGCCAACACGATGCCCCAGGGCGCTGCCGTCTTCACCTGGCGCGTCGACGACCCGGGCGACGAAGCCGACACCAGCGCCTGGCGCGCCACCGGCGAAGGCCGCGCCCGCAAGGACTCGGACGCCCAGGCGTTCGACATCGTCCACGACGCCGAGGGCTCGATCCACCTCGACCACGACCGGCGCCGCGTCGTCCGTCTCGCCGGCGACCGCACGGACCCCACGCTCAACCTCGCCGAGCGCGTCATCCTGCCCGAGCTGCTCGACGAGCGCCCGCTGGTGGACGCGTTCGCGAACGCCGAGCTCGCGCTCGAGGGCACCGCGACCCACGACGGCGAGCTCTGCGACGTCCTCGTCGTCACCATGCCCACCTCCGACGACCCCGACGACAAGCCCGAGTACATCTCGCAGAAGTGGATGATCGCCCGCTCGGACGCCTTCCCCCGGCGCATCGAACGCACCGGCGACATGTCCCTCTTCGGCACCGTCGTCTACGCGATGGACATCACCGACGTGAACCTGGGCGTCGAGCTCACCAAAGAAGACCTCACCCTCGACATCCCCGAGTCGTACACCGGCGCCGGCACCCGCACCGCCCGCCCGACGGCCACCGCCCGCCCCGCGGGAAGCGCCACCACGGAGCAACGCGGCGGTGACCCCGTCTCCGAGCACCCCGCCGCCCCCGCGTTCACCATCACCGACATCCAAGGCACCACCTACGACAACGCGACCCAGTCCGGACGCGTCACCGTGCTCTACTACTGGGGCACCTGGTGCGTCCCCTGCCGCCAGTTCTCCCCGCTGATGAGCGACCTCGCCAAGACGTTCGCCGACGACGGCGTGGACGTGCTCGGGCTCGCCATCCGCGAGCGGATCCAGGACGCCGCCAAGAAAATGATGAGCGACAAGGGCTACCAGCACACCCTCGTGCTGGGCGCCGAGGACACGGTCCGCCCGTTCAACGTCCGCGTCTACCCCACGATCATCGTCGTCGGCCCGGACCTGACGATCCACGCCGTCGGCCGCCCCTCGCGCGAGCAGACGCCCGAGGAAGTCATGGGCGAGATCGAAAAGGCCGTCCGCGAGGCGCTGGCGGGCTGAACTGCCGCCAAGAAAACGCCCCCGGGGATCTCCGGGGCCGCCGTGGAATCTGTGGTCCGGAGTCGCGAATCCGACCGGCCGCCGCCCGGGGCAAATCACCACACGATGGGAACCCGCGCGCACTCCGGGCACGCCGCGAGCATCTCAGCGAGCCCGGACCGGTCGTACCCGCACCGCCGGCAGCGCCCCGGCATCAGCCGCTCGCGGTCCGCCCGGCTCACCCCGAAGAACCCCGATTTGACGCCAAGCACCTTGAGTATCGTGCTCGCCTGCGAGTACATCGCGATGAGCACCAGGAAGTTGAACGGCAACATCAGAATCGACCACAGCACGATCGATCCGATGCCCATGCGCATCGCGAGCATCAGGAACATTCCCGCGACGATCGACGCGAGCACGAACCCGAGCCAAAGCACCCAGAACGCCAGCCCGATCGCGGGCGCCACGGCCCCGCCCGGGGGCGCGAGCGCCACCAACGCGATGTTTGTCGCGATCAACAGGACGTACGCCCCGATGAGCGCAAGCACCCACTTCATGTGCACCGCGATCCCGGGGAGATCCATGTCCTCGAACGATTTCGCCTTTGCCATGAACGATGCTCCTGTGCGGAACGCGAGCCTACCCCCCCGCGCCCGCCGCGGCCAAAGAAAAGCGGCCCGAGGAAATCCCCGGGCCGCCGTGCAGGTTCAGGTTGTCCGCAGCGTGATCAGCCCTTGCCCATCAACGCCGCCTGCGCCGCCGCCAGCCGCGCGATCGGCACGCGGAAGGGCGAGCACGACACGTAGTCCAGCCCCGCCCGGTGGCAGAAGTGCACCGATGCGGGGTCGCCGCCGTGCTCGCCGCAGATCCCCAACTTGATGGTCTTGTTGGTCGACCGCCCCTTGGCGACGGCCATCTCGACCAGCTGCCCCACGCCCGTCTGGTCAAGCGACTGGAACGGATCGACCTCGAGGATGCCCCGGTTCATGTACTCGGGCAGGAACGAGTTGGTGTCGTCCCGCGAGTACCCGTAGGTCAGCTGCGTCAGGTCGTTGGTGCCGAAGCTGAAGAAGTCGGCTTCCTCGGCGACCTCGTCCGCCGTCAGCGCCGCACGCGGGATCTCGATCATCGTGCCGATCTTGATGTCCAGGCGCTTCGTCCACTCCTGCTCACCCTTGACCTGCTTGATGACCGCCTCGGCCTCCTTGCGCAAGAGCGCCAGCTCCTGACGCGTGCCCACAAGCGGGATCATGATCTCCGGGTGGACCTTCACGCCGTCCTCGAGGCACTCGATCGCCGCCTCGGTGATCGCCCGCACCTGCATCCGCAGGATCTCGGGGTAGCTCACCGCCAGGCGGCACCCGCGATGCCCCATCATCGGGTTCAGCTCGTGCAGCTGGCTCACACGCTGCTTCACCTTGCTCGCCGGGATCCCGATCGCATCGGCGACCTCCTTGATCGCCGAGTCCTCGTGCGGCAGGAACTCGTGCAGCGGCGGGTCCAGCAGGCGGATCGTCACGGGCAGCCCGTGCATCGCCTTGAAGATCCCCACGAAATCCCCACGCTGGAACGGCAGCAGCTTGTCCAGCGCCAGCTCGCGCTGCTCGGTTTCCTCAGCCAGGATCATCCGACGCATCGCGACGATCCGGTCGCCCTCGAAGAACATGTGCTCGGTCCGCGTCAGCCCGATGCCCTCAGCACCGAAGTCACGCGCCCGCTGCGCATCCGCCGGGGCGTCCGCGTTCGTCCGCACACCCAGCGTGCGGTACTTATCAGCCCAGCGCATCACCTTGGCGAAATCGCCCGAGAGCTCGGGGATCCGCGTCGCGACAGCACCCGCCATCACCTCGCCAGTCGAGCCGTCGATCGAGATCGTGTCGTTGCGCCCGTACGTCTCGGACCCGATGGTGAACTCGCCCTTGGCTTCGTCGATGTGCATCGCGCCGGCGCCGGCGACGCAGCACTTGCCCCACCCGCGAGCGACAACAGCCGCGTGCGACGTCATGCCGCCGGTGCTCGTCAGGATGCCCGCCGCCGAGTGCATGCCGTCCACGTCCTCGGGGCTCGTCTCCTTGCGAACAAGGATCACCTTCTCGCCCGCGTGGGCCCGCTCGACGGCCTCGTGCGCCGTGAACGCGGGCTTGCCCACCGCCGCACCGGGCGACGCGGGCAGGCCCTTGGTCATCACCTTGGCGATCGACTTCTGCGTGTCGCTGAAGCTCGGCAGCAGCAGCTGCGTCAGGTCGCCCGCGGGGATCCGCAGCACCGCCGCCTTCTCGGTGATCAGCTTCTCGCGCACCATGTCGCACGCGAGCTTCACCGCCGCCGCGCCCGTCCGCTTGCCCGTCCGTGTCTGAAGCATGAACAGCTCGCCATCCTCGATGGTGAACTCGATGTCCTGCATGTCCTTGTAATGCTTCTCGAGCTTGGTCTTGATCTTCATCAGCTGCGCGTGGATCTTCTTGTTCCACTTGGGCATCTCTTCAACAGGCCGCGGCGTGCGGATGCCCGCGACTACGTCCTCGCCCTGCGCGTTGATCAGGAACTCGCCGTAGAACTTGTTCTCGCCCGTCGACGGGTTCCGCGTGAACGCGACGCCCGTGCCCGAGGTCTCGCCCATGTTGCCGAAGACCATCGACTGCACGTTCACCGCCGTGCCGTTGAGCCCGCTGATCCCCTCGATCCGCCGGTAGCTGATCGCCTTGTCGGCGTTCCAGCTCTTGAAGACCGCCTCGACCGCCAGCTCGAGCTGCTTGAACGGGTTCTGCGGGAACTCCTGCCCGACGTGCTTGCGGAAGACCTCCTTGTACGCGTCACACAACTCCACAAGCCCCTCCGCGGGCACGTCCGTGTCCAGCTCCACCCGGTGCTTCTGCTTGACCGCATCGAACGCGACCTCGAAGTGGTGGTGGTCCACGCCCATCACCACGTCGCCGAACATGTTGATCAACCGCCGGTACGCGTCGTACGCGAACCGCGTGTTCCCGGTCGACTCGGCCAACGCCGCTACGCTCGTGTCCGTCAGCCCGAGGTTCAAAATGGTGTCCATCATGCCCGGCATCGAGACCGCCGCGCCCGAACGCACCGAGACCAGCAGCGGGTTCTTCTCGTCGCCAAACTTCCGCCCGCGCTCCTTCTCCAGGCGCGCCATGTGCTTGTGGACCTCGTTCATCAGGCCCGTGGGCAGCCGCTGCCCCGCCGCGTGATACGCCGCGCACGTGTCTGTCGTGATCGTGAACCCGGGCGGCACGGGCAGCCCGATCTTCGTCATGTCCGCCAGGTTCGCGCCCTTGCCCCCGATGAGCTCCTTCATCGAGGTGTTGCCCTCGGTCTTGATCTTCCCGAAGGAGTACACCATCTTGGACGGCGCCTTGGCCCCGCCCTTGGCCGCCTTCGCCTTGGCCGTCTTGCGCGCCGCGGGCTTGCGAGCCGCGGCCTTCTTCCCGACCTTCTTCGCGGTGCTCTTCTTCGCCGCGGATTTGCGCACGCTCTTCTTCTTGGCCGTCGTCTTCTTCGCCGCGGTCTTCTTCGCCGCCTTGCGCGTCGCTGCCTTCTTCGTGCGCGTCGCGCTCGTGTGCGGACGCCCGGCCTTCTTCTTGGCCTTCTTGCGCGCGCTCGATGTCCGTGTGCCGGTCTTCTTGGCCATGGGAAAAAGCTCTCTCCGGCGGCGTGGCCGCCTGTCTGGGGTGTGCTGATCGGGCGATCCCAGCCCGGGTGTCCGCGATCCCGCTCGCGTCCCCGTGCCGCCCACCGGCTCGGTCCGAACCGGCGGGAAGAGGAAGTCTAGGAATCGCGCGCCACCCCGACGACCCCACCACGAAACCGGATGCCCCACCGCCGAGACCCCGGTTTTTCCGGGCCCACGGGCTCTATCATCCGCGTCATCGACCCGCTCCCCAACACGCTGACCCCCGCCGCCGCGCTCGCCGCCTGGCCCGCGGGCCACCCCCTCGCCGCCGTCTGGTCCACCGGCGACCTGGGCTGG
>BQJQ01000099.1 GCA_021604785.1 Phycisphaeraceae bacterium
CCCGCCCGCTCCGCCGACCACCCCTCCAGATGCCCCGCCAGCGCATCGGCAAAGTCCGCCAGCGAACTCGAAGGCAAGAGCGCCAGCCCATCATCGATCACCGCCACCCGCCGCTCCCGCACCGCCGGGATGGGCAGCCCCCCGATCACCCCGAGGTACCCCCGCGTCTCGTCCCACGACAGCTCGGCCGGCGCCACGAACCGCGCGTCCCCCTCGGGCCCGCGCCCCGGGTGCCCCGTCGTCGTGATCACCACGATCGCGTCCGGCGCCACCCGCAAGACGTCCTCCGCGTCCAGCTCCATCCACGGCCCGCCCTCGGTGATCGCCGGCGTTCCCCCGATGCGGATCAGCAGCTCGTGGTGGAACGACCCGGGCCCGAGCACACCGGGCGGCTCGGTCGCCGCGACCAGCAGCACCCGCCCCGCGTCCCGCACCGCCGGCCCCCGGTCCCGCCACGCGAACGCCAGCCGCTCGCTCGGCAGCACCGTCCGCTCGAACTGCTTGATCGGGTCGAACTCGTCCGCGCCTTGGGGCTCGAACCCCCGCAGGTCCAAGTACATGTCGTCCATCGAGCGCGCGATCTCGTCGAGCGTCGTCAGCCGCACGTCCTCGAGCGCCCACCCACGCTCCGCCGCCAGCTCGGACAGTCGCTCAGGCACGCCCAGCGTCCCGAACTGCGTGTACACGTGCGTCGGGTTCAGCCCGATCAGCGTTTCGTAGTCCACCCCCGCCTGGTCGCCCGCGACGGGCACCGACGGCTCGAGCACCAGGTCGTACCCGTGCCGCCCGACGATCTGCCGCTCGAACCCGAGGTCCCGCAGCATCACCGCGACGGCCGGGCTGATCGCAACGATGCGGACCTTGTCGGGCTCAGCGGTTCCGCCCACGCTCTCGCCCGCGCCGGGAGCCGTGGGTTTGTCGCATGACGCGAGCGTCGCGAGACACACCGCCAGCAGCGCGAGCGCGACGTTTCGGGTGGATGCTGCCATGCACAACGGTACGCGATCGGGCCCGTGCGCACCCGCGTCGGGTGTGTTCACCCGAATCGCGCCTCGATCTCGTCCCGCAGCCGTTCGAGCGTCCCCGGCTCGTGCACCACGGCGGGCCACGCCCGGTCTTGAGCGAGCAGCTTCCAGTCCATCCCCGCCGCGAGCGTGTCCGCGTCGTGCTCGAGCGCCTGAAGATCTTCGGATCGGCGTCCCCGGAACTCGTCGAGCAGCGCGTGGAGCTCTTTGAACAGCCCGGCCCGCTCGTCCGAGTCCGCCGGTGCCGCAGCGATCTTCGCGACCAGCTCGTCCCGCGCCGCCTGCAAGCCCGTCTCGCCGACCATCTGAGGCTGGTGCCGGGCATGGTGGGCGAGCCACCTGGATCGCTCAGCCTCGGCGGCCGACGTCGATGCTCCGCCCATCACGAGCAGCACGTCCGCCGACGCGGTGAAGAACGGCGCGAGGCCCGCTCCGCCCACGAGCTTGGGCAGCCACACGTCGTTGATCCGTTCGTACGCCTGCCCGCCCGTCCCATGGACGAACACGTCGGACGCCGCGAGCCGCATCAGCCCCGTCGCGAGCATGCCGCGCGGCGCGAGATTGTCGGCGTCGATGATCTCGTTCTGGAACGCGGGCGCCCGCCCGCCCCGCTCGTCGAAGCGCCAGACCGGGAGTTCGATCCCGCCCGTTTCGGACTCACCGAGCCGGCGCACCCCCGCGCCGCGGTGGCGGCCCGCCGCGTCGTTGTACGAACTCTGCACGCTGCGCGGATCTGCGAGCATGGACGCGACGATGCTGCGGAACAGGTCCGTCTTCGCGAGCGACGAGGCGTACACCACCCTCGGGCTGGGTGTGATGCCTTCGAGCAGATCGAACAACGCTTCGGTGACCTGGACCGCCGCGGTGGTAGCGCCCGCGTGCGCGCGCAACGCTTCGCGAATTGCCGGGAGCCGCTCGCCGAGCTCAGCCGCGAACTCCGTGTTG
Organism: Phycisphaeraceae bacterium; assembly: GCA_021604785.1. Taxonomy (GTDB): domain Bacteria; phylum Planctomycetota; class Phycisphaerae; order Phycisphaerales; family UBA1924; genus BQJQ01. The sequence continues at coordinate 1,971 of BQJQ01000099.1, forward strand.
GGGGGCGAGCCGGGCGTCACCGGGGGCACGCTGCGCGTTGGTCGTCCGAGCGGGTCCGGGCCCATCTCCCACGCGCGAGCCCTGAACGCCGCCTTGTCGTCGCGTTCGGGGAGGGCGAGCCGAAACGGGTGATTCGTGTCCTGATCCACCACCAGCCACGCGACCGCCGCGCCCGTGCGCGCCGCCAGCGCGTTCGCCGCCAGCAGCTTCGCGAGGATCCCCGGGTGCCAGAATTCCGCCTGGTGCCCGGACATTACGACCGGACGGTCCGTCGGCAGCCCGAGCTGCTCGCGGAAAGTGCGCGCCTCGGCGCTAAGCGGCCCGCGCGCCTCAACATGTTCTTGCAGCAGCCCCGCCCACGCCGACGCGTCCGGGTCCAGCGTCACGCGGCGGACCCCGGCCTTGGGCGGCGCCGGGCAGGCGTTCACCGACAACACCCCGAGCACGCGCCCGCGTCGGCCGCGGCGGGTTCCGTCATCATGTGCGCCACGCGCGCAATCTCGCGGTCGAGCACGCCCCGGTAGTGCGCCAGCCGGATCTCGGCGTCGTCGAGACCGTTCCCGAACGTCCGGTTCGGGTCGTTGTAGATCAGCTCGACGGGCAACTCCTCGACGCGCAGCCCACGGGCGGCCGCCTGCGCCCACAGCTGCATCGGGAACGCGTACCCGTTCTCGGTGAGCTCAAGCCGGTCCATCGCGCTCACGCGGTGCGCCTTGAACCCGCAGAACCCGTCCGTGAGCGCAAGCCCGAGGCGCTCGTTCAGTTCCGTCGTGATGGTGCCGTTGATCGCGCGCCGGTCCGCCGGCGGCGCGTGCCCCGCGGCGCCGCTCGCGGCGAGATACCGAGACCCGGATACGATGTCCGACTCGTTCGCGACGCAACGCTCGACGAACGCCGGGATCGCCGCCGGCTCGTGCTGCTCGTCGCAGTCCATCGTGATGACCCAGTCGAACCCGCGGTCCGAAGCCCGCCGGAACGCCTCGCGGACCGATCGCCCGTACCCCGCGTTGGCTTCGTGGCGGATGAGGTCGAGCCCCATCTCGGCGCGCAGGTCGTTGAGGATCGCCGGCGTCGTGTCCGTGGACCCGTCATCGACCGCCAGCACGTGGTCCGCGTGCTCGCGCACCCGCCGGATCACGCCCTCGACCGTGCTCTGCTCGTTGTAGACCGGGATCGCGACCAGAATCCGCATACAAGCCTCCCTCGGTACCCCACAATGCGTGGCCCGTGCAACGGTAGACAACTCGGTCTAGTCGGGCGGTATTCCCGGCGTGCGAGCTCGGTTGGGCCCGATTGAATCGCCTCGCTATGGGCACCTAAGCCGTGTTGAATCAGGTAATTATGATCGTGTCCCGGGGGTCTGCGGGTCGATTCCGTCCGCTTCCTCCTCACCACGGGCCAGCGAAGTGAAAGCCGCGAACCCGAAGGGGGCTTCCGAGGCCAGTGCCTTCCCCCGGGCCGCATGCCCGGCTTGGCGGGCTTGCTCCTCGAGGGCCGACACGAGTTCCTCGGAGAGCGAGTGCACCGCGACGATCTGCGACAGCGGGATGGTGTACGCCTCGCCGGAGGGCGTCTTGATTTGGAAGACGGTGCACTGCACGTCCGCCGAGACGAGCCGGTCGTGCGTGCTGCCCGTCGCGACCGAGCATGCGAAGACGGGGTAGATGTCGGCGATCGGGATCCGCTGGCCCAGCGACGTGATGACGGCCATCCTGCCGTCGAACATGTCGTCGATCGGCCCGGGGCTGTTGGCAGCCCCGGTGGGGGTAGGGGAGAGCCGCCCGCCAGAGCCCGCCGCGACGGCCAGTGCCATCAACGACTCGCGGACAACGTTCTGCCAAAAGAGGTCCCGCCGGTCCGTCGTCACGCGTGTGTGCTCGCATCCCATGATGCCGGCCCTCGATGGGGGGCCCGCGCCCTCTGCCTTGGACGAGGGCACGCTCAGGCTCCCACGGGCTCGGCGCGCTCGGCGAGGGTCAGGCTCTTGCCGAACTCGCCGGGCTCGAAGTAGTGCAGCCGCTCGGTGTCCACCGCGAACTTCGCCTCGCCCCCCGTGGGCAGGTGCCCGTGGGCCGAGATGCGGGCGGTCATCCGGACGGTCGCGGTGTGCCCGTGCACGTCCATCTGGTCGCCCAGCGGCTCGACGACATCCACGGCGAGCCGCATGAGCCGCCCCTTGGCCTTCGCCTTGTCGTGAAGCTCGCCGAACGCGGCTTCGGTGACCGCCTGCGGGCGCAAACCCAGCACGACCGGCGACCCGACGGCCCCCGCGAGCGCTTCGCGGTGCGACTTGTGCGGGCGGATCCGCAGCAGCGGGCGTTCGGGCGAGTCCTCGCCGTCCTCAACGAACTCGACGTTGCCGTCGTTCTGCACGAGGTGCCCCTCGATGAAGTTCATCGGGGGCGTCCCGATGAACCCGGCGACGAACCGGTTGACCGGGTGCTGATACACCTCGAAGGGTGTATCCGCCTGCTGCACCACGCCCTCGGACATCACGACGACCTTGTCGCCCAGCGTCATCGCCTCTTCTTGGTCGTGGGTGACGTAGACGGTCGTGGTCTTGAGGCGCTGGTGCAGGCTCTTGAGCTCGCCGCGCATGGAGACGCGGAGCTTCGCGTCCAGGTTGGAGAGCGGCTCGTCGAAGAGGAACGCCTTGGGCTCGCGCACGATGCACCGCCCGACGGCGACCCGCTGGCGCTGCCCTCCCGAGAGGGCCTTGGGCTTGCGGTCGAGCAGCTCGTCGAGCCCGAGGATCGCCGACGCGTGGCGGACGCGCTTGTCGATCTCGGCCTTCTTCATCCCCCGGAGTTTGAGGGCGAAGGCCATGTTCTTGTACACCGACATGTGGGGGTAGAGGGCGTAGTTCTGGAAGACCATCGCGATGTCGCGGTCCTTGGGGTGGACGCCGTTGACGACGCGGTCCCCGATGGAGATCTCGCCCTTGGAGATCTCCTCGAGCCCGGCGATCATGCGCAGCGTCGTGGACTTGCCGCACCCAGAGGGCCCGACGAGCACGACGAACGAGCCGTCGGGGATCTCGATGGAGACATCGCGGACAGCTTCGACCCCGCCGGGGTAAACCTTCCACACGTTGGAGACGCGAACCTCGGCCATGCGTGCAACCTCCCACAGAAACAGGGGTTCCGAGCGACTGTAGCGGGACGGCGTACCCATGCCAAGCGGCACAGAGCGCACGCCTTGACGCTCTGATGTTCGCGGACACGAACACACGCCAAGTGCCCCCGGGCCCGGACCGATAGGCCAGTCACACGGAGGTAGTGCGTCATGAGTGCATCTGGCAAGGCGTTTGACGAGGTCAAGCAGATCCTGGGGCGGCTTGACCGCTCCATCGACGAGGCCCGCCATAAGCGGCTGGGCCCGACCGAGCCGGACCGCCCCGCGGCCCCCGAGGGCTCGCCCACGGACCGCCCGATCGGCACCGCCCCCAAGCCCGGGCAGGCCCCCGCGACCCTGCCCACGACGCCCCAACGCCGGGTCACCAAGTACGGCCGGGCCAAGCCCCTCCGCCGGGCAGACGAGGCCCCCGCCCAGGACTCGACCAGCGCCTGGGTGGACCGCCCCCGCCCCAACCCGGCCCCCGACGACAACGACCCGATGATCGGGTGAGCCCCCGGGGAACCCGAGCCACCCGACTCCGCCCCGGCGGTATCGTCGGGCATGACACGACACCGCCCAAGACGCGCACCTCGCCCCGGTTCACGCCGGGGTTTTCTTGCGGCCATCGCGCTGATCGGGGCCCTGGCCCTGGTTGGGTTCGGGCTCGAGGCATCCCAACGCCCCGAGGCGGATGCCGGGCGGACGACGTTCGTGGTCCTCCGGCACGCGGAGAAGGCGGACGACGGCACCCGCAACCCGCCGCTGACCGACGCCGGGAATGAGCGGGCCGAGCGGACGGCGGCGCTGCTCGCGTCGCTCGATGTCGCGGCGGTCGTCTCGACGCCCTACACGCGCACCGAGCAGACCGCCAAGCCGATCGCCGAGCTGTTCAGCCTCGATGTGGAGACGTACGACCCCCGCAAGGCGGGCGACGCGCTGGACCGGCTCGGGCGCGAGCACGCCGGGCGGGTGGTTGTGGTGGTGGGGCACTCGAACACGGTGCCCGCGATCGTGCGCGCGCTGGGGGCCGACCCGGGCGTCGAGCAGATCGACGAGGCTGAGTACGGCCGGGTCTACCTCGTCACGCCCGTCGAGGGCGCCGAGCCGGTCTGCCACCTGCTCCGGTCTTAGCCCGCGTTCGCCTGGGCCTGCTCGTTGGCAAGCCACCGGTCCATCCGCGCCTCGAGCACGGGCAGCGGCAGGGCCCCGGCGCCGAGCAGCGCGTCGTGGAAGGCGCGGACATCGAACGAATCGCCCAGGGCTTCTTCGGCCCGCGCGCGGAGTTCTGAGATCTTGAGCTGCCCGATCTTGTACGCCGTGGCTTGGCCGGGCCACCCGATGTACCGGTCGACCTCCGAGCGGGCGTTCAATTCAGTGATCGCGCCGTTCGCGAGCATGTAGTCGATCGCCCGCTGGCGTGACCACCCCTTGGCGTGGATGCCCGAATCGACGACCAGGCGCAGGGCCCGCCACATCTCGAAGTTGAGGCGCCCGAAATCGTCGTACGGGTCGGCGTACAACCCGCGGTAGACGCCGTCGTCGACCAGGTCCTCGCCGACCTCGAGCCCGAGGCGTTCGGAGTAGAGCCCCCAGCCCTCGCTGAACGCGGTGTACCCGCCCAGCTTCCGCACCGGGTGGACGCCTTCGAGTTCCTGGGCGAGCGCAATCTGGTGGTGGTGCCCGGGGACGCCCTCGTGCAGCGTCAGCGCGACCATGTCGTACTTGGGGCGCTGGTCGAGCGCGTAGGTGTTGGCCATGAAGTTGCCCGGCACGCCGCCCGAGACCGAGCCGGAGTAGTAGTACGCCGTGGGCGCGCTCTTGGCGGCGAACAGCGGGATCTCCTTCACGCCGTAGGGCAGGCGTGTCATCATCCCGAACAGCTTGGGCATCTCGGCGTCCATCCGCTTGGCGATGTCGCGGTAGCCCACGAGCAGGTCGTTCGGGTCGTCGTAGTAGAAGCGCTCGTCGGTGCGCAGATAGTCCACGAAGGCGGCGAACAGCGCGTCCTCGGATGCGAACCGCGTGCGCGAGCCCGGGCCGTCGCTCGCCCAGTCGGTCCGCTGGATCGTCTCCATCATCTCCGCACGGATCCGCGCGACCTCGCTCAGCCCGGTGTTGTGCACGTCGTCGGCGGTCAGTTCGAGCGTCGTGTGCTCGCGCAGCGCAATCTCGTACGCGCGGACGCCGTCCACCGAGTCGGAGATCCCGAACGTCTCGCGGCAGGCGGGCAGGTACTCGTTCTGCAGGAACATCGCCAGCTCGGCGTACGCAGGCGTGATCTCCTCGGCGATGATCCGGGCCGCCTCGGCGGTTCGGGCGTCGCTCTCGTCGAGCGCGCGCATCGGCGTGTAAAACGGGCTCGCTTCGGGGTTCGAGAGGTACCCCTCGGACGCCTGGGCCATCGCCTGGTCCACCGCGGGCTCGACGGCGGCCTTGGGCGGCACTCGTCCTTCCTCGATGCCCAGACGCATGTTGTCGATCGCGTCACCGATCGCTGTGGGAACCTGGCGGAGGCGCGCGACCCAGTCGTCGTAGTGCTCGCCTGTGGTCAGGGGCACCCGCCCGCCCATCTGGGGCAGCCACACCTGCGGGCCTCCCATCGAGTTCACGGGCATCTGCCAGCGCTTGAGCCCGGACGCCTCGATCGCGGTCGAGAACTGGTAGAGCATCAGGTCCGCGTCGAGGTGGTCGTCCTCGGTGAACCCCGCGCGGTCCATCTGCTTGAGCGTCATGTACCACGAGAGCACGCGCTTGGTCCACGCGAGTTGGGCCTGGGCGGACGAGTCCGAGAGCATGTGGTTGTACTCGTCGCTGCCGATCGAGAGCCCGACCCACTCGGGGTTGCGCTTGTGCAGGGCGTCGAGGTAGTCGTCCATGAACGCTCGCAGGTCGGCGGACCGTTCGGGGGCGGCGGCGTCCTGTTCGAGGGCGAACCCGGAGGCTGCGGCGGGCGCGGGCGGGGCGAGCCCCGCGGCGAGGGACAATCCGGCGGCGAGGGCGATGATCGTGGGTCTTGTCATGACCCGAGCGTACCGCCCCGGGGCTCGGAGGCCGCGGTCGATGGCCCGGGATCGGCGCGCGGGACGGTCAACCCGCGGTCCGGATCGCCCGATGTGCAGGGACCGGCGCCCCGGGCGTTTCCCGCGGCTCGCGGCGCGGGTACGATTCGGCACCCACGGGGGGATAGTGTAATTGGTAGCACGACAGATTCTGATTCTGTTAGTCTGAGTTCAAGTCTCAGTCCCCCTATTCACCACGCCCGCAACCAGACGGCACGAGCAAGGCTTCGGGGCCCGACCCGGCGCCTCAGTGCTCGCGGCTTGCGCTGAGCCCGGCCTCGACGCGGAACCGCTGACGCTGGAAGTACGCCCGCCACGTCTCGTCGGACTCGGCGAGCGTCGCCCGCTTGATACGGTCGATCGTCTGCGCATCGGAGATCTGCAGCGACTCGGCCGCCTGCACCGCGCCGCGCAGGGCGGGCAGGTACGTCGGGTCCCGGTCCAGCGCCAGCTCGAACCGCGAGAGCGCGTCGCGGGCCCACCCCTGCGATTGGTAGACCACGCCCGCGTTGTAGAGCGGGCGCGGGTCGGCGGGGTCGAGCTCGCTGGCGCGCTCGAAGGCGCTGACCGCGTCGGCGTACGAGCCCCCGCCCATCAGCAGCACGCCCAGGTTGTGCCACGCCGTCGCGATGCGCGGGTTGGCCCCGATCGCGAGCTGGTACTTCTCGATCGCCTGCTCGGTCTTGCCCCGGTCGGCGAGCGACTGGGCGTCCTCGATCAGCGCGAGCGCCTCGGTGTATCGCTGCTGGGCGAGGTCCGGGCCCGAGGCGGTCGGCTGTACGTTGCACGCGCCGGCGAGCAGCACCACCGCCGCGGCGACGCACGGGGCGAGCGGGCGGGCGAGGGCGTGTCGGGTGCGGGTGCTCATGGGTTCTTCCTGCGTCGTTCGCCCGGGCGATCCCCGGGAAGGTTCGAAGAATACGGCTCGGCGGTCACCGCACGTAGCGCGAGAACGTCACCTCGACCCGCCACCCGGTGGTCTGCGGGCGGATGTCGAGGTCCGAGACGAACGTGCCCGGGATCTCGTCGGTCACCATCCGGATCCACGCGAGCACGGTGCTCAGGTCGGGGTCGGTGACGGTGTAGGGGTTGATGGCGCGCCGCCCGGCCTCGAGGTTGCTGTACGTGCGCTTGGGCACCGCCAGCCCGTTGGTGAGCCCCGCCCGCACGCCCATCTGCTCGACCTTCGAGAAGAAGTTCGGGTCGGTCTCGAAGACGCGGGCGGCGTCGGGGTTCAGCGTGCGGGCCTCGCGGTAGGTCTCGAGCTCGGCCTGCAGGGCCAGCACCTGGGCGCTCACGCGGCGCTCCCGGTCCAGGTTTTTCTCCGCCGACGCACGCGAGGTCCACGCGGCGAGCATCGCGATGCACGCCGCCCCGAAGACCAGGGCGCCGAACACGATGAAGTGCCGCGGGCGGTTCCGGCGCTGGCGGGCCGACGCGATCGCGGACGCTTCGTACCGCTCGTCGGGCGTCAGGCTGGGTCGGTCGAGGCTCATTCGCGGTCCCGCCAGGTGCTGTTGAAGGTGACGGTAATCTTGTCGTCGTTGCGCCGTGTTTCGGTGCGGAACGTGCTCCACCGGACATTGCTGCCCTCGACGGCACGCAGCGCCTGGTCGAGGTCCTCGGCCATCGCGATGTCCTCGACGCGCACCTGCGCCTGCACGCCCACCGGCGAGCGGATGTCGATCATCACCAGCTCGATCCCGGGCATCCCCAGCACCAGCGAGACGATCTCGAGCTGGTCCATCACGGGCGGGGGCACGGGGAACCCGGAGTCCGGCGCCAGCGCGGTGCGCTCGCGGGTGACCAGGGCCTCGAGCTCGCGCATCGGGAAGAACGACGCGGCGATGGTCGGGTCGATCTCGGTCAGCATCGCTTGGCGCTCGTCGCGGACCGTCTTGGTCTCGCGGTCGATCGCGCCCTTGTCGCCCCACACCTGGAACGCCGCGGCGGCGACGCCCACGGCACCGATCGCCAGCGCCACGCCCGCCCAGACGTGCATCGACCGGTGCGCCCGCGTCGGGCGCCCGGTCAGTGCCGTCAGCGATGAGCGGGCGGGCCCGGCTTCGGAGGGCGTGGTCCGCCCGAGGTCTTCGGCGGCGACGAGCCGGCGCAGCGTCGTCCCGATCGGGTCCGGGTCGTCCACCACCGCGACGCTCGCCCCGGGCCAGCGTGATCCGATCGCGTCGCCGACCGCGGCGGCGTCGAGCCCGCCCTCGGCGTCCGCGTCCACCGAGCCCACGCACACGATCCGGTCCGGCGCGACACCGAGCTGCACCGACCAGCTCAGCCACTCGGACGCGAGGCGCCCGAGGCTCGCCGAGGTGACGACGGCGCCGGTGTGGTCTTCTTCGCGCGAGGCGCGGAGGCGGATGGACCCGCCTGC
>BQJQ01000100.1 GCA_021604785.1 Phycisphaeraceae bacterium
ACGCAGGGCGCGTGTCGTCAACTCGGCGGCCTTCTCTGCCGGGGTGGGGGCGGGCGAGCGTCGGTCGGTTGTCGTCGTCATGGCAGCGGTTCCTCCGCGAATGGGCGCAATGCGGCGCGCGAGCGGAGGGGCGGGCGTGCAGCCCGTGATCGCGTTCCCTCCGCCGGCGTGATCCGGATCAGGTTCGACGGGTGCTTCTCAGCCGCGGACGCGGCGCCCCGAGCGATCGCACGAGTGTAGCGGGCCCGGCCCGGGGTCATGTCTGTCCGTACAGATCCGCTATCGCTCCTTCGAGCGTGGGGAACTCGAACGCGAACCCTTCGGCCTCCAGCCGCTTCGGGACGCAGTACCGCCCGTAGAGCGCCAATTCCGGATCGGTCCGCATGATCAGCGGTGCCCCCAGCCGCACCAGCGCCGCGGGCGCGGGCAGGCCCACGGGCACGCCCATCGCCCGCCGGAGGGCCCGCATGAAGTCACGGTTTGAGACCGGGTTGGGCGCTGTCGCGAGGTACGCGCCGCGCATGGACGCGTCCTCGGTGGCGCGCGCAAACAGGCGGTTCATGTCTCGCAGATGGATCCAGCTGATCCCCTGACGCCCGTGCCCGACGGTGCCGCCGAGCCCGAACCTCGCGAGCGTCGCGAGCCGGGCCAGGGCGCCGCCTCGGTGCGCAAGCACGAAGCTCGTCCGGAGCACCACTCGGCGCACCCCATCCGGGCACCCCTCATCGAACGCCGACTCCCATGCCCGCGCCACAGTGGGCGCCAGCCCGACGCCGAAGGGTGAGTCTTCATCGCAGACAACGTCCGATGGGTCGCCGTAGGCGTGCGCCGTGCTCATCTGCACCCAGACCGGAGGCGGGGACTCGATCTCGCCCATCGCGCGCCCGAGCGTGCGCGTGGATTCCACCCGCGAGCGCAGGATCTCGTCGCAATGGTCGGGCGTCTTGATGCAATCGACGGTGCGCCCCGCGAGGGTTCACGACGGCAGCCGCACCGACCAGCTCGCGCGCCCACTCGCCGACACTCCGCCCGTCCCACCGGGCGTGCCGCCACGGGCCCTGAGTGGGAGCCGACCTGGAAATCACCACCACCTCGCGCCCTGCTTCGGCGAGGGAATGCGCGAGCGCGAGCCCGAGGAACCCGGACCCGCCGACGACCACGACGCGAGGCTTGGGCTCTGAGGTGGGCATGGAAGGGCCTCCCAACACAGCGTAGTGCCCGAGACGGCCTGCTTCCGTACATTTCAGAACTAATTGAAATACACTGCAAAAACAGTGGCCGCCCGACGCGGGGGGGGAGGTGCGCCGGGCGGCCGGGGGATGAACTCTGATGTCGGGTGTGGCTCAGACGCCCGCGTGGGCTGTGTTGCGGGCGCCCTGGGTCATCGCCGCCTCGACGTCGATCTTGAGCTTCTCGGCGATTCGGCGGCCGTAGTCCGGGTCGGCGCGGAAGAAGTGGCAGAGCTGGCGCATCTGAACTTCTTCGCGGGCATCCCCCAGCACGCCGGCGATGCGGGTTGTCAGGCGGTCCCGCTGCCCCTCGTCGAACATGCGGAACAGGTTGCCCGCCTGCGTGAAGTCGTCATGGTCGATCCGCGAGTCGAACCGGTTCACGATCGTCTCGCCCAGCGCCCACGCCGGATCAGCGAACTGCGGCGCCTCGCGGGGGGTGCCCTCGCGTGAGTTGGGGAAGTAGTTGGGCATCGCCCCGTACGTCTCGGCGGTCGCACCCTGGCCGTCACGCATGTAGTGCATCACCGGGCAGCGGGGCTTGTTGACCGGGATCTGGTGGTGGTTCACGCCAAGACGGTGCAGGTGCGTGTCCGAGTAACTCATCAGCCGCGCCTGGAGCATCTTGTCCGGGCTCGGGCCGATGCCAGGGACCAGCGCGGACGGCTTGAACGCCGCCTGCTCGACCTCGGCGTGGTAGTTCTCCGGGTTGCGGTTGAGCTCGAGCACGCCGACGTCGATCAGCGGGAAGTCTGCGTGCGGCCAGACCTTGGTCAGGTCGAACGCGTTCCACCCCGTCTTCTGCTCAAAAGCTTCGGCCTCGGCTTGCGTCATCACCTGAATCTGCACGTTCCACCGGGGGAAATCGCCCTTTTCGATGGCGCTAAACAGGTCGCGTTGGTGCGACTCCCGGTCGCCGGCGATCAGCTCGGCGGACGCCTCGTCGGTCATCGTCTGGAACCCGGCCTGGTTTTTGAAGTGGAACTTCACCCAGACGCGCTCGCCCTGCGCGTTGATCATCGAGTAGGTGTGCGACCCGTACCCGTGCATGGTGCGGTAGCTCGCGGGGATGCCGCGATCGGAGAACAGGATCGTCACCTGGTGCAGCGACTCGGGGCAGAGCGACCAGAAGTCCCACTGCATGTCGTTGTCGCGCAGGTTGGTCTTCGGGTCGCGCTTCTGGGTGTGGATGAAGTTCGCGAACTTCAGCGGATCGCGCACGAAGAAGACGGGCGTGTTGTTGCCCACCAGGTCCCAGTTGCCCTCGTCGGTGTAGAACTTGACGGCGAAGCCGCGGACGTCCCGCTCCGCGTCCGCCGCCCCGCGCTCGCCGGCGACGGTCGAGAACCGCAGGAAGACCTCGGTCTCCTTGCCGACGGCGCTGAACACGCTCGCCTTGGAGTACTTCGAGATGTCGTTGGTGATCTTGAACGTGCCGAACGCGCCCGAGCCCTTGGCATGGACGACGCGCTCGGGGATGCGCTCGCGGTTGAAGTGCTGCATCTGCTCGAGGAGTTGGACGTCCTGCATAAGCAGCGGGCCGCGCGGGCCGGCGGTCAGCGAGTTGTGCTGATCGGCGATTGGGCACCCCTCAGCGGTGGTCAGCGTGGGCTTGTCTGGCATGGTCTTCACTCCTGTACACGGCGCGGGTACGTCCAAGGCCCGCCGCCCGTTGTTTAGAATCACTCTAGTCTGATTCCGGCGCCCGCTCCACCCCGCGCAGCTCGGCCACGCGCCGAAGATCCCCGACCCACCCCATCCAGTCATCCCGTGGCGGGTTTACGGCGGGATCGAAGACCGTCCGCGTGATCTTGTTGAGCCCGACACGCTCAGGATCCTCGCCCGGGGCCGGCGGGTCGGTCAGATCCAAGATCAGGAGTTGGAGAAGGCTTTGTTGCTGCTCATCGGCACCGGGCAACGCCTCGCGCAGCATGGGCAGCACCGCCGGCCCGAATCGGTACAACGCCGCCACGACCCACTTGGCGTCCTCGCGGATGTCGTTGTCCCGCAAGTGCGGCAGCAGCACCGGCGCGGCGACCGGGGCCGACTCCCCCACCCCACCAAACCCCAACGCCAGCGCGCACAAGAACCGCTGCTGCACGTCGCCGCTCTCCAGCCCTGCTTCAAGAAGCCCCCGCGCCTCATGCGCGTGCAGCACCAGCATCCGGAACCCGCGCGACGCGTTGAACACATAGGTATATGTGTACTCCTCGCCCACCCAGTGCGTTGGGAACCCGTCGTGCCGCAACCCCTCGACGGTCACCTCAAGCAAACGCGGGGTCGCTTCGCCCACAGCGTCACGCTCCGCCCACGCCGGCGGATGAATACACCACCAGAGCACGTCCGCAGCCATCTGACGCTGCTGCCAATCTTCCGAATCCAGTGCGCGCCCGAGCGCATCGATCGGCGGATCCGCCATGGTGCGGAGCTCATGGTTTGCATCGATCGCGTTCCACCGGAACCCGTCCGCACGCAAATCGGCGATCATCCGGTCCGCGTGCGGGGACCCACGACCCAGAGCCGCCGAAACGCACACGCCAACCATCGCAGCGACAAGCCACGCCCGGCTCATTTCACCGGCTCGGCCATCAGCATCCACTCCATCACGCTCGACATGGGCAGCGTCTCGACGCCCAGATGACGCAGCATGTTCAGGCACTGGGCCCGATGGTGCATGCCGTGGGTCGTGACGTGCGTGAGGATGCCGCCTCGGGTGAAGGCATACGTATTCCCGCCGCGGCTGGGCCGGAGGACGTCATCGGGCGAGCCCGCGAGCGCCGCCGCGGCGAGCTCATCCGCGATCGGATCGAGCAGCCCCGCGAGCTCGTCGAGCGTGTGCTCGCGCTCTTCGAGCCGGGCCCGCCGCTCGGCTCGCTCGGTCAGCACGTCCGTCCACCCGCGCATCGTGCCCAACACATGCGTCAGGGTCGCTTGCAGCGATCCCGGGCCCATCTCGAACCGCTGAACGAACTGCTCCGCGCGCAGCGGGCGGCACGCCTCGATCAGGTTCGCCGTTGCCCACCGGTCGTGGGCGAGCAGCACGTCTCTCGGGTCGGTCGTCGCCATCGCTCGCTCCTCAGATGTTGGTCGGTCGCGCGGACATGATCTGCGGGATCCCGATCGCCCGGCGCAGGTCGATCAGCTGCCCGGTGTGCGTGCCGATGTGGAAGACCATCCGGTTCCCGAGTTGCTCAGCGGAGATCGAGCTCGCCCCCCACGCCACCGGCCGATCCAGCTGCGCGTCGCTCGCGCCGCGGGCCGACGCGATCAGCCTCGCGTGCGTGGACGCGAAGATCTCCAGGCACCGACCCCACGAGGGGTAGTGACCCGCATCGTCCGTGGGCGTCGAGAAGACACAGACCGACTCGGTGTCGAACCGCGTCGCATCGCCGCCCGTGCAGTCGCCCATGACGAATTCGTCCTCGGGCAGCGGCTGCGGGTCGTCGTGCCCGTCGATCCGCCCGGTCGCGCGCGCCGCGATGAAGGCAAGGTGCCCGAGCGTCCACGCGGCGTGGTTCGCGATCCCCGGCGCCTGGCGCACGCGGTTCGCGTCATCGAACCCCGCGAGGTACCGCTCGATCAGCGGGATGGTGTCCTCGATCGCGCGGGCGAGGCATTCGGACCGTGTCGTCATCAGAGAGCTCCTCGGGATCATCCCCATTATGCGCCCCGTTCATCACCGATGCACTACGGATCGTGCTCGCTCCGAACCCCCAGGTGCTCCACGAAGAAATCCCCGATCGCATCGCGGGCGTCCGCGTGGCGGTCGATGATCGTATTGTGGTCCGCCCTGGGCACGATGACGAGTTCGGTCGTCACACCTGCTTCGGTCGCGGCCTCAAACAGCCGCTGCGCGTGACGGACATGGATCACGCCGTCTTCGTCGCCGTGCACGATCAGGTACGGGCGGTCGCCGAGGCCCGCCGCGGCGTCCTCGGGGTCCAGCCCGCCGTGGATAAGCATGGGGCCGACCACGGGGAGCATGTCGTGGGCCGTGCCGCGCCAGGTCGAGAACGCCGAGAGCGTCACCACCGCGCGGACCGAGGTGTCCTCAGCCGCCGCGGGCAACGCAAACGCGCCCCCGAGGCTCACGCCGTACATACCGATCCGGTCCGCGTCCACGTCCGGGCGCGCCCGCAGGCACGCCAACGCCGCGCGCGTGTCGTCCAGCAGCGCCCGGCGCGTCTGGCGTGCGTCGTCCGAGCGTCCGTACCCGCGGTAGTCGAACAGCAGCACGTGCACGCCGCGCTCGCGCAGGAACGCGCTGAACCCCGCGTGCCACCCCACGTGCCCCGCATTCCCGTGCGCGTGCAGCACGACGGGCCGGCGCTCTCCGGGAGCGGCATCGAACGCGGGCATGAACCACCCGTGCAGCGTCGTCCCGTCCGCGCTCGCGAACTCGACGTCCTCCACCCCCGGCGGCGTGACGAACGGCTCCCGGCTCGGGAAATACGCCAGACGCTCCCCGATATTCATGCACGCTCCGATCGCAACCAGGCCCCCCACAACGATGACACTCGCCGCGACCGCCCGCGCCGCCCGTCGCACCCAAGCCCGCCGCGATGCCCCGGGTTCCCGGTCCGTCATTCGTATTCCCCCTTCGCTGCCATACGCTCCGGCGTGGACCAGGGATTCTACGAAAACGCGAGCATCTACGACATCCTGCACGCCCCGGACACCGCCGAGGACGTCACCGGGCTCGAACGCATCGCCGACCGCTTTGCCAAGGGTCGCGGCGCGTGGCTCGAGCCCGCCTGCGGCTCGGCCCGCTACCTCCGCGTCGCCGCCGGGCGCGGCAAACGCGTCATCGGGTACGATCTCGAGCCGAACATGATCGAATACGCCAAAGCCGGCTTCGCGAGGCGCGGGCTGACGCGCAAATCCACGCTGCTCGTCGGATCCATGGAAGACCCCGCGCTCGTCGGCGCCGGCGCCATCGCGCCCGGCTCGTGCGTGCTCGCGTTCAACCTCATCAACACCATCCGCCACCTGATGACCGACGACGCGATGCTGGCGCATTTCGAGCAGATCGCGCGCTCGCTCGCGCCCGCCGGGGCGTACGCCGTGGGCATCGGCATGTCCCTGCCCGAGTGGGACGAGCCGGTCGAGGACATCTGGACCGCCGCCCGCGGGCGCACGCGTGTTGACCAGGCGGTGCAGTACCTCCCGCCCGAGCGCCCGTCGCGTGTCGAGCGGGTGGTCTCGCACGTCACCGTCACCACGCCCACCGCCGAGCGCCACATCGACAGCACCTACGACCTGCGGACCTACACCCTCGACGAGTGGTACGCGCTCGTGGAAGCGTCCCCGCTCCGCATCGCGGGCATCGTGGGCGAGACGGGGCACGACGCAGACGCCTCGCCCGGCGGGTACGCGATCTTCGTGCTCACCCGGCGCTGACCCTACGGCCTGCGCCGCGCCACGCGCACCACCGTGTTCAGTCGCCCCGGCTGCTCGGGCATCGAGAGCCCGATGATCGCGTCATGCCCGCCGATCTCGTCGCGCGCGTCGAAGAACGCGATGACGCGGATCACCGTCTGCCCCGGCGCGATCGTCGTGATCGACGCCCGGGCCTTGGCCTGCCCCGGCGCCACGCCGACCAGGTCCACCGCGATCGGGCTCGCCGACAAGTTCGTCACTTCCGCGTGGATCACCACGTCATCACCGGGCGCCGCCCCCGCGCGCTCGTAGACGTCCATCCGCACGTCCGCGAGCCCCAGCTCGACCGTCCGCTTTGCCCGCAGCGTCCGCGACGCGCCGCTCCCGAGCTCGAAATCCACCACCAAGTCCCGCGTCCCAGTCCGCTGGGCAGCGCCGAACGCGAGCGACACGGGCAGCCGCGCTGTCTCACCCGGGCCGATCATGAAGTCCCGCACCCGCGGCGAGATCTCCCACGACCGGTCCACCGGCGTCCCACCCGCGCTGTGCCCGCCCGGCTCGAGCACGTACAGCCGCCCGCGGATCGTGAACGCCCACGGGTTTGTTACGACCAGATCGTGCGCGAGCACGCCCGGCTCGGACACAATCAGCCCCGGGTCCAGCCGCACACCCGTCAGGAACCGGACCATCGCCGGGTCCACACCCTCGATGATCACGGGCCCCTCGCTCAGCCCCACGCGGTGCGCGGGCAACGCCAGGTCGCCCGTCCGCACCTGCGGCACCTCCCGTTCGTTCCCAAACAAGTCCACCGCGCGCACGTCGCCGTCGCCCATGAACATCTCGATGACGCCATCGCCCGACCCGGGCACCCGCCACACCATCAGCGCCGAGCCGCGCGATTCGGACGCGTTCGCCCCCGGCTCGAGCAAGCGCCCACGCACACCCGGGCCCATGTCCAACTCGGTCACCACCGTCCGCCCGGCCAACGCGCGCACAAGCGTCCGCCAAACGCCCAGCGCCGGGGTCGGCTCGATCTTGGGCCGGCGCACGCCGCGCACGGACCATGCCCGGGCGATGTCGATGCGCGTGCGCGCGGCGGCGTCCCCATCCCCTTCCGGGTTCAGCGCGTCCCACGCCGCAACGGCACGCCGGGCGAACGCGTCTGCCCCCCCCCGCCCGTGCGGGCCCACCCGCGGCGCGTTCATCACCAGCGCCAGCTCGGGCAAATCCCGCCGGGCGCCGGTCGATCTCGCGGCGCCCGCAGCGGCCGCGAGCCACCCGTCCACGATCTGCGCAAGTCCTTCGTCGCCCAGCCCGTCGTCCACCGCGAGCACCGTCGTGTGCGAGCCCGCGACCAACGCCGGCGACGGCTCGTTCTCCGACGCCCAGGGCACCCCCACGACCGGGCCCGGCACGAGCACGCCCAGCGACCGGTTCACCCGATCGAGGTCCGCCGCGAACGTCCGCTCGCCCATCCCCCACCCGGATTCGGGCGCCCCGATCTGCCACCGCCGCACGCGCTGCCCGAACCGGTCCAGCAACGGATCGAGCTCCGGGCCCCACACCGCACGGTCCGCGCCGAAAACACGAGCAACATCCGAGGGCGCCACCCCCGCCTCGGCTGCGAGCGCCGTGGGCAGCTCGGTGATCGCCAGCACCACGTCACGGTCCGCCGTGCGCAGCCCGTCGATCACCGGCGCCAGCGCCGCGATGGTCTCGGCGGGCGTGCCCCGCGGTGCGCCGGCCCAGACGGGCAACGTCACGCTGCCCACGCCGATGGTCTCGACGATCGCGGGGATCTGCGCGCGCATCTCCTCGGGCATCGCCCCGGCGTGCACGCCGAACCGTCGCCGATCGCCCCAGCCGTCTCCCTCGGACGCAACCGCGCCGATCGCGTCGCCCGGGGGCACCCACAGGAAATCGCACGTCTCGCGCGCCGGCGGCGCGGTGCCAGAACCGACCTCGAGCGTCGCGCGGTACCACCCGTACGCGGGCAGGTCCGGCTCCCACGTCGTCTGGTAGCGCCCGCTCGCGAGCTCGACGCCACGCCGCGCGAGCGCGCGACCATCGATGTCGTACACCGCCATGCGGACGCTCAGCACCTCGCCCGCGAGGTCCCGCACGCCCACGCTCAGCACGGGCCGCCCCGGCGCTTCGACGATGTTGCCCGGCTCCTCGGTCGTCAGAATCAGACGCGGGCGTTGGGCGATGACAACATCATCGAACCAAGCCGCCGCGTCGAAATCCTGCGGCCAGACCGAGAACGCCTTCTTCGGCGCGCCCGCCGCCAGTTGCTCCGGCTGGAGGACGAACAGTTCGACCTGCAGGAACGCCGCTTCGGGATCTTCCGCCAGCACGCGCACCGAGACGCGCTTCCACGCCCCGAACGTCGCGACCGGATCGGACCGGGCCTCGGTGCCCGGGATCGCCAGGCCCCGGTCGTCGAGCTGGCGGGCCACCAGGACCGCGCGCGCGTGGCGCATCGTCGGGCTTGTCTTGACCAACGCCGAGACCGAGTAGTCCGCGCTCGGGAAGATCGGCACGATCCCCGGCGTCAGTCGCAACGACGCCGACCCGCCCGAGACCGGCACCCGGACCGACCCCGCGCCACCCGGCGTCGGCTCGGTCGTGTCCAGCGTCGCGCCGTTCCAGACCGGGAACCCGGGGCGGTCGATGCCCGCGGTTGGGTCCGACTGACCTCGGGCCCACCCCCGGGGCACGGGCAGCGGGTTGTCGGGCTCGTCGAAATCGAACCGGGCGACGACCCGGGCCGCGGCCCGGGGCACGCGTT
This sequence comes from Phycisphaeraceae bacterium, assembly GCA_021604785.1. Classification (GTDB taxonomy): domain Bacteria; phylum Planctomycetota; class Phycisphaerae; order Phycisphaerales; family UBA1924; genus BQJQ01. The sequence continues at coordinate 9,400 of BQJQ01000100.1, forward strand.
CGGGGGGGGGCTCGACCCCGTCCGCCGTCTGCGCGCGGGCGCCGCCGACGAATCCCGACCACGCGGCCACCGCGCACACCGCAACCAGAGCCACACGACGCATACACGGACTATCGGCCCCCCGCTCGACCCGGCTGGAACTCGCCCGAACGATGCCCCCGACAGGAGCCGCCGATGACCGACCCCCAGACACCCAGCCCGGACCCCTCGCCCCCGATCGCCGGCCCGCACGGGGCGCCGCACGTCCCGCTGAGCCCGTACGACCCGGGCGTGCCCGCGGCGGACGCCGCCCGCGCGTTCTACGAGACCATGAACCGGCGCCGGACGGTCCGGATGTTCTCCGACCGCCCAGTGACCCGCGAGACGATCGAGTGGGTGATCCGGGCGGCAGGCACGGCCCCGAGCGGCGCGCACAAGCAGCCCTGGCGGTTCGTCGCCGTCTCGGATGCCCCGACCAAACGCAAGATACGGCTCGCCGCGGAGGAAGAAGAACGCGAGTTCTACGAGCGGCGCGCGCCCAAACGCTGGCTCGAGGATCTCGCGCCGTTCGGCACCGACCCGGACAAGTCGTTCATCGAGACCGTGCCCTGGGTCATCGTCGTCTTTGCGCTCAAGAAGACCGACGACGGCGGGCAGGTGTACTACCTCAACGAGTCGGTCGGCATCGCGACGGGCATGCTGCTCGCCGCGGCCCATCACGCGGGGCTCGCGACGCTCACCCACACGCCCAGCCCGATGAACTTCCTCCGCGATGTGCTCGGCCGCCCCGAGCACGAGAAGCCGTACCTGCTGATCCCGGTCGGGTACCCGGCCGACGACTGTATCGTGCCCAAGCTTGAGCGCAAGGGGATCGACGAGATCGCGGAATTCGTGGAGAGCAGTGAGCAGTGAGCAGTGAGCAGTGAGCAGTGAGCAGTGAGGATGATCCTGAAAGCTCAATGCTGATGGCTCAACGCTTCCTCAGACGTGCACCTTGCGGTTGTACACCCACCACTCGAGCATCATGACCGCGAGGGCCGCGAGCAGAAGCCAGGGCCAGTACTCGCGGACCACGCGGGTGCGCTCGGCACCGGACGCCGTTCTCTCTCGGTCGGCCAGCG
>BQJQ01000101.1 GCA_021604785.1 Phycisphaeraceae bacterium
GCCGGGACGGGTGGAGAAGAGTCTGTCGCGGGGGGCCACGCCCCCGGCGTGTCATATTGGGGAGAAGACGGATGCTGCGTGAAACCATGGCCGTTGGGCTCGTCGCGATGCTCGCCGGTTCGGCCCTCGCCGATGCACGGATGTTCAGTTGGACGCGCCCAGATGCTTCTGTCGGGTACACCGACGATGGTGGTCGAGCGCTCGCCGCACTGACGACGTACGACCTCGTCACCCAGGACCTGTCGTGGCAGATGAGTTGGGACGACACGATCTCCCAGGGCATGACCATCGTGCTCTCACCCGGCGAGTACCCGTCTGACGCGGGTCGTTTCGCGGTGATGTTCATCGATTACACCAACACGGCGGACATCAAGGCGAATATCTTCGAGTACAACGCTTCCAACGATGCCAAGACCAGCATCATCGACGGGACCGATCACATCGCGGGCAACCAGGCCCCTGTGAAGATTCTCTCGACCGAGTCTGGCGATACCAGCTGGTTCCAGGGCGCGATGGTCACGGACATCGCCGGCAAGCGAACGCTTGATTTTAATATCAACACCACGCTCATCAACGCCCACGTGCCTGTCTACGAGGGCCGCTTTGGCCCCGTCGATTGGCTCGGCATGGGCTACGGCAACGACCTCGGCGTCTGGGCCCATTCCTACGGTGGGCTCACCACCAACTACGGCGGCGACGGCTTCCTGGACCAGTGGGACGCGGACTTGGAGGGGTTCTTTGATGGAACTCTGATCCCGACCGAGGACTTCATCCCGGCGCCGGGCACCGTGGCGCTGCTCGCGTTCGCCGGCGTCGGTGTCACGCGTCGTCGGCGCTAAGCCGGGCGCCGTTCAACCCGGGTCCACACAACGGTCCGCGCGAGCGGGCCGTTTTCGTGCGCGGGGTGCGTTTGGTCTGCAGCCGAACGGCCCGTTCGTGCCGAGCCATTTCGATTGAATACAGAACCAAGTCCGAAAACGAATGGCCCATTGCCGGCCTTGGGGTACCGTCCATTCAGGTCCCGGTTTAGAGCGTGATCCCTTAGGGTCGCCGGGCAGGGGGTGTTCACACGAAGCGCGTCGATCGTGGGCGGCCGCACATGCATCGAGGAGAACAAGCACAATGACGCGCAATGCTACAGCACTCGGGCTCGCCATCACCGTGGCCGCGGGGACCGCGAACGCCTCTGTGTGGAGTTACGAGTGGTCGCGCCCTGACTCGGCCATCAGCTTCACGGACGACGCGGGCACAGCCACCTCTTTCAAAACCACCTACGACGATGTTGCCGGCCGGCTCACGTTGGAGATGACCTGGTCCGACTTGGCCGCGGACGGCATGTCCATCGTCCTGACGAACGGTGAGCACCCCTCCGAGGGCGGGCGATACGCCATCCTGTTCCTCGAGCCCGGGCCGTCCGCCGGGCACAATCCCAACGAGCTTTCTGTCCGCGCCAACATGCTCGGTTACAACGGGTCAGCCGACGCGAAGTCGAGCATCTTCGACGGCGACGCGAGCCTCGACGGCGACCAGGCCCCCGACCACATCGCGACCACAGAGTACGGGCTCCAGAACTGGTACGAGGACCAGTTGGTGGCCGACGAGGGCGGCGAGAGAACGCTCCGGTTCACGATCAACACCGACCTCATCAACTCCTACATCCCGCAGAACGCCGGGGCGAGCGCGTGGTCTGGCTTCGGGTACGGGGAGAACCTGGGCGTCTGGGCCCGTACCTACTCAGACGTCTCTACGAACTATGACATTCACGGGTATCTCACCCAATGGAATTTCAGTGTCGAGGGCAACTTCGATGGGACGTTCATCCCGACCGAAAACATCACCGTGCCGGGGCCCGGCGCCGCGGCCTTGCTCGCCTTCGCGTGCGTGGGTGTGACGCGCCGCCGTCGCTGATCCGCAGGATTCCGATACATACACCAACACCGACGGCCCGCCATGCACGGCGGGCCGTTGCTTTGCGCGGATCTCCCCGCGAGTTTCACACCCGCCCGGTTCACCCGCCGAAGCGGAAGTTGTCGTTGGACCCGAGCCCCGCGCCCTGGCGGAGCCCCGCCGGGCGGAAGACGAACCCGAAGCTCGTTTCGCCCCGGATGTTGTCGTAGACGAGCGTCAGCCCGAGCGAGCCGTTCGGGAACCGTCGGTACAACTGGGCCGCGACGGTCTGGAAGTCCTGCTCGTCGAAGTTGTACGTCAGACGCCCGTCAAGCGTGTACTTGTCCGACATCTCGTACCCGGCGGAGAGCACCCCGTACGTCGAGCCCTGCGAATCGATCGAGCGGATTTCCGCGGAAGTGCGGAACGAGGGCGTGTGCTGCAGCAGCACGCCGCCGCTCCACCGGTTGAAGTCCCGCCGGTCGATGTCGTAGTTGACTTCGCCCGCCAGCGCAACGACCTCAGAAGCACGCCACACAGCGTCCACCTCGACGAACTCGCCGAACTGACTCAGCTCGGGGCGGCTCTCGTAGAACCGCCCGATGGGGCTCTCCCGGTCCACATCGTTTGATGACCAGACATACGCGGCGTTGAGCGAGAGCACATCCACCGAACGCCAGCGCCCTGGCCCGCCGCGCTTGGTCTGCCACGTTTGATCCACGCCGACGCGGACCGCCGACCCGTCCGCGAGCGATTCGACATCATCGTCGTACACGGGCAGATCGACCTGGTCGATGTTCGTCCCCGAGTGCCAGACCGTCACGCTTGGCTCGACGATGTGGCGGATGCGGTTGAGGTCAAACAGCCCGGACCGCACCGAGTCGTTCACCCGCTGCAACTGCGTCGAGACCTTGACCCCCGCCGAGCCCCACAGCCGGATCTGATCGCTCTCGCTCGGGCTGTAGTCCTCAAACTCCGAGTCGTACGCCGTGATCCGCCCGACCACGAACGGCGTCACCTGCACCGGGCCCGCGTTGAGCTGCAGGCTCAGCTCGTGCCGCGTGTCGAACCGCGTCACGAAGTCCTCGTTCAGCCCCATCATCCGGAACGCGTCGCCCAGCGACTCGCCGGGCAGCGTTCCGAACGCCCGGTCCGCCGCGGTCATCGAGCGGTACCCGTAGTCCGCCGCCGTCGCTTCGCTGAACCGGAACCGCATGAGAGACAAGCTCGCCTCCCACGTGTGCGTCAGCAGCCCCGGGTGCGTCTCGGCGAAGATGTCGTTCGCGACCGTGACGTACCCCACCTCGGGCAGCTTGTCCACGAAGTACCCGGGCGACTGCAGCAGCCACTGGTTCGAGATGAAGTCGTTCGCCTGCCCCTTGAGCTCGAACGACAGCTGCGAGTTCACGTCCGTCCGCGACAGGTGCAGCCGGTTTGTGATCTCGGGTCCATCGAGCGCCAGCCGCGGGAAGTACGAATCCAGGAACAACTCATCCGAGACGTACCCGCCCTCAAGCCGCAGCAACCACTTATCGCCGACTTCCTGCATGTGCCGCGCGACAACGAACCCGCGGCTCTCGCCTTCGCGGTCCACATCTGTCCCGTTCTGCGACACGTCCTTGCCGCTGTCGTCGGGCAGGAAGTACCCCGTGATCGACCCTTGCGAGTTCTCGCGGTCCCACCCGGCGTCAATGCCGATGCCGAACCCCGAGTCCGCGAAGTAATCCAGCTGCAGGTCCGCGTTCACGCCCGGCGGCGGTTCGATGCCCAAGAGCGCGAACGCGTTCCACGTCGTCTGGATTCCGAACCCGCGCCGGTTCGAGTCCGACACCTGCACGCCCCGCAGCGGGAACTGCTCCGGATCACCCTTATACAGCGGGAACCACATGACCGGCACGCTCGCGCCTTCGATCGTCAGGTTCCGTGCGTCCACGTGCGACCGCCCACCGAGCCGGTCCTGGTTCACGTCGTCTTCGTACACCGTGACGGTGACGTCCGACGCGCCGATCGTGAAATGGGGGTTCGCAAACGCCGTGTTCGCCAGCCTCGCGTGCTCGGCAACAAACGTGTCCGACGCCTGCTGGCGGATCGAGTCCGCCCGCACATACAACGGCATCTCACGCTGCTGGTCATACGTCCAGAACACCGCATCGAGCACCACCGCCCGCCCCGTCGGCACGTCGTAGTACACCCGCGGCCCGCGCAGCGTGTACGTCCCGTTCGATGCCAGCACCTCGCCTTCGAGGTAGATCCCGTCCACGTCCTCCGCGCTCAGCGAACCCAGCTGGTCCGCGAGCGAGCCTGGTCGCAGGAAGATCACGCCCCGCTCCGCCGCCAGCTCCAGCGACTGCTTCCCGCGCGGGTCTGAGTACTGCACCGAGACGCCGCCCGAGAGGATCGCCGCGTTTGCGCGCTCGCCGGTCTGCACCACGACCCGGTCGCCGACCGAGACCGCGAACGTCCCCTGCGAAACGAACAACGGGTCCACCAGCCCAACGGGCGCGGACGCACCGTCCCCCAGCGCCGCCGGCGGGACATCACCCGCGTCCGGCGGCGACCGACGCGCCATGCTCGGCGGGCTCAGATGCCTCGCCAACGGCTCGATCGCCGGCGCCCGTTCAACAAACTCGCGCTCCGGCGGGATCGCGCCCGTCACCTCGCCCAGCCGGTGCGCGAACGTCGCCCGCGCCTCGCCCTCAAACACGCCCGCGCTGCCACCCGGCGGCGGGCCTTGCTCCGTCACATCCGCCCGCAGGACCACCTCGCCTATCGGCGCGATCACCCCCTGCACCGGCAGCCGGTCCGCCTCGACCGCGATCGCCGCGTCCGCCGTCGGCGTGCGCACGTCGTCGAACACCGCGTACACCTGGTACACCGGTGCCCCGCCGCGGTCATCGATCCGATCCAGCCACACCGCCGCCCGCTCGGCCCGGAACTCGTACCGCCCGAGCGTCACGCGGACGTCGCCCTCGAGCACCACCCGCCGCGTCGGCCCGTCGCCCGGTGTGGACCACACCCACGCCCGCTGACCCGCCAACGCGATGATCCCGTCCACCGGCGCGATGGGCAGCTCGACCCCCGCGAACGAGGTGCCGTCGAGCAGCACCGCGCGGGGCACCTGATCCGGGCTGGTCGGCTGGGCCGAGACCGCCGATCCGCATGCCATCACGATCGCCGCGGCCAAGGCGCTTCTTGGGCGTCGTCGGGCGGGTCGTCGTCGGCATGAAGGGCTGCGGGTCGGCTCGGGCATCCTGCTCTCTCACCGGCGAATAAAGGCAGGCTGCCAGCGTACGCCTGCCGAGCCCCACGCACAACTCGGGCCCGTAACCCTCGCCCCACCCCGGCGTACGCTCTACCCGTGAACCCCACGGACGCCACCCCAGCCCCGCCCGAGACCGTCGGCGTGCCCCGCAGCGTGCTCGCCCTCTTCTGGACCAGCCTCGGGGCCCTCGTGGTGGTGGGGGTCGTGGCCTTCCTGGCCGCCCGTCCGCCCAGCCCATACCCCGCCGGCTCGCCCGACGAGATGCTCGACTCAATGGAACGCATGGTCGCCCGCGGCGAGCCCGGCCGCCTCGCCGAACTCATCGAGATCGCCCACCCCTCTGACGACACGACCGACCGCGAGCGGATGCGGGACCTGTACGCCCGCCTGGGTCGGGTGCTCGACGCCGCCGGCTCGCTCGCCGATACCGCCTCCGAAGCGTTCGAGTCCGACATCGCCCGGCTCCACCGCGAGCTCGAAGAGGAGGGCTCACCCTCGCTTCTCCAGTCGCTCGCGGGCGCGGCCCGCGCCGGGGGGGGCCAATCCCTCGGCTCCCCGTTCGGCTCGGGCCCGGGCACCCGTGATCGGACCTCCCGTGCCGTCGCTGCGTTCCTGACCGACCCGTACGGCGCGCTCGCCGACGGGCGTGACCGCATCACGACCGTGACCATCGACGACGACACCGCGGCGGTCCTCTGGGACGACCGCCCCGCGCTGCCCCCCTTCGGCATCCTCATCCGCCGCCAGCCGGACGACAGGTGGAAACTTGTTCCCCCGACCCAGCTGCCCGTGATCGATCGCTTCATGCCCAAGACAGCATCCGAGTACGAGATCTGGGGCAGCCTGCTCGCGACGCTCGAGAACGTGCTGATCGATCTCAAGAAAGGCATCGAGTCCGGGCGGATCGGCACGCTCGAGGGGCTCGCCGATAAAGCCGTCGAGAACGCCGTGGTCCCGATGGGGATGGTCGCGATGGCGTACTCCCAAGCGATGAAGGAACGGGGCTCGACCAACGGCGAACCCGACGACGGCCCGTAGTCCATGCGGTCTGTCCGGGCTGTTCCGATCGCACGGCCCCACCTGTGGAGACACCCACCCGATCCGGTGGCATCGATCCGTCTGAATCGCATCCTCTTCTTCAAGTCGCCGCCCTGACTGCGGCGTGCTGGCGGGAGGAGAACAAGCATGGAACGCAGAACTGGTCTCTGGATTTTCGGTGCGTTGTGCGGCACGACCGCGACCGCCGCGATCGCGCTGGCACAACCCCTTGGTGGCGGAGGACCCGGCGGCTTTGGCGAGGGTGAGGTCGGCGGCGGTGATGGTCTCACCGGGCCCGAATCCATCGAGCTCACCGGCGTCATCCGCGATTTTCATCAGTCACACCCCGACATGCAATACAAGGTGTCGGGCGTTATGACCGGGATCGTTGAAGACGAACTCGATGAAGACGGCAAGCCCGCGCTCGACATCGCGTTCCGTGACTCGCTCTCGGGCAGTCAGGCGAACAAGTACCCGGTCAACAGCGAGCAGACATTCAACCAGTGGTTCCGCGATGTCCCTGGCGTGAACACTTCATGGCTGCATGCGATCGTGCTCGAACGCCAGGAGGACGGTTCGTACTTCTTTGCTCAGGAGCAGCCCGAATACTTCTTCCCGGCCGACAACATGGGCTTCACCGCCGACGGGGAGGGGATGAACACCACCAACACGGGCACGCACAACTACTACTTCACCTACGAGCTGGAGATGGACTTCACGTACACGAACCCGGACGACCGCGACAACGCACTGGTCTTCACGTTCACGGGCGATGACGACGTCTGGGTCTTCGTGAACGGCAAGCTCGCCTGCGACATCGGTGGCGTGCACGCGCAGGCGTCGGCCACGGTCGATCTCGACGAGAAACGCGTTGACCTTGGTCTCGTCGTGAACGAGAACTACAAGCTCAAGCTGTTCTTCGCCGAGCGGTACCAGACGCAGTCGAATTTCCGCATCGAGACGACGCTGAGCCTCCGCAAGTCCGAGCTGCCGCCCACCGCGGGGCTCTTCGACTAAGCCCGCATCCCGCACCACCCTCGCCCACGCGAGGACTCCACCACGACGACCGGCTCTCGGAGGGGAGCCGGTTGTCGGTTTTGGGCGCGCGTACCATCGCGGATGACCCCGCCGCCCGCGCCCAACGCGTCACGCCCCCGTGTTGCCCTCGTCACGGGGGCGGGCTCGGGCATCGGCCGTTGCGTTGCCTTGCGTCTGGCAGAACTCGGATTCCGCGTGGTGCTTGTCGGGCGCACGCTCGAGAAACTCGCGCATGTCGCGGGCGAGATCGAGCAACGCACGGGCAACGCCGATCTCGCAGCCGTGCACATCGCGGACGTCGCCGACGCGGTTCAGGCCCGAGCGATGGTCACGTTCACAATCAACCGGTTCGGCTCGCTCGATGCCCTGGTCAACAACGCGGGCTCGGCGGCGCTGACGCCCATCGCGGATCACTCCCCGGGCCATGTCGAACAAGTCTTTGCCGCCAACGCCCTCGGCCCGATCAACGCCATCGCCGCGGCCCTGCCCGCGCTGCGTGATGCCCCGGATGGCGTCGTCGTCAACGTCTCAAGCATGGCCGCCCACGATCCCTTCCCCGGGCTGGGCGTCTACGGCGCCGCCAAGGCGAGCACCGAAGCGATCTGCGGCGCGATCCGCAACGAAGAGCCCTCCGTGCGGGCGTACGCCATCGCACCCGGCGCGGTCGAGACCCCGCTCCTCCGCTCGATCGTCTCCGAGGCAGACCTTCCCACAGCGGCAACGCTCGACCCGGACACCGTGGCCGCGGAGATCGTCGCGTGCGTCACGGGCGCGACGGACCTCGACCCCGGGGCGACCCGCGTGATGGCGAGCCCGTAGCAGGCCGACTCACCCATCGGTGCGGTCGTCGCCTTCATCCCCCGCCGCACGCTCGACGAACTGCTGAACGAGCCGGTCGAACGCCTCGGGCGCGTCGTCCATCACGAAATGCCGCGAGTCATCGACGAACACCAGCTCAAGATCCCGCAGCCCCGCGACATGGCTGTACCACGTCGCCCGCAGGCGGTCCAGCCCGCGCACCCGCGAGACGGGCACGTCGCCCGCCGCCGCGACCGCGAGCACGGGCGTGTGGATCTCCCGCAGCCGATCGGTCAGGTCAATGCCGTACATCTCGACCATGTACCGCACGCCGACTTCCTTGGAGGTCCGCTCGGCGACCGCGACCAGTTCCTCGGCCCGCGCGTCGTCCTGCACGCCCGTCCGGATCAGCTCGCCCAGCCGCATCGCCCATCCCGCGTCATCGAGCCTCGAGAGCTGCGGCAGGAACCGCGTCCGGACGATCCCCGTCCGCTCCTCGATCGGCAGCGGCTTCGAATAAATCAGCGTCGCCGGCGCCCCGTCCACCGCGACGAGCCCCGAGATCGCATCCGGGTGCTCGTGCGCAATCCGGTACCCGATCAACGCCCCCAGCGAATGCCCGACCAGCACCGGCCGGTCCAGCCCCTCACGCTCGATCACGTCGAGCACCGCGCCCACCGCGTTGTCCACCCAGGGTGTCCGCATCCGCCCGTCCTCGACGAGCACGACCTTCGCCGGCTCGGTCGGCGGGGCCGTCCCCCCGAACCCCGGCACCGTCACCACGACCATCGTGTACCGGTCCGCGTTCCGCTCCATAAACGGCCGCCAAGACGCCGCGTCGCACGCGATCTCCGGGATCAGCACCAACTCGATCGGCCCGGTGCCCACACGCTCGATCTGCGTGATCGGGGCGAACGGCACGGACCCCAAGTCCGCATCCGCCGCAGCCTCCTGCGCGTGTGCCCATGCCGGCGCCAGCACACCAAGGATCAAACACGCAATCAGCGTCCGCACGGGCAACTTCATCACACCGCCTCGACAACCATCGCGACGGCGTTGCCCCCGCCCAGGCACAGCGCCGCGACGCCGCGTTTCCCGCCCGTCCGCTTCAGCTGATACAGCAGCGTCGTCAGCACCCGCGCCCCCGACGCCCCGATCGGGTGCCCCAGCGCCATGCCGCCGCCGCAGATGTTGAGCTTCGCCTCGTCGACCTTCAGCTCCTTGGTGTTGCACAGCACCTGAGCCGCGAACGCCTCGTTGAGCTCGAACAGGTCGATGTCGCCAACCACCAGCCCGGCCTTGTCCAGGGCCCCCGCGATGCCCCCGATCGGCGCCGCGAAAATGTCCTTCGGGTCCACGCCGTGCGTGTGGTACGAGAGAATCTTGGCCATGGGCTTCACGCCCACCTCCTCGGCTTTGCTGGCGCTGCACACCGCCACCGCCGCAGCCCCGTCCGAGATCTGGCTCGCGTTGCCCGCCGTGATGCAGGTATGCCCGGGCACCGTCCGCAGCTTGCCGAGCGATTCGGTCGTCGAATCCGCCCGGATGCCCTCGTCCGCGCTCACGCCGCCGTCAGGGCCTGGCGCCTTCCGGTTGCCGACCTGCGCGCCAGTCAGCGCGACGATCTCATCGCCGAACCACCCGTTCTTGGTCGCCTCAGCCGCCCGCTGGTGCGACTGCGCGCTGAACCGGTCCTGCTCCTCACGCGAGATCGCGTACTTCTCCGCGATGTGGTCCGCCGCGCTGGTCATGCCCCAGTTTTCGTGCACGCAAAACAGCCCGTCGTGCTGCATGTGATCCTCGAGCTTCGCCTCGCCGAACTTCACGCCCGCCCGCGCGTAGACGTAGTGGGGGGCCAGCGTCATGTTCTCCATGCCGCCCGCGATGACGCACGACGAATCGCCCGCCTTGATCGCCCGCGCGGCCTGCATGACGGTCTCGAGCCCCGACCCGCAGACTTTGTTGACCGTCACCGCGTTGATCGTCGTGGGGATGCCCGCCTTGAGCGCCGCCTGGCGCGCCGGGTTCTGCCCCAGCCCCGCCTGCAGCACGTTGCCCATCAGCACCTCGTCCACGTGCCCGCGCAGCGCCGGCGCCGCGTCGAGTACCGCCGAGATCGCGACCGCCCCGAGCTCCGTCGCCGGCGTGCGCGAGAACCCGCCCATGAACCGACCGATGGGCGTCCGCTTGGCGGCGACAATGACAGGCTGCTCGGACATCTGAACCTCCGTGGCATGATCCGCCGCGCCGGGGCCCTCCCTCGGGCCCGCGCGACGGGGATGTG
>BQJQ01000102.1 GCA_021604785.1 Phycisphaeraceae bacterium
CTTCGGGGGCGCGGGCGAATTGCGCACGGGCGAGCCGGTGATCGTGGACGTCTTCCCGCGCGACCTCGAGACGGGGTACCACGGCGATTGCACGCGGATGGTGGTGCACGGGGACGTGCCCGACGCGGTCGCGCGCATGCACGCGGCGGTCGCCGAGGCGAAGCGGGTGGGGATCGCTGCGACGCGGGCGGGCGCGACGGGTGAGGGTGTGCACCGGGCGGTGATCGGGGTGATCGAGGGCGCGGGGTACTCGATGGGGTTCCCGCCGGCGGGGGCGGCGGACGGGTTCTGCTCGATGCCGCACGGGACGGGGCACGGGCTTGGGCTGGATCTGAAGGAGCCGCCGCTGTTGGACCTTGGCGGGCCCGAGTTGGTGGTGGGGGACGCGGTGACGGTCGAGCCGGGGTTGTACATGCTGGGCGTGGGCGGGATGCGGTTGGAGGACTTGGTGATCGTGCGCGAGGGCGGGTGTGAGAACCTGAACACGCTGCCCGATGGGCTGGCGTGGCGGTAACGCGCGGGCGCTTGCGCACGAACGTAATAGCAACCAATGTGGTGTGGGGTGTAGCTTTCGGCGTGGGCGTGCGCGCGGCTGCTGGGGGTGTCTCGGCGGGCGCGCGGTGTGTGTGCCCGCGGAGGAGGTTGCTGTGCAAGCCGAACGTGTTGTTGTTGGCGTCATGGTGTCGTGTTCGTGCGCGTTCGGGGCGGGTGCCGATGTGCAGGTGTTTACGGATCGGGCGGCGTGGGAGGCCGCGGTCTCGGGGAGTGTGACGACCGAGACGTTCGACACGGACATGGCCGACGCGGGATCGCTAGCGTTCGGGACGGGGGTGCAGTCAGACGCGAACGAGCCGCTCGGGGCCTCCCTGATCCATAACGTGTCGGGCGGCGCGTTCTCGGCGCGGATCCGGAACGCGTCGGGGACGAACGGGTACCGCTCGATTGATTGGACGTTGCCCGCGGCGACGAACGCGTTCGGGTGCGACTTCACGAGCATCAGCTCGAGCCGGGGCGTGGATATCAGCGCGGACTTTGATGGATCGGGCGTGCAGGCGTTCGACCTGTTCGCGCACTTCGGGAACGGCTCGTCGGGCGGGTTCTTCGGGATCGTGAGCGACGGGTCGTTTGCGAGCGTTCGCCTGAGCGCGTCGGGGACCGGCGATAATGATTTCTTCGGCGCTGATGATCTGTCGTTCGTGGCCGGGGAGGCGTGCGTATGCGACACGGACGGGGGCGGGGTGCTCAACGTGGACGACATCGACGGGTTCGTCGCGGGGTTCATCGGGCAGACGGCGGTGGGGGACTGCACGGCTGACGGGGTCTGGAACGTGGATGACGTCGAGTGCTTTGTGGCGTGTTTCCTCGCCGGGTGCGGGTAGGAGGCGGAGCGGGGGACCTCGCCCGGCCCGAGAATGGCGTGCCCGGGCCCTTCCGGGGGGAGGGCCCGGGGCGGAGGGGCGCGAGGATGGGGAAAATGGGCTTTGGGGCCCGGGGCCTCCTCGGTATGCTGAAGGCTCGTGGAAGTCTTCTGGGCGGTGGGTCCGCCTGTGGTGAGGAGAGCGAAGATGCAGGTGTTGAACTGGCGTGCGGCGTCGGTCGCGGTGCTCGTTGTGGGTGCTACAGCTTCGGGTCAGATCAGCTTCTCGGAAGAGAGCGTGGCCCGCGGGATGGGGTCGTTCTCGCACACCGAGGGCGAGTGCATCGGCGTGAGCGCGGCGGACTACGACGGGGACGGGGACATCGATGTCTTCGTGCCGACGGGATGGGGCTCGCCCTCACGGCTCTACCAGAACGACGGCACCGGGAACTTCACCGAGGTCGCAGTCGCCAGCGGGCTCAACTCGACGTCGAACGATCGGATGGGACTCTTCTTTGACTACGACGGGGACCACGACCTGGACCTGGTCATTGGGAACGACCACCACGGGCAGCTGCTCGGGCAGCCCTCGATCACGTGGCCCAACACGCTGCGGCTGTTCCGGCAGAACGCGGACCACACGTTCACGGAGGTGACGGCGGGGTCCGGGCTGGGCGGGGCGCACATCGGCGCAGTGGGTGAGTCGAACTTCTTCGCGATGGTTGGCACGCTCACCGCGGGCGACCTGGACGCGGACGGCGACCTGGACCTGTACCTTGGGCTCTGGTTGGAAGGCTCGGATCTGTTCCGCAACAACGGGGACGGGACGTTCACGAACGTGATCGCGGCGAGCGGTGACATGAACCGGAACTTTGCCAACTGGCAGGCGGTGATGCACGACTTCAACGGCGACGGGCTGCTGGATGTGTACGCGGCGGTCGATGGCGAGGACGGGATCAAGGCGCTGTACATCAACCAGGGGAACCTGACGTTCCAGAACCAGGCGGCGGCGTACGGGCTGTTGCCTTCGTTCAATGACATGGGCGTCGCGTTCGGCGACCCGGACAACGATGGGGACCTGGACATCTACGTCACCGAGATCCACGACGCGACGGCGACGTTCCCCTACTGGGTGGACACGCAGAACGTGCTCTTCCGCGACAACGGGCCCGGCGCGAGCCCGCGGTACGAGGACGTCGCAATCGCATCCGGCGTCGCGTTCTGCGACTGGGGCTGGGGGTGCGACTGGGGCGACTTCGACAACGACCGGGATCAGGACCTGGCCGTCACGAACGGGCACGGGAGCGTGCACTTCGCGACGGACCGGTCGCGGTTCTTCGAGAACATCTCGACGGATCCGCTGGTGTTCGATGAGATCGGGGTGGCTGCGGGGTTCGACGACACGGCGGTGGCGTCCGGGCTGGCGGCGGCGGACTTTGACCGCGACGGCAAGCAGGACCTCGTCGAGGTGCACCACCCGGGCGGGATGCTGCTGTACATGAACACCTCGGCGACGACGCCGGGCGAGGACAACTGGCTGGTGATCAAGCCGCGCCGGTATGACAAGAAGGGCGACCACTTCTCGGTGGGGACGGTGGTGCGCGTGTGGGCCGGCGGCGAGGTGATGACGCGGCTGATCTCGTCGGGGTGGAGCATCCTGGGGCAGGTGCCCTACGAGGCGCACTTCGGGCTGGGCGACGCGACGGTGATCGACCGGATCGAGATCGCGTGGCCGGACGGTCGGCGGCGAGTGTTTGTGAACAAGCCGTGGTCGAACAAGATCATCGAGGCCGTGCCCGGGCCGCGGGGTGCGGGGCAGGCGGCGCCGGAATAGGGCGCGCGGCGATCGCCGTTCGGGCGGTCTCGGGCGTGATGTGATTCAGGGGCGGCGGGCTTTGGCTCGCCGCCTTTTTCGTGCGCTCAGTCGCGCCGGCGGACGAACTTGGCCTGGGCGCGGAGGCGCCGGGCCTTGGTGGCCTTGGCGTAGATGGCGCACCCGACGACGACGACGATGACGACGCCGATCCCGATGAGGATCTTGGGGTCGCCTTCGACGAGGTCGCCGACCATTTCCGCGAGCTTGCGCATGGGGGACTCTAGTCGGGTGTTTGGGGGGATGGCTTCATCAAGATCGGCACGGTGTGCATCGCGCGGGCCGGGTCAGGCGAACCCACGGGGCCGCGCTGGGCGGTCGGAGGGCCTGATGATGAACATGATGCGAACGGTGGGTGCAGTGTTGAGTTACGGGGCGTGGAGCGGGGCGGCCCTCGCCCAGGGCACGGCGGAGACGGACCGGTCGATCGTTGCTAGCTTGGACGGTCGGTGGGCCGGGGTGCTTGAGTATCGCGACTACCAGTCCGACGGGCGGGTGCAGATCCCGGCGGTGTACGTGGTTGAGGCGAGCGTGCTGACGGCATCGTTCACCAGCCGCGTCGAGTTCACGGACCCCGGGCGGGTGATTGTCTCCGAGGGCGCCGTCTCGATCGTCGGCGACCGCCACCTCGACCTGGGGCTCGGCGAAGAGGGAGGGCTGGAGGTCATGACCGTCGACGAGCGCCGGTTCACCGACGCGGGCGACTGGACGCTCGTGCTGATCGGCGAGGGGTTCGACAACGGCGAGCCGGTGGACGAGCGCGTTACCAGGGTGATGGACGGCGATACCTTCCGGTCGACCAAAGACGTGCGACCGCGCGGCGACGCAGACGCCCTGTGGGCGTTCCGCAACGAGATCCGGCTCGAGCGAGAAGACCCGGACGCGGCGGCGCTCGTGGGCTCGTGGACGATCGATCTGCGACCCTCGGCGGGCGCGGACCCGTACCTCGTGAAGATGAAGATCAGATCAATCGAGGGCGGCGCGATCGAGGGGACGTTCTATGACGGCTCGCCGATCCGCGACGGGCGCGTCACCACGGCATTCGGCGTCGTCCGGTTCGCGTTCACCACAGGGGACGGGTCGGGCGCGTACCACACATCGGGCGAGATCCGGGGCGGGCGCGTCTCGGGGTTGACGCACTCGGTCGGGCGGGGGTTTCTGATGCCGTGGCGGGGTGAGCGGGGGGAGTGAGCCCGCGGTCGCGGGCACTGCCGATCAACGACCGGGATCACGCGCGGGCGGCCAAGGCGTATGTGCTGCGGCACGCGGGTGCGGCTGTGGGTGGCGTGGGGACGCCGGCTTCGCCTTCTCCACGGTGAGTGTGGTCGCGGCGTGGAGAAGACTTCGTCGTCTCCACGGCACCCGCACCCGTCAACGGCCGCTAATCACAGAATGAGGTGTTGATCAAGAAACGGGATTATCTTGATCTCTGGTGGAGCGAGGATGAATGCGCTCCCGGCCCAATCCCGAATTCGGCCTTGGTCAACCGGCGACATACGGTAACCGGTACCTCCGATGAATCCTCGTTTTCCAACGACACCAAGTGCGGTGGGCGTCAGACAAATGCGATCGAGGTTGTCGGAATGAAATCCAAAGCCCAAGAAGATAATCTGCTCTGCCCATTCCCACAATTGTTCGTAAAAATGCGTTGCTGTAGCTCGTTGTTGTCGCGCGCTGAGTGCGGTGTCTTCGCTTTCGAACATTACACCGGTGTTTTTTGTAGCTTCCGTAAGCAGCGTGTGATCACGCTGAAAGTCAAACTGGCATTCCTCATTGATGGGAATGGGATCAACGCCAATCTGCCCGTACACATGTGAAAACCGGGCTTTGGGGCAAGGGTGGTGCTCATCCGGTTTTTGTAGCTCTTTGACACAGTCCTTGAGGAAACTGCTGGTAAAGCTGGCGATCTGAAGGGCCATGCGTAATAGCACGGTGCGTTCGTAGTTGAAAGTGACGAAGCATGTGTGCGGGAGCTTGCGTGAATCAATGGAAGAGTGCATGCGATTGGCTAGTAACCATCCAATCCAGTCTTCTTGTTCATCGGTGGTGCTGTTGACGGCGACCTCTTCGGCTTGCCATAGGGCCCAAATCATGGCTTGCAACAGAAAGGTTCTGTCCGGTTCGGGCTGGCGTGCAATGAATTGGTCGATGGTTTGAAATGGTGTGCTTTGGGCTATTCTGCGTTGCAAGCGTTTTGCAGTAGGGCTAGTGCAACCAAATGGATATTGAGTGTTGGGTTCCGCTTCCGGTGGGCGGTATCCCTGAGGCCCGTCAATAACGAAGGGGAGTGCATCAGCCACTTGGCGAATAAGTGATTTTCCGAGCGGGACTGCGTAAGGCGCCGAAGCGCCGGCCCCAATGACAAAGACTGTCCGCTTAGGCATGATGCGTTATTACTCCCCCGTCTCCAGCACTGCCATGAACGCCTTCTGGGGGATGTTGACGGACCCGATGTTCTTCATCCGGTCCTTGCCCTTCTTCTGCTTTTCGAGCAGCTTGCGTTTGCGGCTGACATCGCCGCCGTAGCACTTGGCGGTGACGTCCTTGCGGAAGGCGCGGATGGTTTCGCGGGCGATGATTTTGCCGCCGATAGCGGCTTGGAGCGGGATCTCGAACTGGTGGCGGTCGATCTGCTTGACGAGTTTCTTGAGCAGCAGGCGGCCGCGCTGCTCGGCCTTGTCCTTGTGCGCAATGAGCGCGAGGGCGGGGACGGGCTCGCCGGTGATGAGGATGTCGACCTTCTTGAGCTCGTCGGCGCGGAAGCCGGTGACCTCGTAGTCCATGGTGCCGTAGCCAGAGGTCATGCCCTTGAGCTTGTCGTAGAAGTCATAGATGAGTTCGGCGAGGGGGATCTCGAAGTGGAGAAGCTCGCGGGTGTCGGAGACGTACTGCTGGGACTTGTACGTGCCGCGGCGGTCGAGGACGAGCTTCATGATGTCGCCGATGTTGTGCTTGGGGAGCATGATCTCGAGGCGGCAGATGGGCTCGCGGATCTCGACGATGGCGGAGGGGTCGGGGAGGTCTCCGGGGTTGTGGACTTCGATGTCTTCGAAGCCGCCGCCCTTGCCGCGGATTTTGACTTCGTAGGAGACGGTGGGGGCGGTCTGGACGATCTCGATGCCGCCCTCGCGCTCGAGGCGTTCCTGGACGATGTCCATATGGAGGAGGCCGAGGAACCCGCAGCGGAAGCCGAAGCCGAGGGCTTCGGAGTGGACGGGGGCGTAGGTGAAGGAGCTGTCGTTGAGTGCGAGGCGGTCGATGGCGTCGCGCATCTCTTCGAAGTCGGCGCCCTTGCCGCCTTCTGAGGTGGCGGGGTAGAAGTCGCAGAAGACCATCTGGCGCGGGGGCTCGTAGCCGTCGAGGGGCGTGGCGGCGGGGTGGAGGTCGTGGGTGATGGTGTCGCCGACGCGGACGTCGCCGAGGGTTTTGATGGCGGCGACGACGGTGACGGTCTCGCCGGCGCCGGCGGACTTCACGCGGGTGGGCTTGGGCGTGTACTTGAGCAGGTCGGTGACCTGGAAGGTGCGGCCGAGTGCCATGAAGCGGATCTTGTCGCCGACCTTGAGGGTGCCGTCGAAGACGCGGGCGTAGATGAGGACGCCGCGGTAGTCGTCGTAAACGGCGTCGAAGATGAGAGCGCGGAGTTCTTTGCACTCGGGCGGGCGAGGGGCGGGGCAGCGTTCGCAGATGGCGGATAGCAGCTCGGGGATTCCCACGCCGGTCTTGGCGCTGACGCAGAGGCAGTCTTCTGCGGGGAGCCCGAGGACCTGCTCGACCTCATCGGCGATCTCCTCGGGGCGTGCCGCGGGGAGGTCGATCTTGTTGAGGACGGGGATGATCTCGACGTCCTGGCCGACGGCGAGGTAGGTGTTGACGACGGTCTGGGCCTCGACGCCCTGGGCGGCGTCCACGATGAGGAGCGCGCCTTCGCAGGCTTTGAGCGCGCGGGAGACCTCGTAGCCGAAATCGACGTGCCCGGGGGTGTCGATGAAGTTGAGCATGTAGGTCTCGCCGTTGTGCTGGTGCATGACGGTGACGGCGGAGGCCTTAATGGTGATGCCGCGCTCGCGTTCGAGATCCATCGAGTCGAGGAGCTGCTCCTTGGCCTCGCGGTCGGTGACGGCGTGGGTGGCCTGGAGGAGGCGGTCGGCGAGGGTGGACTTGCCGTGGTCGATGTGAGCGATGATGGAGAAGTTTCGGATATGCACGGCGGTGGTTCGATCTCGAGAAGGAAGGGGGCCCGGGCGAGCGGGATGATATGGGGGCCCGGGGCGGGGAATGCTTTTTTCACCTTGGGCGTGAGCGGGGGCCGCCGCGGACGCTGAACAGGCGGAGAGGGCAGGGCTCTCGGGACGGTCCGAACTCGGCAACAACCGGGCAAGGCCAGTTGAGAAGGCCCGTCTGTGCTGCGAGAGCGGTCAGGCGGGTTTGACGGCGATCGCTTCGAACACGGGCGGGAGCAGGATGAACGCGTCGGGGTTCTCGCTCGCGGCGCGCCAGGCGTCCATGAACGCGTCGGCCTGGAGCTGGGTCAGGAACCCGGCCTCGACGACGCGGGGGATGAAGCTGGGCCAGAAGATGTCCGGCCAGGCCCACATCTGCTCGTGCGGGCGGGCGATGCGCTGGATGACACGGACCTCAACGGACCCGAACCCCGCGGCCCGCATCATCGCGGGCATGTCGCCCATGATGTCAAGGTTTGACCCGGTGGCGCGCCAGCTGGCGGAGATGCCGGCGATGCCGCGCTCGAAGGCGGGCGAACGCGGGGCGAGCTTGATGGACTCCTCATACCCGAAGTAGTCCTGCACGACGAGGCGCCCGCCGGGGGCGAGGCAGGCAAAGGCCTCGCGGACGACCTTGGCGGCGTCTTCGACAAAGCAGAGCACCCAGCGGGCCCAGGCGGCGTCGAACGTGCCCGCTTCGTCGGCGGCGTGGGCGCGGAGGTCGTGGACGTCGCCGTTGATGGCGGTGGCGTGGGCGAAGCCACGCTGGGCGGCGTTGGTGTTGAACTCGTCGGTGAACGCGGGCGAGCCCTCGACACCGAGCACGCGGCCGCGGGGGCCGACGAGCTCGGCGAGGTCCATCGCGGCGTACCCCGGGCCCGAGCCGATGTCGAGCACACGCGAGCCGGGGCGGACGCGGGCGCGCTCCCAGCCCTTGGCGGCCGAGGCGGCCCAGAGCCGGTGCTGCACGCCCAGGCGGGTGAGCTCGACGTCGTCGGTGCCGAGGAGGTAGTCGGTGGGGTTGGTCATGGGCAACGGTAGCTCGGGATGGGGCGATCCGGGGCGGGCGACGCGATGCGAGCACGCGGGTGCAATACTGCCCTGTGAACGGATCGCCCGGCGGGCCCTCCAACACGGCGGCGGGGGGCGAGGGGGAGCCCCCGGCGCCATCCACGCAGGCGAACGGCGCAGCGGGGCTGGCGCGGGCGGCGCTGGGCACGTTCAGCCCGTCGCGGGTGCCGGCGATGGCGCGCCACAACTACCGGCGGGAGCTGATCGCGGCCTGCTCGTTCCCGTTTGCGCTGGTGCTGTTCGAGGGCAGCGTGCTGAGCGTGCTGGTGCGGATCGGGTTCGAGGGGCAGGTGAGCGGGGCGCTGCTCAACGCGGTGAGCGCGCTGATCTCGGTCGTGCCGGCGTTGGCGAACCTGTCGAGCTTCTTCTGGGTGCGCCTCGCGCACGGGCAGCACAAGATTCGGGCGATCACGCGGGTGCAGGCGATCATGCTCGTCGCGGCGTTCGGGATGGCGTTGGCGCCGCGGAACGCGTTCGGTTTGATTCTGATCGCGGTGGCGGCGCTGACGGCGCGGACGTGCTGGGCGGGGTTCAGCTCGATCCGCTCGACGGTCTGGCGGAACAACTACCGCGCGGGCGTACGTGCGCGGATCACGGGGCGGTTCGCGATGGTGGGGCCCACGCTGATCGCGTTGCTGAGCCTGGGGCTGGGCCTGGCGATCGATTTGGCGGGGCGGGAGCACTCGGGGCTGGGCGAGCTGCTGGCGCGGTGGGGGCTCGAGCCTTCGGCGGGGGATTTGTCGTGGGGCGTGTTCCGCGTCGCGGTGCCGGTGGGGTGCGTGCTGGGGATCGTGGGGCTGTGGTCGTGGTCGGGCATCCGCGTGCGTGAGCACCGGCGGCTGCTGCGGCTGGAGCGTGAGACGGACGCGGGCGAGGCGCCGTCGTTCAACCCGATTGCGCTGGTGAACGTGGTCCGCAAGGACCGGGACTACGACAAGTTCATGACGGCCCAGCTGCTGCTGGGCCTGGGGAACATCACGACGTTCTCGCTCTTGGCGATCGTGCTGCGGGAGTATTTCGGGGCGGGGTACTTCCGGTCGCTGGTGGTGACGACGGCGATCTCGCTCTTGGTGATGCCGATGGCCGTGCCGTTTTGGGCGAAGATGCTCGACGGGATGCACATCGCGCGGTTCCGGGCGTACCACTCGTGGGTGTTCGTGGTGTCGATCGGCGTGCTGTTCGCGGCGTGCTGGACGCGGACGTTCTGGCCGCTGTATGTGTTCGCGGCGCTGCGGGGCGTCGCGTTCGGTGGCGGGGCGCTGGGGTGGACGCTCGGGCACCTGGACTTCGCGTCCGACCACAACAGCTCGAACTACATGGGCGTACACGTGACGCTGACGGGCGTGCGGGGCGTGCTCGCGGGGGTGGGGGGCGTGACGCTGTACGAGGGGCTCGAGCGGGTCGCGCCGGGCGCCGGGGTGTGGGTGTTCGTGCTGTGCGGCGGGCTGACGACGCTGGGGGCGTTGGGGTTCGTGGCGTTGTCGCGCGATTTGCGCAAGCGCGGGAAGATGGGCCCGCGGGGTCGCCGGATCACGGCGGCCGACGCGGACCCGGGGCGGCCGACGGCCCAGGGGTGAGTGCGCCTCAGCTGCACGCTTCGATGTAAAACGCGACGAAAGCCTCAACGTCGTCGATGTTGAAGACGCCCGTGCGGTCGATGTCCGCGGCGGGCTCGCGGGCGAGGGCG
>BQJQ01000103.1 GCA_021604785.1 Phycisphaeraceae bacterium
CTTTTTCGTGCGCCGGCCCCCGCTCGGCAAGCCCTGGGGTGCTCCAATCCCGCCTCAAGTTGAGACCCAGTCTCAACGGAGGTAGCATCCCCTGCCCGCGATCGGCCCCGAGGACCGGATCCGACGCGGGCAGGGGGTCCAGCATGTCCGCATCGGCAACCCAGATCGAGCCCCGACCCCTCGCCACCCTCCGCCGCGGCGCCACCGGCACCGTCGCCCAGGTCAACATCGACGGTCCCGACCGCGCACTCCTCGACTCGATGGGCCTGCGGATCAGCGCGCGCGTGCGGGTCTGCCACACCGGGCGCACGTGCGTGGTTGTCGCCGAGGGCGCCGACCGGTGCCCGTGCCGCCTGGGCCTGGAGCGCCGCCTGGCCGAGCGCGTGATGATCGCGCCCGCGACTGCCTGAGCGCCCAATCATGACCCAGGCCGCGCCCGACCACCCGCCGACTCATGCGCCGCCGCGGCACGCGATGCGCGTCGCCCTCGTCGGCAACCCCAACACGGGCAAGACGAGCCTCTTCAACCGGCTCGCCGGCGTCCGCCACAAGACCGCCAATTTCCCGGGCACGACGCAGGAGTACCGCGTCGGGCGCGCCCTGGGCGACCACGCCCGCCCGATCGAGTTGATCGACCTGCCCGGGATCTACACCCTCGAAGCCGACCAGTCCGAGGCACGCGTCTGCCGCGACGCCCTCGCCGGCGCGCCCCTCGATGGCCGCCCGCCCGACGCCGTCTGCGTGGTGGTGGACGCGACGCGCCCGGCGCGCGGGCTTCGTTTGGTCGCCGAGGTCGGGGCGTCGGGCGCCCCGGTCGCCGTCGCGCTGAACATGGGCGACGTGGCGCGCAAGCGCGGCATCCCGCTCGACGCCGCCCGCCTCGAGGAAAAGCTCGGGTGCCCGGTCATCGTCACCAGCGCGCGCACGGGCGAGGGCCTCGCCGCGCTCGCCGAGGCGTTTGGGCGGGCCGCGCCCGCCTCGCTCGACACGCTGGGACCGGACGCGTGGGCGTGGGCTGAGGACCTGGGCACCGCGGAGGGGCCGGGCCGCGCCGACGGCGCGCACAAGCTGACCGAGCGCCTCGACCGGGCCCTCATGCACCCCGTGCTGGGCACGGTCGTGTTTGCGCTCGTCATGGGCGCGCTCTTCTGGACGATCTTTAAGCTCGCCGGCGTGCCGATGGACCTGATCGACACGGTCTTTGCGCGCCTCGCCGACGCGGTCTCGGGCGTGCTGCCGGCTGGCGCCGTCTCCGAGTTGATCACCGAGGGCATCATCGGCGGGCTCGGCGCGACCCTCATTTTCCTGCCGCAGATCGTCATCCTGTTCTTCCTGATCTCGCTGCTTGAGGGGACCGGCTACCTCGCGCGCGCGGCCTTGCTCATGGATCGTCTCTTCCGCCCGTTCGGCCTGCCCGGGCAGAGCTTCGTGCCGATGCTCAGCGCCCACGCGTGCGCGATCCCGGCGATCATGTCCTGCCGCGGCGTCCCCGGGCGTCAAGAACGGCTCGCGACGATCCTCGTCGCGCCGTTCCTGTCGTGCAGCGCGCGCATCCCGGTGTATGTCTTGCTCACCGGTCTGCTCTTCGCAGACCGCCCGGGCATGGCGGCCCTCGCCTTCGCGGGGTGCTACGTGCTCGGCGGGGCGGCGGCCCTGTTCACCGCGGCGCTCTTTCGGCGCACCATCCTCCGCGGGCCCGCGCGCCCGATGGCGCTGGACCTGCCCGACTATCGGCGGCCGAGCATCCGGGCGGCGCTGCTCACGACCTACGACCGCGCGCGCTCGTTCCTGAAGAAGGCCGGCACGGTGATCGTCGCGATGATGATCGTGCTGTGGTGGCTGGGTGAATACCCGCACGCGAGCGCGCCGCCCGAAGCGGTCTCGCTGCGCGCCCAGGCGGCGCAGGTCGAGCCCGGTGCGCCCGACGAGGCGGCGATCCTGCTCGCGCAGGCCGACGAGGTCGAGGCGCGCGCCGCCGGCCGGTCCAGCTTCCTCGGCCGCGGCGGGCGGGCCGCTCAGCCCGTGTTCGCGCCGCTCGGGTATGACTGGCAGGTCACGGTCGCCGTGCTTGGCAGCTTTGCGGCCCGGGAGGTGTTCGTCTCCACGCTCGCGGTCGTGGTCGCGGGCTCAGACGACGCCGAGGACGCGGGCGTGCTGGATCGACTCACGAATGCGCAACGCGATGACGGCTCGCCGATGCTCACGCACGCGACGAGCTGGTCGCTGCTGGTGTTCTACGTGCTGGCGATGCAGTGCCTGCCGACGCTGGCGGTGACGGCACGCGAAGCCGGCGGGTGGAAGTGGGCGATCTTGCAACTCGCGTGGATGAGCGTGCTGGCGTACGGTGCGGCGTTGATCACGTACCAGGCGTTGCGTGCTTCGGGCGTGACGTAGGGAGGACCGCGAGCGTGCGCCTGCCCATCGGGGACATCCAGTTCTGGATCGTGTCGGCGGTGGCGTTTGTCTGCCTGCTCGGGCTGCTTCGGGCGGTGGGGGTGATCGGGCCCAAGAGGCGGCGCGGGCGGAAGGTCAAGCTGACGGTGGGCGGCAAGCCGCGCAAGTGACGCTGGGCGAAGGCGCTGCGTGCACGGGCACGCTTCGGATCACCCGCTGGATGGGCGAGGTGGTACGCTCGTCGCATGTCGCTTGTGTACTGCGGGATTGACGAGGCGGGGTTCGGGCCGATGCTGGGCCCGCTGTGCGTGTCGATGGCGGCGGTCCGCGTGCACGAATGGACGCCCGGCGAGGGCGCTCCTGATCTCTGGAAACTGCTCCACCCGGAGGTCTGCAGGTGCGCAAAAGACGCGCGCGGCGGGCGGATCGCCGTCGCGGACTCGAAGGCGCTCAAGGGTTCGAATTCGCTGAAGACGCGGCACCCGCTGCGGCATCTGGAGCGGGGTGTGCTCGGGTTCGCAGGCGCGATGGGGTGGGAGGTCGGGCACGACGAGGCGCTGTTTGAGGCGGTGGGCGCGCGGATGGAGTCGTGCGATTGGCAGGGCGGAGGGCCGGTGGGGCTGCCGCTGGACTGGTCCGCCGGCGAGCGGGCGATCACGGTCAACGTGCTCTCGCGCGCGCTGGCGCGGGCGGGAGTCGAGGTGCTCGACCTGCGTTGCCGTGCGATGGGGGTCGAGGAGTTCAACGGGTTGATCGAGCGGGCCGGGTCCAAGGCGGCGACGACCGAGGCCGGGCTGAGCGAGCATCTTGCGCACATCCGAGACCGGTGGAGCGCGGACTCGGACATCCGCATCGTGTGCGATCGGCAGAGCGGGCGGCTGGACTACACGGACCTTGTGCGCAACGCGTGGGGCGCGGGGGTTGAGGAACTCGAGCGCTCGGCGCGGGTCAGCCGGTACCGCATCGGCGAGCGGGTGGGGATCCAGTTCGTGCCCGAGGCCGAGGACGCGCACATGCCGGTGGCGCTGGCGTCGATGCTCGCCAAGCTGGTGCGCGAGCTGGCGATGATGCGGTTCAACCGGTATTGGGCGCAGCGGCTGCCCGAGCTCAAGCCGACGGCGGGGTATGTGCAGGACGCGCGCCGGTGGCTGGAGGACGCGGCGGGGGTCGTCTCGCCCGAGGAACGGCGGGCGATGATCCGGATCGCGTGATGATTCGTGCCGCCTGTTTTTGAGCAGGAGCGGTGGGCTTCCAGCCCACCGTGGCGCGCTAGCGTTCGGCTGTGGGTGACTCCGAGGCCAAGACGTATCTCGACATTGCGGCGCGCGCGGCGTGGCGGGCGGTGGGGGACGTCGAGCCCAACCCGCTGGTCGGGGCGGTGATCGTGCGCGGCGGGCGTGTGATCGGGGCGGGGCACCACACCAAATTCGGCGGGCTGCACGCGGAGCGGGAGGCGCTGGCGCGCTGCCGGGCGTTGGGTGAGGACCCGCGCGGGGCGACGGTGTATTGCACGCTCGAGCCGTGCTGTCATCATGGGAAGCAGCCGCCTTGCACGGAGGCGCTGATCGAGGCGGGGGTGGCGAGGGTCGTGTACGCGCGCCCGGACCCGGCGGAAGTCTCGGGCGGGGGGCGCGCGCTGCTCGAAGCCGCGGGGATCGCGTGCGAGGTCACGGATGCGAGCGTCAACGCGACGCGCATCAGCGACCCGTTCGTGCACCGCGTGCGGACGGGGCGGCCTTGGGTGATCGCGAAATGGGCGCAGACACTTGGAGGTCGGCTCGACGCGAACGAGCAAGGGGATCGGTGGATCTCGGGCGAGCGCGCGCAGCGGCGGGTGCACCGGCTTCGTAGGCGGGTGGACGCGATCGTGACGGGGATTGGGACGGTGCTGGAGGATGATCCGCTGTTGACGGTGCGGGGAGGGCGCCGGGTGCGACGGACGCCCGTGCGGGTTGTGCTCGACTCGCGCGGGCGAATGCCGAAGACCGCGGCGATGCTCCGCGACGCGGGGCCAGAGGTCCTGGTCGTTTCGGAGGGCACACGCGATCTGACAGGCGTTCTGAGCTCGCTCTGGCAAGAGCGCCAGGTGGCGAGCGTGCTGCTTGAAACTGGGCCAACACTGCTTGGCGCTGCGTTCGAGGCGAACGTTGTCGATCAGGCAGTTGTGCACGTGCCGACGGGCAACGTCGCGGACGCGGTGCGGGCTGTGGAGGCGTTTCAGCCTCGGTTGGGCACCGTGTTCTCTCTCGACCGTGCGGCTCGCGTGGGGCCGGATATCGAACAGATCTATCGGCGCCCCGTCCCGACGTGAGGCGTCAGGTCGCGGGCGGCCAGAACTGCATGCTGGCTTGGACGGTGCCGGTCGCGGGGCCGGCGTCGGTGGGCGCGCGGAGGCGGGTGCCCGGCTCGGTGGCGTCCGCCTTGAGCGTCGCGATCGCGATGGGCGCGGCTCCGAGCATGGGCGAGACGGTGGAACTCGTGATGATGCCAACCGGCGTGTCGTCGCCCTCGGCGAAGACCGGGGCGCCGGCGACGGGGATCGGCGGGGGCGCGTGCGGGTCGGTTGGGTTGAGTGCCGGGGCGTCGAACCGGATGGCGCTGACGCGCTGCTTGAACGCGCCGCGGGAGTCCATGCGGGCGACGACCTCCTGGCCCAGGTAGCAGCCCTTCTTGAAATCGACGCGGTCGCGGAGGACGGCGGTCTCGCCGGGGCGACTGGTGGGGCCGAAGTCGAGGTTGAAGAGGGAGATGCCCGCCTCGATGCGCGCGGTGTTGATCGCGAGCCACCCGGCGGGGCGGAGGCGGATCTCGGCCTGCGTGGGCGTGGGCTCGGCGGATGGGCGGCCGGTCTCGGGGTCGAGCGCGGGGGGGCGGCCGATCTCGATGAGGTGGTCCCACACGTCCGCGGCTCGGTCGGCGGGGAGGGTGAGTTCGAGCCCGAGCGCGCCGATGAGGTCGGTGCGCTCGACGACGACTTCTGTGCCGGCGACTTGGACGATGCACGCCTCGTCCCGTTCGAGTTCGGTCGGCGCTGGGCCTTGGCCTTCGGTGTGTTCGGCGGCGAGTTCGAGCAGTCGGGCGGCGGTGGGGCCCATCAGCCACAGGCGGTGCAGGCGGGCGGTCTCGTCGGTCAGTTCGACGTCCTCGGCGAAGACGAAGCCGGTGAGGGTTTCGATCGTTTGCTCGATCGTGAACGGGTCGATGTCCACCAGCATCCGGTCGGGCAGCTGGGTGAGGCGCAAGTCGGCGATGATCTTGCCTTTGCGGTCGAGCCAGAACGAGCGCCCGGATTGGAATGGTTTGAGGTCGCGGGTTTTCTGGGTGATCATCGCGTCGAGGAACTTCAGGCGGTCGGCGCCGGTGATCTCGAGGGTCGCGCGCTGGGGGGCGTCTGCGAGGACGCAGCCTTTGCGGAGGGCGGCGTACTCGAGCTCGACGGCGTCGAAGGCGGCGGGGACGTCGATGGGCGCGTCGGGCGGGCCGTAGGGCAACGTCATCGCGTCGGCGGCGGTATGTCGGGAGGCCAGGGGGGACGGGTGCGCCATGCGCAAGCGTACGGGGGCGAGCCGGCCCTAGGCTTGACGCTCAACCGACCCGAGGGAGAACCACGTGAATATTGATCTGCTCAAGCGTCTTTGCGAGACCCCCGGCGTGCCGGGGCGCGAGCACCGCGTCCGCGCTCTGATCGAAAAAGAGATCAAGGGACTCTTTGACGAGACCTACACCGACGCGATGGGCTCGCTCATCTGCACGCGATACCCGCGGTCGGCGAGCAAGGCGGGGAGCAAGTCGCGGGCGAAGGCGAAGGCTGTGGACGGGGCGACGAAGGTCATGCAGCTGTGCCACATGGACGAGATCGGGTTTTTCGTCTACGCGATCGATGACAACGGGTATATCTGGATCAACGCGGCGGGCGGGTTCGACACGCGGAACCTGTTCAGCCGGCGCGTCTTGGTGTGCACGGACAACGGGGACTACAGGGGTGTGATGAACCCGGGCGGGCGTCCGGTGCACATCGCGAGCCCGGACGACCGGAAGAAGGTGCCCGAGGTCAAGGAGTTCTTCGTGGACACGGGCCTGCCCGCGGCCCAGGTGAAGAGCAAGATCAAGGTGGGCGACTTCATCGTGATGGACGAGCCGGCGATCGAGATCGGCAAGAAGGTGGTGTCCAAGGCGCTGGACAACCGCGTGGCGTGCTGGCTGGGGATCGAGTCGGTGCGGGAGCTGGACCGGGCCGGGAC
Source organism: Phycisphaeraceae bacterium (assembly GCA_021604785.1). Taxonomy (GTDB): domain Bacteria; phylum Planctomycetota; class Phycisphaerae; order Phycisphaerales; family UBA1924; genus BQJQ01. The sequence continues at coordinate 6,636 of BQJQ01000103.1, forward strand.
GGCGCACGCGTGCGAGATCACGGTGGCGTTCACGGTGCAGGAGGAGGTCGGGCTGCGCGGGGCGCGGACGGCGAGCTACGCGGTGAAGCCGGACATCGGGCTGGGCATCGACGTGACGCTGGCGTGCGACACGCCCGGCGTGCCCAGCGAGGAGCGGGTGACGACGCACGGCAAGGGGTTCGCGCTGCACATCAAGGACGGCAGCTTCATCGCGGACAAGCAGCTCGTCGATGACGTCGAGGCGGTCGCGAAGAAGAAGAAGATCCCGTACCAGCGGTCGATTCTGGCGGCGGGCGGGCAGGACGGGGCCGCGGCCCAGCAGGCGGCGGCGGGCGCGCGGGCGATCGGGATCACGGTCGGCACGCGGTACATCCACACGGTAACCGAGATGATCGACACGACGGACCTGAAGGCGGCGCGGGACATCCTGGCGGCGTACATGGCGAGCGTGAAGTAGGCCTGGAGTCGTTGCCTAACTATTTCGATCTTCGTACTTCTGGTTTTCAACAACGCGGCGCAGACGCAGGATGCACCAAGCGGTGAAGACCACTCCGAGGACGATCGCGACGTTGCAGATCATCTGAGCGCGACCGGCATTCGGATCCAGCGGAGGCGATTCCTCAGTCGTGATGATGGGGAACTGGGGAAAAAACTCGTAGAAGCCCGCGAAGAAGACCTTGCCAGCAATTGCTACGCCGATGGTCACCAGCCCCGCGAGCCCAGCGGCCGCCCATCGGAGGCGTGCATGTGTCCGCGGTGGCCATGGATCTCGGTCTGACGGCATACTCGATAGTAGAGATACACGCGTTCGAGCATTCCAAAAACACAACGAGGCCCGCGTCCGTGCGGGCCTCGTTGCATTTCGAGGCGAAGCTCGGGCCGCCCTCGGGGGTTGAGTCCCTCGGGCGGCGTGTGTTTGTGGATCAGGCGGCCATGGAGGTGACGCTCTCGATCGACTCGACGACCTGGCGGACCTGGAAGGGCTTCTTGAGGAAGCCGTCGAAGCCGGACTGGCGGAGCGAGCCGGCCTGACCGTCGGTCAGCTTGCCGGACATGGCGAGGATCTTGGACATCTGAAGCTGGCCGTTCGAGCGGATGAGCCCGACGAGGCTGCGTGCGTCGGTGTCGCCCAGGTGGACATCCATGAGGATGACGTGGGGGCGGAAGCGTTCGCACTCGAGCCCGGCCTGGAAGCCGGTGGTCGCGGTCTTGACCTCGTAGGAGGTCTGCTCGGTGAGGACCTTCTCGAGGACCTGCACGACCTCGGCGTCGGAATCGACGACCAGGACGCGGGTGGACCCGGAGACGATCCCGTCCATGGGGATCTGGTGGGCCTTCATGAACCGGTAGAGCTCGGCGACTGGGATCCGGCGGTCCTTGGACCCCGGGATCCGGTAGCCCTTGAGCGATCCGGAATCGAACCATTTCGAGACGGTCCGCGGGGCGACGTTGCAGATCTTCGCCACTTCGCCAGTGGTCAGGACGTCTTTCTCGATAGGCATACGGCTCACCTCGATAAAAATCAGTTCAGCAGGGCCTGCTCGTTCGGCCTGGTCAGCGACAGCCTCATCATCGGAACGACCGGGCCCTTGCTTAATGCCGGGGCAGAAGGGACAGAACAATCGCGTTTCCGGACCGGCGGAGGGGGGTGTTCGGGGGCTCGGGGGGGGCACAAGGGGGCGGCAGGACGTTGACAGGGTTCGTGGGCGACCGATAGAGTCGCCCCCTGAGAGTCTCGCCCTGGGCATCCGGTGGGGGGCTGTCAGCGTATGGAATGGTCTCCAACGGGCTTCGCTGCGGGCGGCGGGGTCTCGGCGCCACCGATAGCCCGCCCACGCGGAACCCGCCAGGAGCTGCCCGTGCCCGGATCGAGAGCGATCGTTGTCCGTCTTTCGTGTTCGATGCTCACGCTGGGCTCGGTGGGGGCCCTGGGCCTGCCGGCGTCTGTGGCGCTGGGGCAGCCGAGCAGCACGCCGCCGGCCGCTTCGGAGCGCGGGGCGGACGAGACACTTAAGGACTTCATCCACTTCGTCCGCATCGCGCGGTACGACGCGGCGGTCGCGCTGGGGCAGGAACTGCTCGACGCGGGGCTCGACCCGATCGAGTTCGTGGACCTCGTCGAGGGCACGGGCGAGTTTGACCGGTTCGAGCGGTCGGTCGCCGAGGCGATGCGGGTGCAGCAGCTCGAGCCGATCGCGGCGGAGCTGGACAGGCTGTTCCGCGACGGCAAGCTGGCGCGGGCGCGTCACCCGGACGAGATCCAGCGGAACATCGAGCTGCTGACCGGCGGGCTGCGGGCGCGGACGCTGGCGCGCGAGCGGCTGATCGCGGCGGGCGAGTACGCCATGCCCCAGCTGCTCGAGGCGTTTTTACAGGGCGGCAACCCCGCGCTGCAGGCGCAGGTGCAGCGGGTTATGAAGGACCTGGGGCGTCAGGCGATCATCCCGCTTTCGGTGGCGCTCGAGTCGGTGGACCCGGCGCGTCAGGAAGCGATCGCGAACGTGCTGTCGCAGATCGAGTATCGGACGAGCCTGCCGTACCTGACGGCGGTGCACCAGAGCACGCAGGTGGACGCGGTGCGCCAGAGCACGGGCCGGGCGATCGAGCGGCTGCAGGGCGACGCGAACACGCCGGTCGCGACGCTGTTCGGGCTGCTGGCGGATTCGTACTACGACGAACGGGTGGAACTGACGAGCTTCCAGGGCGAGAGCCACCAGCTGCTGTGGGATTACAACCCCGGGCTGGGCCTGAATATGACGGCGATCCGGTCCGAGGTCTTCCACGAGGCGATGGCGATGCGGACCGCCGAGCGGTCGCTGCGGGAGAACGCGAGCGACCGGGGCGTGATGGCGCTGTGGCTTGCGGCGAACTTCTCGCGCGAGCTCGACACGCCCGAGGGGTACGTCAACCCGGCGTACGGGCCCGAGCGGCGCAGCGCGGAATACTTCGCGATCGCGGCGGGGGCGGACACGACGAATCTGGTGGTGGCACGCGGGCTTGAGGACCGGGACACGCCGCTGGCGCTGGTCGCGATCAACGCGGTGCAGAAGACCGCGGGCCCGCGGACGCTCTGGGGCGAGGGCGGCGGCGGGCCGATGCTTGAGGCGCTGCGGTACCCGAACCGGCGCGTGCAATATGAGGCGGCGCTGGCTCTTGGGCTGGCCCAGCCGGACGTGCCGTTCACGGGCTCGCCCCGGGTGGTGCCGCTGCTGGCGGGCGCGATCCGCGACGCGAACGCGCGGTACGCGGTGGTGCTGACCGGGCGGGACCGCGAGACGTACGACCGGGTGCGGTCGGTGCTCGAGGGCGACGGGTACGAGGTGCTGCCGCCGGCTGAGGGCGGGCTGGGCGACGTCGCGGCGGCGGTCGCGGAGCGTCCGGGGATCGACCTGGTCGTGACGTCGCTGCCGTTGGAGCGGACGCTGAGCACGATCGAGCAGGTGCGTTCGGACGAGGCGCTGGCGGTGGCGCCGGTGCTGGCGATGCTGACGTCGGCGGAGATCGAGCCGGTGCGGCGGCGGTACGTTCGGAACCAGACGGTCGCGGTGCGGCGG
>BQJQ01000104.1 GCA_021604785.1 Phycisphaeraceae bacterium
GTTCCCGACGAGCGAGCTGTCGATCGACCACGTGCAGCCTCGGAGCCAGGGCGGGCCCGACACGTGGGAGAACCTGGTGTGCGCGTGCGTCCGGTGCAACGCGCGCAAGGGCGGGCGGACGCCGACGCAGGCCCGGATGCAACTGGTGACCAAGCCCGTGCGCCCGCGGCGGAACCCGCTGATCGCGATCAAGCTGGGCAACGAGAAGTACGCGTCGTGGAAGGCGTTCCTCGATGAGGCGTACTGGACGGTCGAGCTTCGCTGATTTTTTCGCGGCACGCCGCCTACGCAAACTCCTGACAACCAGCGACTTAGCAACGCGGGCCGCCCGCCGGGCTGTATGTGAACGCCGATTCACGGACGGTTCATCGTGCGCCCACCGCGGGCGTGTGTACTCCCACCATCGAGAACACACACCGGCGGCCCGAGCGGTCGCGAAACACAGGAGCACACGCCATGAGCAAGATCATCACAGGACTGTTCGAATCGCCCGCCAATGCTGCCAACGCCGTGGAGGCGCTGCTCGCCAAGGGCGTGGGGGCGGATTGCATTAGCGTTCTGGCGTCCGAGTCGGTCAGCACCGAGTCCTTCGGCGTGGAAACATCGTCGAAGGTCGGCGAGGGCGCGGCAATCGGCGCCGGCGTCGCGGGCGGTGTTGGGGCGCTGATCGCGGGTTTCACCGCGGTCGGGGCGCTCGCTTCGACCGGCGTGGGACTGATCGCGGTGGGCCCGCTCGTCGCGGCCCTGGCTGGGGCGGGCGCCGGCGCGGCGACGGGCGGTGTGCTCGGCGGTCTCGTCGGGCTCGCGATACCCGAGCACGAGATCAAGCACTACGAGGACGCGCTGCACAAGGGCTCGGTCCTTGTCGGGGTGGACACGGACTGCCCGCTCGACTCGTCGGACATCAAGGACGTCTTCAAGGCGCACAGCGCCGACAAGATCTCGCACGCGTAAGGAACGCGCGCGAGCAACCCCCTCCAACCCGGGAGACTTCCATCCCGGTTTTATATAGGAAGGACACGCGATGAACTGGGACCAGATCGAAGGCAACTGGACGCAGGTCAAAGGGCAGGCAAAGGAACGCTGGGGCAAGCTGACCGACGATGACCTCGACGTCATCGACGGGAAGCGCCAGCAGCTCGTTGGCAAGCTGCAGGAGTCGTACGGCAAGAGCAAGGCTGAGGCCGAGAAGGACGCCGACGAGTTCTGCACCCGCTGTCGGTGTTGATCCCTGAGTTGTGTGACCACACCCGGACGGCGCCGCACTCGTCCCCCCCTTGCGGCGCCGTCCATTTCTTCTGACACGGAGACCCCACCATGAAACTCGACAGCCTCGAAAAACTGTACATCGAACAGCTCAAGGACCTCTACAGCGCCGAGAACCAGCTGCTCAAGGCGTTGCCCAAGATGCGCGACGCGGCGACGGCCGAGCCCCTGCGCGAGGCGTTCGCAGGGCACCTCGAAGAGACCAAGGAGCACGTCGCCCGGATCGAGAAGATCATGGCCGACACCGAGTACGGGCCCAACGGCGCTCACTGCAACGCGATGGAGGGCCTGATCAAGGAGGGCAGCGACATGCTCGACATCGAGGACACGCGAGTCCGCGACGCGGCGCTGGTGTGCGCAGCCCAGAAGGTCGAGCACTACGAGATCGCGACGTACGGGTGCGTGCGCGCGTACGCGAAGATGCTCGGGTATGACGACGCGGTCAAGATCCTCGAGCAGACTCGGGCAGAGGAGCGGGCGGCGGACGAGACGCTCAATGAACTGGCCGAGCAGTGGATCAACGCGTTCGCCGTCAAGGCAGGCGCGAGTTGAGAACGGGCAACGCACGGACCCCATCCGTCGGCGGGGGAAGGCCAGCGTCTCCCTCCGCCGTTTCTGTGTGCGTTGGTTGGCTCGCCAACGGCGTGGGCCCGCGGCGGAATTCGCTGATCACGATCCGGCTGGGCAACGAGAAGTACGCGTCGTGAAAGGCGTTCCTCGATGAGGCGTACTGGACGGTCGAGCTGAAGTAGCCGCCCGTGGCCTGTTACCATCTGGCATGATCCGACACATGCACCGCCGAGCGGTTTGGGTTGTCTTTGTGTGCACTTTTCTTCCGGGGTGCGATCGGTCCGAGCCCGGCGCGGGACCGGCTGCCCAGCAGGCGCCGGCGCCGGCTGAGCGTGCATCCGAAACTCAACCCGCGCCCGCGGCAACGCCCACATCCCCCGCAGCGACCGACGCTGGCGAAGCCGAAGGCCCGGACCACACCGACGTCCACGAGTTCGCGGCTTATAACGCGACGCACACCTATTGGCTGGCCCCGACCATCGAATTGATCCAATCCGGCGAGATCCCCCGCGAGCACCAGCGGATCATCTACGCGATCCTTGCGCGCACGAACGAGGTCCTGATCCACCGGATGCGCGGGCAGGAGGGCAACGTCGTGTACCTCGGCCCGGGCGGGCACCGCGAGGCCGTCTACGACGCGGATGGGGAGCTCGTCGAAGACGGCTTCAACGACGGCACGTACAACTACGCCCACCCCGTGCGCGAGCCGCTGGTGCATTTCACGTCGGACATCTCGCCCTGGATTGCGTGGGGTTTGAGCAAAGCAGACCCGACCTCGGTCGAGGACCGGGTATACGCGTACATGGGTGATCTCGAGGGCGGCATCCGGCGGGCGCACGGCGCGGTCCCGTTGCCCCCGCTCGCCGATGACCACGCGTGGGACGAGCCCGGGCAGCTGCAGGCGCTGGCGATCTTCTTCCGCGCGATCGAGGCGGGCGATGCTCAGGAACTCTTCGGCCTGTTCGAGCCCGAGCGCGAGCTGACCGACGCGGACCTGATCCGCGTGCTCACGGCACTCAACGCTGGGTTCGACGAGGTGTATTGAACGCCGGGCCGGGCCCGCGGCTCATCCGGCTTCGGCGATGGAGTCGCAGTAGTCGGCGAGCTCGAAGTCCTGGGCGGTGATGCCGCCGGCGTCGTGGGTGCTGACGGTGAGTGTCACCTTGTCGTACCGGATCATCATGTCCGGGTGGTGCTGGGCGCGCTCGGCGTAGTCAGCCACGCGGTTCACGAACGCCATCGACTGCTTGAAGTCGTCGAACTGGAAGGTCCGCTGGATCTCGCCCGAGATCTCGGACCAGTCCGGCGCCCGCTCGAGCTGCTTGGCGACTTCGTTGTCTGAGAGCTTGGTGGCCATCCTCTGACTCCGTCGGGCTCCGAACAGCGGGCCCCATCCGTGAGCGGGCAGTGTACGCTCGGGGCCCATGGCGGATGGACCTGATTCTCAATCGGCGCAAACCGGTGGTCACGCCAGCCTTGCGCGCGCAGACCGGGCGGGTCCGGGTGCCGTGACCCGCCTGGCGCCGTCGCCCACGGGGGCCCTGCATCTGGGGAATGCACGGACGTTTCTGGCGAACTGGGCCAGTGCCCGGCAGCGGGGCTGGCGGGTGGCGATGCGGGTTGAGGATCTGGACACGCCTCGGGTGAAGCCCGGGGTGATCGGGCAGACGCTCGACACGCTCGCGTGGCTCGGCGTGGACTGGGACGGGGACGCGCTGATCCAGAGCGAACGCCTGGCGGACCACGAGGCGGCGATGCGTGAGCTCGCGCGCCGGGGGCTGGTGTACCCGTGCGAGCTGACGCGGTCGGAGATCGAAGCCGCCGCGAGCGCGCCGCAGGAGGGCACCGGTGAGGCGCGGTTCGGGCCCGAGTTGCGGCCCGTGGGGATCGGCCCGACGGCGTTCGAGAGCGCGCCCGAGGGAGCGGGCACGAACTGGCGGTTCGCGACCGAGCCGGGCGAGGTGGCGTTCGACGACGCCTTCGCGGGCGCCCAGCGCGTGGACCCCGCGGGAAGTGTGGGCGACTTCGTGGTCTGGACCAAGCGCGGCACGCCGGCGTACCAGCTTGCGGTCGTGGTGGACGACGCAACCGAGTGCGTGACCCAGATCGTGCGCGGCGACGACCTGATCGACTCGGCCGGGCGACAGCTGCTGCTCTACCGGGCGCTGGGGCTGAGCCCCGAGCCGGCGTACACGCACCTGCCGCTGGTGCGCGGGGCGGACGGGCGACGGCTGGCGAAGCGCCACGGGGACACTCGTATCGACGCATACCGCGCGCGCGGCGTGCCCGTCGAGCGCATCGTCGGGCTGTGCGCGTGGTGGTGCGGCATCACCCGGGCCCGCGAGCCGATGGACGCGGCAGAGTTCCGGGCCCGGTTCGACCTGAGTACGATGCCCGCTGGCGACGTGGTCTTTGGTGCGGAGGACGAGGCATGGCTCTGCGATTCACGAGGGTGATGCTCATTCTGATCGGCGTGCTTGGGCTGTCGGCGTGCGCCGCGACGACGGGGTGCGAGGAGCAGACGCCCTGGCCCGAGGGCAAGGCGCTGGTCGAGCTGGGCGGGCGGACGTTCGAGCTGGAGATCGCCGCCGACGACGCGGTGCGGACCAAGGGGCTCGCCGGGCGTGAGTCGATCGACGCCGACGGTGGGATGATCTTCGTGTTCCCGGACTCGCGGATCCGCAAGTTCGTGATGCGGGACTGCCTGACGGACATCGACATCATCTTCCTGGACGCGGCGGGGAACATCACCGACACGCACCACATGCCCGCCGAGGCGCCGCGGGGCGAGGACGAGGGCGTCGTTGGTGACTACCTGAACCGGAAGTACCACGCCCGGCTGCCGCAGTACTCGAGCCGGTTCAACTCGAAGTACGCGATCGAGCTTGCGGGGGGGACGCTCGAGGGGCTGGGGCTCGAGCGGGGCGCGCATGTGGACGTGGATACGGACCGGCTCAAGTCGTTTCTGCGGTGAATCCGGGCTGATCCGGCTGGGCGCCCTGGATGATCTTCGGGGCGGATGAAGCCGGGGGCGTCGGGGGTCGATACGCGCCGCGGTGCTGCCAAAGGACTGGCGGCACGCGTCCGAGAAGTCCCGGGGCAGCAATTGAGCCATCCGATCCTCGAACCCGCCATCACGGTGGTCCGCTCGGACCATCTGTCCTCCGATGAGGCGGCGGCGGTGATCGCGCCCGTGCTCGACGCGTGGCCGAGCCACGTGCTCGCCCCCACCATCACAACGACGACGGTCTCCGCGTTGCTCGAGAACCCGAAGAACGCGACGGCGGGCGCGCACGCCGCGCTGGTCGTGCTCGCACCGAACGAGCCGAGCGGGAACGTGTATCGCCTGACCGACGTGCTCGGGATGGTGCTGTGCCCGGCGGTGGTGCTGTACGACGCGGGGTCGGATGGGCTGGCGCCGACGGAGTCCGACGGGCTGCTGGTCGAGCCCTGGAACGTGGACCCCGGGTACATCGCGTCGGCGTTGTCTGCGATCGCGCGCCGGCAGGCGGTGGTCCGGCGCCTCAGCGGCGAGCTGCGGCTGATGCAGGCGTCCTTGGGCGGGGTGCAGGGGCAGGTGAACCGGTGGCAGGACGAGATGCAGCTCGCGGCGAGCGTGCAGAAGGAGTTCCTGCCCAAAGCGATGCCGACCGACGCGGGGCTGGACGTGGGCGTGGTTTTCCGCCCGGCGGGGTACGTCTCGGGTGACATCTACGACGTGGTGCGGCTGGACGAGTGGCGGACGTCGTTCTTCATCGCTGACGCGGTCGGGCACGGCGTGCCCGCGGCGCTCTTGACGTTGGTGATCTCGCGCGCGTTCCGTCCGACCGAGGGCGTGGGCGCCGAGCTGCGTGTGCGCACGCCCGCGGAGACGCTGCGCGAGCTGAACCTGGAGATGACCGAGCGGCTGACGGACCGGAGCCGGTTCGCGACGGCGATCGCGGGCGTATTCGACGCGCGGACAAACCGGGTGCGGATCGCGGGGGCGGGGCACCCGCCTCCGATCTTGTCGCGCCGGGGGACGATCGAGCGGATCGAGACCGAGGGCCCGCTGCTGGGCGTCTTCCCCGAGGCCGAGTTCCCCGACGTCGAGATCCAGCTCGACGCGGGCGACGTGCTGGTGCTGTTCTCCGATGGGTTCGAGACGGCGTTCCCCGACCCGACGCAGACGAACCGGGACGTGCGCCTGCCGACGATGACGTACCTGGAGAAGCTCGAGCAAGCGAGCTGCGGCGAGGAAGAGCTCGCGCGGGCCGTGCACCGGCTCGAAGAAGAGCTCGACGCGCAGGCGGGGTCGCTTCACCAGTGCGATGATGTGACGGCGTTGCTGATCTCGCCGACGGGCGTGGTGAGCGGGTCGCTCACAAACGCGGCGTGAGGGCAATCAGCCCGCGGGGTCGTCCGCGTCGATCTGGATCGACGCGAGCCCGGTCATCGTGTCGGGCGCGAAGTGGAAGACTTTGTCCAGCCCGGTGACCATGAGCACGGACCAGACCTCGTCGGTCACGCCGCAGATGCGGAGCTGGCGGTCTGCCTCGCCCAGGATCTTGCGGAGGCGCAGGAGCTGGGCGATGTTCGAGCTGTTGACGTAGGTCACGCCGCGGAAGTCGAGCACGGCGTGGGGCTTGTGCTCGGCGTCGGCGAGCTGGTCGCCGATGAGCCCGAGCTCCTCGGACAGCGCCGGCTCGTCGGCGAGCTGGGCGAGCAGGATGTCGTCAGACCATTCAATCGCCATGGGTCGTCCCCCGTGCGGGCAGCTTACTCGCCCGCGTCGCCCTCGGTCTCGCCGGGAACGTCCGCCCCGGCGCCGTCGGGGTCTTCATCGTCGGACTCTTCGACGCGGGCGGCGGAGATGACCTGGTCATCGCCCTTGAGCCCGACGACGCGGACGCCCTGCGTGCCGCGGCCGATCGAGGAGATCGAGTCGGCGGCCATGCGGACGAGCTGCCCGCCGCGGGAGATGACGACGACGTCGTCGTCGTCGTAGACGCCGATCGCGGCGACGGACGTGCCGTTTCGGGCGGTGGTCTTGATGTCCGCCCGCCCCTTGCCGCCGCGGGACTGGGACCGCATGGGCCCCTCCTCGGGCGCGACGCGGTACTCGTCGACCTTGGTGCGCTTGCCGTACCCGTTCTCGGTGATGGTGAGCAGGCAGAGGTTGCGGTCGATCGCCTCGCTGTCGGTATGCGTGACGGCGGGGTCGTTTTCGTCGATGACCATCGGGATGCGCATCGCGCCCACAACCTCGGCGCCCTCAGCAAGGTCGATGCCCTTGACGCCCGCAGCGGTGCGGCCCATGTCGCGCAGGCCGCCTCGGTCGTCGTGCTCGTTGAACCGGATCGCCATGCCGGTGGACGTGACGAGCATCAGGTCGTCGTTGCCCGTCGTCAGGCGGACGGCCAGCAGCGCGTCCTCGTCCTTGAGCCCGACGGCGATCAGGCCCGAGCGGTTGACGTTCGCGTATGCCTTCAAGGGAGTCCGCTTCACGATGCCCTTGCGGGAGATGAACGTGAGGAAGTTCGAGCCCGACTCGAAGTCCTTGATCGCGAGGTACGCGCAAGTGCGCTCATTGGGCTTGAGGTCGATGTAGTTGACGAACGCCCGCCCCTTGCTGGTGCGGGTGAGCTCGGGAAGCTCGTAGACCTTGATCTTGAAGACCCGCCCGGTATCAGTGAAGCAGAGCAGGTCGTCGTGCGTGCTCGCGACGAAGAGGTGCTCGACGAAGTCCTCGTCCTTGGAGTCGGACGCGCGGATGCCCTTGCCGCCGCGGGCCTGGGCGCGGTACGTCTCGAGCGGGACGCGCTTGGCGTAGCCCTGGTTCGAGATCGTCACCGCCATGTCCTGCTCGGTGATCAGGGCCGCGATGTCGATGTCACCCGCGGCTTCTTCGATGCGGGTCCGGCGCTCGTTGCCGTAGCGGGCGTTCATCTCCTCGCAGTCGGTGATGATGATGTCGCGGACGAGCTGGTCGCTCGCGAGGATCGCCTCGTACCCCTCGATCTGCTCCACCAGCTCGGTGTACTCGTTGACGAGGCGTTCGATCTCGAGCCCGACGAGCTGGATGAGTCGCATGCCGCCGATGGTCTCGGCCTGGACGCGCGTCAGGATCGTCCCGCCGTCGGCGTCCGCGGCCCGCACGCGGTCCATAAACCACGCGGGGATCACCGGCGCCTGCGGGTGCCCAGCGGGGATGGAGAACTGGCGGTCCATCAGCTTCTGGATTGCCTCTTCACGCGTGCGGCTGGACCGGATGAGGGCGATCACCTCGTCGATGTCGCAGACCGCGAAGATCATGCCCTCGATGATGTGGGCCTTCTTCTTCGCCTCGCGCAGCAGGTGCATCGTCCGGCGCCGGATGACCTCGAACCGGTGATCAACGTAGCACCGGATCAGGTCCTTGAGCCCCATCGTCCGCGGCTGGCGGTTGACCAGCGCGATGTTGATGATGCTGAACGTCTGCTGCAGCGGCGTGTGCTGGTAGAGCTGGTTCTCGACGACGTTCGGGTCTGCGCCCTTCTTGAGCTCGAGCACGATCCGCGTCTGCGCGTTGCGCCCGGACTCGTTGCGGACGTCGGAGAGGTCCTTGAGCCGCTCGTCCTTGACGGCCTCGACGATCTTCTCGACGAGGTTGTTCTGCATGAGCGAATACGGGATCTGATCGATCACCAGCGAGATGCGCCCGGTCTTGGACTCCTCGGTGTGGCAGACCCCGCGGACGGTGACCTTGCCCCGCCCGTGCTCGTAGGCGTCGAGGATGCCCTTGCGGCCGTGGATGACGCCGGCCGTCGGGAAGTCCGGGCCGGCGACGCCGCGGCGGAGGGTGTTGCCGTCCGCGTCCACCTCGTCGGTCATCAACTCGGGCAGGGAGATGTCGGGGTTGTTCACGAACCGGACGATCGCGTCGAGGATCTCGGTCGGGTTGTGCGGCGGGAGGCTGGTCGCCATGCCGACGGCGATGCCCATGCCGCCGTTGACGAGCAGGTTCGGGAACTTCCCGGGGAGGACCTTGGGCTCCATGAGCCGGTCGTCGTAGTTCGCCTGGAAGTCAACCGTGTCGAGCTTGAGGTCGGCCATCAGGTCGAGGGCCGCGTAATGCAGGCGGGCCTCGGTGTACCGCATGGCCGCGGGCGGGTCGCCGTCGATCGAGCCGAAGTTGCCCTGCGGGTCGATGAGCGGGACGCGCATCTTCCACTTCTGGGCCATGTTGACGAGCGTGGGGTAGATGACCGACTCGCCGTGCGGGTGGTAGTTGCCCGAGGTGTCGCCGGCGATCTTGGCGCATTTGAGGTGCTTCTTGCCCGGGCGGAGCCCGAGGTCGTTCATCGCGACGAGGATGCGCCGCTGCGAGGGCTTGAGCCCGTCGCGGACGTCGGGCAGGGCCCGGTCCACGATGGTGCTCATCGCGTAGGTGAGGTACGAGTCCTTGAGCTCGTTCTCGATGTCCAGATCGATGACGGTGCCGGCGCTCTCGGGCGTCGGGGCGACCTCGTAGGGCTCGTCGGCGGGCTCGGGCGGCAACCCGGCGTCGGGCGAATCGGGCATGCGGGAACGCTCCGTGGATCGGGTCGGCCCGGGGCGGAGTCGGCTCCGGCGGGCGCCCTCGCGATCGCCCTCGCCGGCGTTCGGAACGACCGGCCGGCGGGGCGTGTTTGGACCGCGTTATTCTAGGCCGAACGCCGCTTTGAGGCGCTCAAACCGGGCCCCCGCGGGGCGGGTTCTTGGGGGCATATTTCACCCCCGAAATCGGCCCGTTTTCCTCACCCGCCGCCGGCGTCCGCGGCGGGCATCCGCTCGCGCATCGCGTCCATCGCGTCGAGGGTCTCGCAGACCGTCAGCAGGCCCATCGCGGTCGCTTCAGGGGCGATCGCCTGGTCCCACAGGGCCGCGCGGACGCCCCCCACCGTCCGCGCGGGGCGGGCGTACATGTGGGCGGTCGAGTCGTCGGCCATCAGCTGGCGCACGAACCGGAGCGAGGCGAGCAGCTTGACCAGTTCGCCGGGCACCTCGCCCGAGGTGGGCGAGCCTCGGGTGAAGGTCTCGTCGCCGAGCATCGTCGCGATGAACGCGAGCGGGCGCGTCGCGTGCCACGTGGGCAGCGGCGTCGCGGCGCGGGTGAACACCACGCCGCCGGCGAGGTCGCGGTCTTCGTGAGCGAGGTCGGTCGTGCGGAGCTGATGGTCCCAGGTGAGCCGGCGCATGGATCGGAGGGCCGGGGCCGCGGGCGTCGAGCGCCCGGTCACGCCCGCGAGTTCGAGCTCGGCCC
>BQJQ01000105.1 GCA_021604785.1 Phycisphaeraceae bacterium
CGCGGGCCGATCCAAACACGGACCCACCATCGGAGGCCGCCATGACCACGCCCGTTGTCTTCTCTTCGCTGCCGCTGGCCGGACGTCTTGAGGCGATCCGTGGGGCGCCGCAGCCCGGCTCGGTCGCGGGCTTGGGGGGGCCGGCGCGCGGGGCGGACTCGGCAATGCTGTCGGCGGCGGGGCGAGAGTTGGGGGAACTCTCGACGCTGCTCGGTCGGCTGAAATCCGCGTTTGCGTCGGCCCGGCAGGGCGGGATCGCCGCGGCGCAGGGGGAGATTGACGAGGCCAAGGCGCAGCTCACGACGTACAACCACCGCAACAACCGCGAGCACGGGTCGCGCGTCTCGGATGTCTCCCCCATCCTCACGAACGCTTCCTTCCGCGGGAGCGGGCTCGAAGTGGGCGAGGATTATCCCCTCGAGGTCGAGGTGTCCCGCGTCGGCGCGCAGGCGGCGTTCTATGTGCAGGTTCCGGGCGGGCTGCTCGACCTCCATGCGGGTTCGAGCGTCACCATCCAGATCGTCAGCAACCTTGGCTCAAAGACGCTGTCGTTTGCATCCACGCAGTCGATCAGCCAGATCATGAGCACGATCAACGCGTTTTCGGAGGAGACGGGAGTCGTCGCCGAGGCTGTCGGCGTGAACTCGGGCTTCGCGATCCGTTCGGCCGACTTCGGATCGGGTGAGTTCGTGTCCGTGCGGAGTCTTGAGGGGCAGTCCAACGTGAGCATAGGGGTTTCGGACGACCCGCTCCGACCGTGGTCCACCTCGCTCTCGCCGCTTGGCTCGCACCTGACTCCGATTAGCGACTTTGGGGCAGACTACGAACTCACCGTGAACGGTACCCATGCAGGTGCATATGGCAACAATGTGGAGTTCGGGTACTACGACGTCGAGTACACCCGGTACCTCACGGGCGCGTTCGATATCGAACCGCATACAACCGGCAGCTTCACCGCGGCGATCCTGCACGGGACGTACGACGGGCGTTGGGACGCCTAACAAGGTGGGGCGGGAATCCGGTGAGGGTGCTTCGCGAGCCCCGTCGGTCCGTGTAGACTGGCGTGGTCTCGAAACGCCCGACTCGCGAGGGGGTTCCATGATCCAGGGCGCGGTCAACATCAAGAAACTGCTCACGGCGATGAAACGCCTCGACGCCTCCGACCTGCACATCAAGGTCGGCATCCCGCCCGTCTACCGCATCGGCGGCGAGCTGCACCCGATCGAGTCCGAGCCGGTCACCGAGGAGGAGGCCGACCACCTGCTCGACCCGTTGCTCTCCGAGAAGCAGCTCCAGGCGTTCCACGACTCGGGCAACCTTGACTTCGCGTGGCACCTCTCGGACGGCCCTTCGGCGGGTGACCGGTTCCGCATCAACATGCTCCGCTCGGGCAACCACACGCACGCCGCGATCCGGCGCGTGCGGGCCGAGATCCCGACGTACGGCGATCTGCACCTGCCCAAGACGTACGAGGACATCGTGCTTAAGGAGCGGGACGGGCTGGTGCTCATCGTCGGCACGACCGGCTCGGGCAAGAGCTCGACGCTCGCGGCGATGCTCAACCAGATCAACCACACGCGTCCGGTCAACATCATCACCGTCGAGGACCCTGTCGAGTACCGGTTCGTCCCCGACAAGGCGATCATCTCGCAGCGCGAGGTCGGCATCGACGTCTCGGACTTCCACACCGCGCTGCGGTACGTCGTTCGGCAGGACCCGGACGTCGTTTTCATCGGTGAGATGCGCGACCAGGAGACGGTGCTCAGCGGGATCCAGGCCGCCGAGACCGGGCACCTGGTGTTCGCGACGCTGCACACATCGGACACGATGGGCGCGTTCGGGCGCATGCTTGAGTTCTTCCCGCAGGATGAGCGTGCGTTCGTCCGATCGTCGCTGTCGGGAACGCTCAAGGCGATCTGCGCTCAGCGGCTGGTGCCGGCGAACAAGGATGTCGTCGATGTCGGCGTGGTCCCTGCGACCGAGGTGCTGCGGACTTCACCTACCGTGCGCGAGTTGATCCGCGACGAGCGTGACTCGGACATCCCCTCGGTCGTGTCCAACAGCAAGGCCGACGGCATGCACTCGTTCAACCAGTCGCTCGCGACCCTGGTCGAAAAAGAATGGGTGGACCTGCCCACGGCGCTGAACTACGCGCCCAACCGCGAGGCCCTGGTCTCGACGATCAAGGGTGTCGAGGTGAAATCCTCGACCATGGTCGGGCGCATCAAGGGCGGCGGGTGACCCGGGCGTGAGCGTCTCCCTCTGGCAACGGGCGAGCGGGGGCGACCCCATTCGGTGCCAAGTCGCTGTGGTCGGCGGCGGGATCACGGGGGTCTCGGCGGCGCTTGAACTCGAAGCACGCGGCGTTGACGCGGTCGTGCTCGAGTCACGGGCCATCGGCGCCGGCGCGAGCGGGCGAAACGCCGGGTTCCTCATGCGTGGGGCGGCGGATAATTATGCGCAAGCGGCCGAGCAGTGGGGGCGCGAGCGTGCCCGCGAGCTTTGGAAATGGACCGAGGATAACCTCGCCGATCTCGTGGCGATGGGTGTCGATGGGCTTCCTTCGTTCGAATACCGCCCTTCGTGTCTTGTCGCGGCGGACGCAGAGGAAGAGTCGCAGCTGCGCACTTCGGCCGCGATGCTCGCAGAGGATGGGTTCGATGTTTCGCTGATTGAGCACGGTTCGGCGGCGCCTCCGCCGGAGGATCCGGTCTGGCGTGCCGGGGGTTCGTGCCTCGGGCTCGTCAACCCGGGCGACGCGGTGTGCAACCCGTCGGAACTCATGGCCCACCTCGCCGCGCAGCTCCGCGCGGTCCGCGTCCTCGCGGGCGTGGAAGTTGCGACGATCGAGTTCGGCGGAGGTTCCGGCGTGCGTCTGGCGACCTCGCGCGGTGTTGTGCATGCGGATCGGGTGTTGGTGTGCACGAACGCGTGGGTCGGCCGGCTGCTGGCGGATGTCGCGGCGATCATCGAGCCCAACCGCGGGCAGATGCTCGCGGTGCGCCCCGAAGACCCGCGCGACGCGCGGCTCGCGTACGCGTACTACCTGGACCATGGCTCGGAGTACGTCCGCCCCGGGCCGGGGGGCACCGTCGTCTTCGGCGGCGCCCGCAAGCATCACGCTGCCGACGAACGGTGCGCGGACGAAGAGCCGACGCAAACTGTTCAGGATCACCTTGAGCGCATGGTCGCGAAGCACGTGACGCCGCGGTACGAGGTTGTCGCCCGGTGGGCCGGCGTGATGGGGTTTAGCCGAGACGAGCTCCCGGTTGTCGGCCCCGTCGCTCCGGGCGAGCATGTATGGGTCTGCGCCGGGTTCACGGGGCACGGCATGTCGCTCGCGCACCGGACGGCCCGCCACGCCGTCAGCGCGATGCTGGATGATGGGCCCAACCCATTCCCGCTCGAGCGTTTCCTTCCGGCAACGGAGTAAGAACGGCCCTGGCACGTGCCGCGGTCAGCGCAAGAAAAACGGCCCGCCCCAGAGAGGCGAGCCGAATCGGATGCTGTGATCGGGTTCGTCTTATCGACGGCGGCGAACCGCGACGAGCCCGCCGAGCCCGAGCAGGGCGGCCGAAGCGGGCGTCGGGAAGACGATGAAGAACGCGGTGCCCGAGGCCTGGTCGCCCGCGGTCAGCTCGAAGCTGTAGTTGATCTCCATCTCAGTCACTGGGCCGATTGGGAGGAAGACGCCCGGGGCCGCGGAGTTCTCCGCGTCGGCGAGCGAACCACCGGCGACGGTCGTGATGTTGCCGACATCAGCGTCGCCGACGACCGAGCCGTCGATCAGGTCTGCGAAGGTGAGACCGGCGTTGTAGCCGAAGTTCGCGAACCGGGTGCCGCCCGCGTTGAGCGCGCGGACCTCGGCGCCGTTGTTGTTGCTGTCGGTGACGGTGATGCCGCCGGTCGCGAGGGCGTCGGCGTTGGTGTACGCCAGATTCGTCAGCGCGCCGCTTGAGATGCTGAACACGGTGTCCGCTACGGTGTTCGCCTGGACGAAGAACGTCATGCGGATCGACGCGTCACCCGTGGGCGCGGTCGGCAGGAACCCCATGATGATGGAGGTGTCCTTCTGGATCGTGGCGACGACATCGCCGCCATCCAGAATGCTGATGTCGCTGGTCGCGACCCACTGGAGTGCATCGCCCACGACGATCGCGTTGGAGATGTCGATATCGACGGTGCCGCTCTGCCCGCCCGCCGAAGCGCTGACGGAGATGACGTTCGTCGGCAGCGTGACCGCACTCGACACGGACGTGGCGAGCCCAAGGCAGGCCACGGTCGCGGTGGTGCGGATGAAGGCTTTGTTCACGGTCATAACCGCTTCTCTCTTCCTTTGCTCGCTTGCACGGTCGAGCGGGGTCCGGTCCCGCCCAATCACAGCTTGCCCGTGAAGCCGGCGCTGACCCGCACAGATCTCAGCGCCGTTGTTTCTCTCTCTTTATCCCCCGAACGGGCTACGCCGGTCGGGTCTCTCTCTGAAGTCCGGACCCGGCGGTTTGGCCGGGACCGGTGAAGGTCAATTTCGAACAGAACCGATTCAGCGGCGGCGACGGACGGCGACCAGGCCGCCGAGCCCGAGGACCGCGACCGAAGCGGGCGCGGGCACCACCGTGAACGTGCTCGTGCCCGACGCGAGGTCGAGAGCGCTGAGCGTGAAGTTCCACTGCGCGTCGATGTCAGTCACCGAACCGGCGATCGGGCCCGAGGCCGAGTCGCTGTAGGGGGTGGTCGAGAAGGACGGGCTGGTCAGGGCGCTGGTGAAGAGGTCGCTGAAGATCGACCCGCCGTTGTACTTCGCCGAGTAGGCGCCGCCGGCGTCCGGGCTGAGGGTCGCGTCCACGCCGAAGTTGGTCGAGGTGAGCGAGACCGCCGCCGAAGCCGAACCCGTCACCGAGTTGATCGGCGCGAAGGCCAGGTCGGTCGCATCGATCGAGAACGCGGTGTTCAGGAATCCCGCAGCGACGTTGAACCCGAGGTTCACCGTCTGGGCGCCGCCGGTCGAACGCAGGTTCGTGCCTTCGACGCGGTACTCGACGAATTCGTCAGAGCCGTTACCGTCAAGGTCGAAGAGCGACGTGTCCAGGCCCATCGATGCCGCATCCGCGAAATCGAAACGTGCGACGAACGTGTTGTCGTCGAGGAAGTCGCCGCTGATCGACTGGTTCCAGATGTAGTCGGTGCCATCGGTGTTGCCACCGGCGATCACGATGCCGATCTGGATGCTGCCGCCGTCAATGCCGCCCATGGCCGTCCCGGCCGAAGCGGCGAGCGCCAGGCCCAAAGCGGACAGCCCCACGCCACGCTTGTTCATGCTGATCATCTCTCCGCTCTCCTTCTCTTATCTCTCTCAGGTCAAATTCCATCGTTCCCGGCACGAACGGCACGCGGCACGGCTCCGAGTCGGTGCCGTGACACGCATACATACCCATCTAACGGCGCCGGAAACTCATGGACGTCTCTCTCTCTGCTCTCGATGACCGACGGGAGCCCGCCGATCCAAGACCCGAGTCTAGTTGGTAGGCGCAAACCCTGTCAAACCCAAAAACCCATGCTCGGCCAGAGATCTGCAGAAAATATTGAGCTGTGACGGGCAAAATTCTGATAGGTTTGTATTTGGGTCGCCGCTCCCCCCGTTCACGGGGATCGCTCACGAATCATCCATCAAACCACTCAAAGGGACTCGGAATCCGCGTCAGAGTGCTTAGACTGAAAGAGGTCGGATTGGCGGGCGTCGTGTGGCGTGACGCCGAGAGGAGAGCATCCCATGGGCGAGCGGGCACGGGGGAAGTGCGCGGTCTTCGGGCGAGCGATCGTGGTCGCTGCACTGGCCGCTCCGTGCGGGCTCGCTCACGGATTTGACACCCCGGTGCCGCCCCCGGCAAGCCTCGGCGAGGCGCCGTCCACCTTCGGTCCGATGACAGATCCCTGGTCGTGCCGGTCGATCATCGTCCGCCTGACGGATGATGCCGGCTTGTCGGCGCAAGGAACCCAGCCCACGCTCGCGGACCTTCGCGGCTTGCTCGTTGGGCCTGACATCGTTGCGATCCGACCTTTGGTGGAATCATTCGGAGATCCCGAAGCAGCTGTCCGCTCGGGTTTGGATCGGTTCTACGTCCTCACGGCACGCTCCGGGGCGGACCTCGATGCGTTGGCCCAATGGGTTCAGGATGTTTCGGTCATCGTGGCGTCTGCACTCCCCGAGCGGTTCGCGGCGCCAGACGCGGTGAACCCTTTGTTCCTGCGTCTCCACGGGCGTGACGAAAACCTCCCCGAGGACAACCCTGGGCATCTTCCGGTCAACGACCAGTACTTCCCAGTGCAGTGGTCGCTGAGGAACACGGGCCAGGACGTCTGCGGCCAGGTCGGCATCCCGGGGGCCGACATCGCGGCCCCTGGTGCGTGGCCATTCGTGCCGCCCGGATCCGCGGTCGTCGTTGCGGTCCTGGACACCGGCGTGAGCCCCACCCACCCGGACCTCGCGGGTCAGTTGGTGCCCGGCCAGAACTTCGCCGACGGCAACGCGGACGACACCGACGACAAGGCCCTGTCGCACGGCACCAGCACCGCCGGCGTGCTCGCGGCCCGCACCAACAACGAGATCGGAATCGCCGGCGTCGCGCCCTACGCCAAGATCATGCCCGTCCGCATCTTCAACTCCTTCGGGTTTGGCTTCGAGACCGAGTTTGTCGCGGGCGTCATGTACGCCGCGGACCACGGCGCGGACGTCATCTCGATGAGCCTCGGGTACCCGTTCGATTCTGACGCGATGAAAGCCGCGGTGCGGTACGCGTACGAGCGGGACATTGTGCTCGTCGCGTCGACCGGCAACACCCCCGGGCAGGCCGTTCAGTTCCCGGCGTCGATGCCCGAGACCATCGCCGTCGGCGCGACCAACAACCTCGACGTGCTTTGGAACAACAGCACCACCGGCCCGCAGATCTCGCTGGTTGCGCCGGGTGTGGATGTCTGGGCGACGTGGGATACTCCGTCCGAGCCCGGCTCATACCGCGAGCAGTCGGGCACGTCGTTCGCGGTCCCGCACGTCTCGGGGACGGCGGCGATGATGCGGGCCGCCAACCCGACACTCTCCAACGAAGAGGTCGCCTGGGCCCTGATCAACTCGTGCATCGACCTGGGCGACCCCGGTTGGGATGAGTCGTACGGGTACGGGCGTCTGAATGCCAAGGACGCCGTCGCCCTCGCGATCGCCCTGGGCCCGGTCCAGTGCCTCGCGGACGTTGACGGCGACGGGCGGTTCACCGTCGAGGACATCGACGCGTACGTCATCGCGTTCCTCGCGGGCGATCCGAAGGCAGACCTCGCTGCCCCGTTCGGCTCGATCGACACGAACGATCTCGAGGCGTTCGTGGCCGCGGCGCTCTCGCCCGACTGCGGCTGAGCGCTTCCCGAGGCCACCTTTTTCCAAGCATCCGACCCCGCCACGGGGCTCCGGTTCCGCCGCCCCGGCGCCGCCGTGCCCGTTGGCCGGGCTAGAATTGCCGGTCCTCTTCACGCTCGGTGCGCGGAGCGGAACGCGCCAGGCCGCCCGACGACGGCCAGCCGACCCGGAACCCCGGGCCGGTCGGTGCTTCGGATCGGCGGTCGCGGACGCCCGCACCGCCGCGTGCATGAAAGGAACTGATGGCCAAACAGGACGATAAATTCACCGTTGACGCGATTGTCGTCGAAGCGCTCCCGAACGCGATGTTCAGGGTCCGCCTCCCCGACGAGAAGCAGTCCGAGATCATCGGCTACGTCTCGGGCAAGATGCGGAAGAACTACATCCGCATCCTCCCGGGCGACACGGTGACTGTTGAGATGAGCCCGTACGACCTCACGCGGGCGCGTATCACGTACCGCCGATAGCCCCACCGATCCGGCGCGCACGCCACGCGCGCCCCCGCGGACCGGTCCCATGAACCAAACCCGCATCGCCCAGGCAGCCCGAGCCTTGACGTTCGGCGCGTGCGCGCTGGCTCTGCCCGCATCGTGCGGGCCCACCGAGCCGGCTGCGGTGTCAGAGCCCAACGCGAGCGCAGAATCGACGCACGAAGCCCCGCCTGAGGCCGCACCCGCGCGCCCGAACGTGGTTCTCCTGCTCGCCGACGACCTCGGCTGGGGCGACACGGGGTACAACGGGCACCCGGTGCTGCGCACGCCCAACCTCGACCAACTCGCCGCGGACGGACTCCGGTTCGATCGGTTCTACGCCGCCTCCCCGGTCTGCTCGCCGACCCGCGCGTCGATCCTCACCGGTCGCCACGGCATCCGCCAGGGCCTGCCCGTCGCCAACGGCGGGCACCTCCGCGCCGAAGAGCTCACCCTCGCCGAGGCCCTCCGCGACGCGGGCTACACCACCGGGCACTTCGGCAAGTGGCACATCGGCACCATCGCGCCGGGGTACACCATCCGCCCGGACCGGCTCGACCCCGTCACCGACCACACCACCCCGGGCGACAACGGCTTTGACGAATGGTTCAGCACCGAGTCGTCGGTCGCGACGTGGGACCCGTACGACAAAGCGAACCCGCCGCGGAGCTTCGCGGGCATGGGCCTGGAGTGGGACCGGCGCGCGTTCTACTGGCACAACGGCGAGCTGGTGGACGAGGATCTTGAGGGCGACGACTCGCGGATCATCATGGACCGCGTGCTCCCGTTCATCGACGGCGCCGTCGAAGAAGGCACGCCGTTCTGCGCCGTGGTCTGGTTCCACGCGCCGCACATCCCCGTCATCGCGGGGCCCGAGTATCTCGCGATGTACCCGGATCAATCCGAGGGCGAGCAGCACTACTTCGGCGTCGTCAGCGCCCTCGACGAGCAGGTCGGCCGCCTGCGCGCGCACCTCGCCGAGGCCGGCGTCGCGGACAACACCGTCGTCTGGTTCTTCTCCGACAACGGCCCCGAGGGCATGCCCGGCCCCGAGGAACGCACCCAGGGGTCCGCCGGCCCGTTCCGCGGGCGCAAACGCTCGCTCTACGAAGGCGGCGTCCGTGTTCCGGGCGCCCTGGTCTGGCCGGGCGTCGTCGAGCCCGGACGAACCACGGACACGCCCGCCGTCTCGAGCGACGTGCTGCCCACGCTTGTCACCATGACCAGCGCCGGGCGTCTGCCCGACCTGCCCTACGACGGTGTGGACATCACCCCGCTCATCCGCGGCGATGCGTTCGAACGCCCCGGTCCCATCGCGTTCGGGTTCCAGGACCGCTCGGCGATCATCGGCCCGCGGTACAAGCTGGTCGTCAACGCCTCACCCCGTCGACACCCGTCCGACAACGGCACGGTCCCTGTGCAACGCCTTGAGCTCTACGACCTCATCGAGGACCCGTCCGAGACGAACAACGTCGTCGCGGACCATGCCGACCTGGGTCAGGCGATGTGGGGCGACCTCCGCGCATGGCTCGCGTCGTGCGCCGCGAGCGACCGCGGCGAGGATTATCCCGAGCCCGCGGAGCACAGCCCGCCCGCCACGGAGCCCTGATTAGGGCCGAGTGAGGCGTCAAAGCGGGTGAACGGACTCGAACCGTCAACATTCAGCTTGGAAGGCTGACGCTCTACCAATTGAGCTACACCCGCGTGCGGTCCATCATACCCGCGGATCACCCGGCGTTGGCAGCGGGCTTGATCGCGCGGATCGCCAGGAACATCGGGATCTCGGCCCGGGCCGTGTTCTCGGCGTCGGCACGCGGGCCGGGCTCGGAGACGCGGCTGCTCGCCCACTCCTCCATCGCGTCCACGACGAGCCCCGCCCCGGCGATCGCCGCGACGATCGCGCCGATCGGGCGGTGGTGCGAGGTGGTGGTGATGGTCCGTTCGCCCTTGCTCGCCCCGCCCGGGTTCATGACGATCGGCGCCGCCGAGGGCGTGAGGTAGCGTTCGATCAGGCGGCGCTGGACGGTCTGCCCCTCGTGTTCGCCCCAGGCCCACCCGGATGCCTTGGGCACGCGGAACGCCGGGTGCATGACGACGAAGACCGCGCGCCCGCCGGGGCGGAGGACCTCGTTCAGGCGCGCGAGCATGGGCTCGATCGGGTCGATGTTCATGAGCGCGAGCACGCACGCCGCGCCGTCGAAGGAGGCGGGCTCGAT
>BQJQ01000106.1 GCA_021604785.1 Phycisphaeraceae bacterium
CGAGCGATCCCGTCGCGGCGGCGGTCCTCCGCGACGCCCAAGCCCTGGGCATCACCCCCTCTGCCGTACATTCGGCGCGGGTCTATCTGATCGAGAGCCCGCTCGATGACGACGCCTTCGAGCGTGCCGTCGGGCCGCTGCTGGGCGATCCGGTGCTCGAAGCCGTGAGCTTCGGCGCCTCGCCCGACCCCGCGGGCGGCGCGGTCGTCGAGGTGCACCCCCTGGCGGGCGTGATGGACCCGGCTGCGGGGTCCGTGGCCGACGCGCTCGAATCCATCGCAAGCGACCACGCCCGCGTCTCGACCGGGTGGCGGTACG
This sequence comes from Phycisphaeraceae bacterium, assembly GCA_021604785.1. GTDB lineage: Bacteria > Planctomycetota > Phycisphaerae > Phycisphaerales > UBA1924 > BQJQ01. The sequence goes on from BQJQ01000106.1 coordinate 319, forward strand.
AGTTCGAAGGTGTAACCCCTGCGGACGCGCGCCGGCTCGCTGAGCGTCTGCTCGCCAACCCCGTCGTGCACGCGATCCACGAGCATGCGTTCTACCCGGGGACGCTGCCCGAAGGACACGAGACCGAGTTCCGCGTGACGCACGTGGACATCCGCGACCTCGACGACGCCGGGCTCGAAAAGCTCAGCCGCGAGGGGCACCTTTTCCTCTCGCTCGAAGAGATGCGGGCCGTGCGCGATGAATACCGCACGCTCGAGCGCGAACCCACGGACATCGAGCTCGAGACCCTCGCGCAGACGTGGTCCGAGCACTGCGTGCACAAGACTTTGAAATCACGGATTATCTACAGGCGCGACCCGCAAAGCCCAGGGATGACAATCCCCGGGCTTGATGCACTCTCGGACGTTGCCCGACCCGGGCACACGTTCAACCCCGACGGTTCGGTCACGATCGACAACCTCTTGAAGTCAACCGTCGCCCGCGCGACGCACGAACTCATCGAAGAGGGCGTGGACTGGACGCTCTCCGTCTTCGTGGACAACGCGGGCATCATCGCGTTCGACGACGACCACGCGGTGTGCGTAAAGGTCGAGACGCACAACCACCCCAGCGCCATCGAGCCCTACGGCGGGGCCGCGACGGGCATCGGCGGGTGCATCCGCGACATCATCGGCACCGGGCTCGCCGCCAAGCCCATCGCGAGCACAGACATCTTCTGCGTCGCCCCGCCGGCGTTGCCGGAGGTTCCAACCGGCTGCCTCCACCCCAAACGCATCCTCACCCAGGTCGTCGCCGGTGTCCGCGACTACGGCAACCGCATGGGCATCCCCACCGTCAACGGCGCCGTCTGGTTCGATGACCGCTACGTCGGCAACCCGCTCGTCTTCGTCGGGTGCGTTGGCGTCATGCCGCGGGGCGATGGTGATTCGCTCATCTCCGGCGAGGCCAAGCCGGGCGACCGCATCATCGCCCTGGGCGGGCGCACCGGGCGCGACGGCATCCACGGGGCGACGTTCTCCTCCGCCGAACTCACCGACACGCACGCGGACGAGTTCTCGCACGCCGTGCAGATCGGCAACGCGATCGAGGAGAAGCGCTGCCTCGACGCGATCCTCCGCGCCCGCGACGATGAGCGTGGCTGCTTGTTCACCTCAATCACCGACTGCGGCGCTGGCGGGTTCAGTTCCGCCGTCGGCGAGATGGGCGAGAAGATCGGCGCCAACGTCCACCTCGACCGCGCCCCGCTCAAGTACGCCGGGCTCACCTACACCGAGATCTGGATCTCCGAAGCCCAGGAGCGCATGGTCCTGGCCGTCCCCGAAGCCAGCGTCGCGGCCCTCCAGCAGATCTGCGACGAGGAGCACGTCGAGCTCGCCGACCTGGGCACCTTCGGCACCGACGGCGCCGAGCTCATCCTCAACTACAACAACACCGAGGTCGGCCGCCTCCCCATGTCGTTCCTCCACGACGGCATCCCAACGCCCACCCGAGAAGCACGCTGGTCTCCCCCCTCTCCCCTTGGGGGAGAGGGCAGGGGTGAGGGGTCTTCATCTTCTTCCCCCCCCCCCATCCGCGATGCCCTCCTCACCCTCCTCGCCGAACCCAACATCGCCTCCAAGCACTGGATCATCCAGCAGTACGACCACGAGGTGCAGGGCAACACGATCATCCGCCCGCTCGTCGGCCCCCGGGGCGTGGGCCCGTCGGACGCCGCCGTCGTCGAGCCGATCCCGGGCACCGGGCATGGGCTTGCGATCGCGTGCGGCCTTTCGACCGGGCTCGAGGGCGACCCCTACCAGATGGCGCTGGCCGCGATCGACGAGTGCGTGCGCAATCTTGTATGCGTGGGTGCGAACCCGGACCGGATCGCGATCCTCGATAACTTCTGCTGGCCCAGCTGCACAAAGCCGGAGAACCTCGCGTCGCTCGTCCGCGCCGCCGAAGGGTGCTACGACGGGGCCAAGGCGTACCGCACGCCGTTCGTGTCGGGGAAGGACTCGCTGAACAACCAGTTCACGACCGAGGACGGCGTCACGATCGAGATCCCGCCGACGCTGCTGATCTCGGGCATCGCGATCGTGGACGACATCACGCGGTGCGTGACGAGCGACCTGAAGCGAGCTGGGAACCCGCTGTTCGTGGTCGAACCTTCCGCGAACGAAGGCGAGGTGATCACGCGGACCGGCGGCTCGCACTACGCGAGGCACTTCGGGCACCCAAAGCACGCGGACGAGCGTGCCCCCGCGGTGCATCTGACAGATGGCCCGCGCCAGGCCAGCGCGATCGCCGCCGCGATCAAACATGGCTTCATTGCCGCCTGCCACGACAGTTCCGACGGCGGGCCTCTCGTCGCGATCGCCGAGATGCTGATCGCGGGCCACGCCGACACCCACCCGCTGGGCGTAGAGTGGGCCGACTTCGCACCGCACGCCCGGATGTGGAGCGAACGCCCGAGTTGCTACGTGGTCGAGGTCCACGCCGAGCAAGACGAAGACTTCATGGCGTTGATGGGCGAACTCGGCGCCGGCTGGTCGCGAGCCGGCAAGGTGACCGATTCAGGCACGCTGCAGCTGTTCGTGGACTCGAACGAGTCAGTCCCCGTCGTCGAGCTCACCCGCGCCTGGCGGGGCACGCTCGACTGGTGATCACGCCGCCGCGGCGGTGCGCCCCTGCTGCCCGTACTCGACAATCGCCGTCACCCACTTGTTCATCTCGCGGGCGAGCCGCTCCTTGGTCACAAACGCGTCGGCCCCGGCGCGCTCGTACTCCTCGCGGATCGAGCTCTCCTCGGACGCCGTGATCACGACCACGGGCACGTCCCGCGTCGCGTTCGTATTGCGCACAACGTTGAGCAGCGCCACGCCCGTCCCGCCGTCGAGCATGTGATCGGTCAGCACCACCGAGGGTGCCGGGCGCGTCCCGCCCATGGTCTCAGCGATCGCCTTGGTCAGCCCCTCGAACGTACGGAACCACTCGACCTCGACGCCCCGCCGCTGGCGGAGCATCGTCCGGATCAGCACCGCGGCGAGCGCATCATCCTCGATAAGCCACACCGAGACACTCTCCCCCGAGCCGGCCTTGGGCTCGGGTGGCGCTTCGGGGGTCTCCAGATCCTTGGTCGCGTCCGCGACATCGTCCGCGTTGCGAAGGTGCCCCCACACACGGACGGCGTTCCGCCCGCTCTCCTTAGCGACGTACACCGCCCGGTCGGCCTCTTGCACGAGCCGATCGGGCCCGTCGATCCGCTCGGGGTCGCCGCACCCCGTCGCCGAGACGCCGATGCTCACCGTCACCCGCAGCGTGTCCACCTCGCAGTCGATGTTCGAGACATCGACCTCGTTCGTCTCGATCGCCGCACGCACGCGCTCGGCGATCGCCTCGGCGTCCTCCCGCTCATAGTTCGGCAAGATGATCGCGAACTCTTCGCCGCCGTAGCGGAAGACCATCCCGCTCTTGCCCACCGTCTCGCGCGTCACACGCGAAAGCTCAACGAGCACCGCGTCGCCCGCGGCGTGCCCGTGCGTGTCGTTCACGCTCTTGAACTTGTCCGCGTCAAAGAACAGCAGGGCCATCGGGTGCCCCTCGTTCTTCCACGCGTCGGTATGGGTCGCCATCTCCTCGTCGAACTTCTTCCGGTTGAAAGCGCCCGTCAGACCGTCGCGGTAGACCTCCTCGGCCATCTGAGCTTTCTCTCGCTCGAGCGTCAGCTGATGCTCAAAGCTCTGCTCGCGGGCACGGTCCATCAGCCCCTGCGCATCGGGCGCGGGCCCGACACGCTGCCCGAACAGCTTCGCGAGCACCGGCGCCTGCTCGGCGATCTCTTCGAACGCATCGGGCAGCGGCGCGGCTTTGCCGAACCACCGGCGTCCATCGCTGATCAACGCCCCGAGCTCGCCTCCGGGCACGCCATCGCGCATCGCCTCGGCGCACATCGTGCTCAACGCTGCCAGGCACGCCGCCGGGCGATGATCATTCGGCGCCTTCTCCGGATGGTGGTGCCAGCGGACAGCTTCCACCACGACCGGGGGAAGCTTCCACTTCTCCGCCAGCAGCCCGCCGACCTCCGCGTGGTCAAACCCGAACATGTCACGCTCGGCCTTCGCATGCTTGTCGTGCGAGACCCCGTCCAACGCCGCCGCGTACTTGTTCTGGAACGTCACCAGACACGCGATCGCGCCGATGTCCTGAAACAGCCCCGCCGTGAACGCCTCGTCGCTGTCCACCTGCGCCAGCTTGTTGCCGATGATCTTGGCACTTGTTGCCGAGTACAGCGCCCGGCGCCAGTGCGACGTCAGGTCGTGCTCCTCGCCCACGCCCTTGAACGACTCCATCAGGCTGAACCCGAGCACCAGCGACTTCACGGTGTTCAGCCCGAGGTACGCCATCGCACGCTCGATGCTCCCGCACGGCGAACTCAGCCCGTAGAAACTCGAGTTGATCGTTTTGAGCACCCGCGCCGACAGCGCGGGGTCCCGGCGGACCACCTTCGCCATCTCCGCCATGCCCACGCCCGGATTCGACGTGAGCTCAAGCACCTCCATCGCGACCGCCGGCAACGTCGGCAACCTGGAACTCGCTAGCACCTGCTCGATATTTACAGCGTTCTGCCCACTCATGCGATCAAGCTCCGGCGCTCGAGGACAGGGACCACCAAGCCCCCCGCCGAACACTCGAAAACACCGACGGGAGGGACCCCTGTCTTCGGCTCATCGCATCTACGCGTTGAGTGCCCCCCAAGTTCAGGGGCGAGAAAATAGTCCCGGAACCGTTACGAGGCCGATCAGCGCAGCCCGTATTCCTTGAGCTTGCGGTACAACGTCCGCTCCCCGATACCCAGCATCTTGGCGGCCCGCTCGCGGTTCCCGCCCGTCAGTCGCAGCGTCTCGCGGATCGCCTGCTTCTCCAGCTGTTCTAATCGTGCGCCCGCCAGCGAACCACGCGACGCGCCCTCTCCCGCGTCCTCGTCCCCGCCTGAGACATCCTCGGGCACGTGCCGCGTGTCCAGCACCACCCGGGACGGGTCGGTTGCTTCCCCGATCGCTGTGACCATCATGTTCTGCACCACGTTCATCAATTGACGCACGTTCCCGGGCCACGCGTACGAAGCCAGGCGCATCAGCGCCCCCTCGGTCACTTCGGGCGGCGGGTGCCCCGCCATCAGCTCCCCCGCGTACCGCGCCACCGCGTGGCGCACAATCCGGGGGATGTCGTCCCGCCGCTCGCTCAGCGCCGGCAGGTGGATGTGCGACCCGTTGATCCGGAAATACAAGTCCTCGCGGAACGACCCATCCGAAACCATCTTCTTCAGGTCCCGGTTCGTCGCGCTCACGAACCGAACATCCGTCTTCCGTGAATCGTTCGAACCGACCCGCACCACTTCGCCCGACTCGAGCACCCGCAGCAGCTTCGCCTGCATCGTCAGAGGCATGTCCCCGATCTCATCCAGAAACAGCGTCCCCCCGCTCGCGTACTCGAACACGCCCTCCCGGTCCGCGTCCGCGCCCGTGAACGCGCCCCGGACGTGCCCGAACAGCTGATCCTCGAGCAAGCTCTCCGTCTGCCCCGCGCAGTTGAACGCGACGAACCGCTTGTTGGCGCGCGCGGAGTGCGTGTGCACCGCTTCGGCGATCAGCTCCTTGCCCGTCCCGCTCTGCCCCGTGATCAGGACCGGGATCGTGCTCGCCGCCACCGCCTTGACGGTGTTCAGGATCTTGCGCATGGGCTCGGAGCCCGCGACGATCCCCTCGAACCCGTCGTGCTGCACCAGCTCGCCCAGCCCGCCCGAGTCGTGCCGCAGCAGCACCGTCTCGGCCGCCCGGTTGATCACCTCTCGAAAGACCGCCAGGTCCACAGGCTTCTCGACGAAGTCGTACGCCCCGTGCTTGAACGCCTCACGTGCCGTCGCGACGTCCCCGTGGGCCGTCACCATCACGACCTCCGCCTGAGGCTGAAGCTCCTTGGCACCTCGCAACACCACGAGCCCCGCGTCGCCCCCGTCCGCGCCCGTCCCCTCGACGCCGGCGGACGCGGGCATGCGCAGATCGGTCACGATCACGTCGAACGTCCCGCCCCGCAGCTCCTCGAACGCGTCGGCGACGCCCCCGACGATCGTGCAGACGTGCCCGGGCCGCCGCAGCGCCTCGCTCATCACGTCCGCGTGCTCGGGCTCGTCCTCGACGATCAGGACCTGCGCGCTCATCGTGCCCTGTTCGGTGCTCATGCACGAGTCTATTCCGGGCCCCCGATCGCCGCGGATTCGCCCGGCATGCCCGCCCGCGCCCCGGTAGCATCCGCCCCCGAGGAGCGACCCATGCCGACCGCCGCATCCGACCGCCGAGCCCTCCGCCGGCTCGCCCGCGCCTGCTCCGTGCAGACGACGTACCAGTCCGGGCTGACCGGCAAGACCGAGGCGACCGACGACTCGCTGCTGCTCACCCTCCGCTCGCTCGGCGTGGATGTCGCATCCCCCGAGGGCGCCGACCGCGCGCTCGCCGGCGTCCTCGACGCCCGCCGGGCCCGGCGCGTCGAGCCCGTGATCGTCTGCTGGAATGGGCGCAACGCGACGGCCATGCTCCGCCTGGCAACCACCAAGGGCGGCTCGCCCAAAGCCACCGGCCGCGTCCGCACCACGCTCACCCTCGAAGACGGCGACACCCTCGAAGCCGGCGCCCCCGCCGCCGACCTCCCTCGCACCACCCGGCGCGACCCCGACGGCACCACCGCGCACTTCGCCACCGTCGAGATCGCCCCGGGCTGGCGCCTGCCCGAGGGCTACCACACCTTGAGCGTCGAGCACGCCGGCGAGACGTTCGAGTCGCTCGTCATCAGCGCCCCGCGGATCTCCTACCAGGACCCCGGCCGCCGCCTTGGGCTCTTCTGCCCGACCTACGCGATCCGGTCCGACGCCAACGCCGGCGTGGGCAACCTGACAGACCTGGCGCGCATCGGCGCGTGGGCCTCGGTCCGTGGGGCGCCGATCCTGGGCACGCTCCCGCTGCTCGCGTGCTTCATGGAAGACTCGCCGCTGTTCACCATGAGCCCGTACTCGCCCGTGACGAGGCTGTTCTTCAACGAGGTCTACCTCGACCCGGCGATGCAGCCCGAGCTCGAGGGCTCGCCGAGGGCGAAGAAGCTGCTCGGGTCCGCGAAGTTTGCGCGCGCCGCCGCGGGCCTCCGCGCCGAGCGATCACTCGTGGACTACCGCCGGTCGTACGACCTGCTCCGCCCCGTGCTCGACGAGCTGGCCGAGACGTTCTTCGCGTCGGGCAAGGCGTCCGAGTACCCCTTCGGCGCGTTCCTGCGCGACAACCCCCGCGCCGAGCGATACGCCGCGTTCCGGGCCGTCTGCGAGCGCCGGGGCGAGGCGTGGACCGAATGGCCCGGCCGCCTGCGGACGGGCACGATCCGCAAGAGCGACGCCGACCCGCGCGCGTACGCAACCCATCTGTGGTCGCAGTTCGCGATGACCCAGTCGCTCAACGAGTTGAACACCTCGCTGGGCACCCGCGGCGGCGGGCTCTACCTCGACCTCGCCGTCGGTGCGCATCCCGACGGGTTCGACACGTGGGACGAGCAGGGGCTGTTCGTCACCGGCGCCTCGGTCGGGTCGCCGCCCGACAGCGTCCACACCAACGGGCAGGACTGGGGCTTCCCGCCGATGCACCCCGAGCGGGCGCGCGAGCGGGGGTATTCGTACTTCATCGACTCGCTGCGCGCGCAGATGCGGATCGCCAACGTGCTGCGCCTGGACCACGTCATGGCGATGCACCGCCTGTACACCGTCCCCGAGGGGCGCCCCGCGAACGAGGGCGTCTACGTGCAATACCCCGAGGAGGAGCTGTTCGCGATCCTCAGCCTCGAGTCGCACCGGAACAAGTGCCGGCTGTTCGGCGAGAACCTCGGCACCGTCCCCGCCGAGATCGAGCGCGCGATGACGCGCCACCGCGTGGGCAAGATGCACGTCGGGCAGTTCGCCCTGCGCGACGACCCCAAGCGGGCCGCCAATCCCGTCGCAGCGAACTGCGTCGCGAGCCTCAACACGCACGACGTGGCGCCGTTCGCCGGGCATCTGGCGGGCTCGGACATCCCCGAACGGGTGAAGCTCGGCGTGTTCGCCAAGTCGATGGCCGCCGACGAGCGCGCGGGGCGGGAGCGCGTCCGCAAGCCGGTGATCGCGTTCCTGCGCGCGCACGGCATGCTCGCAAAGTCCGGCACGCCCAGCGCGCCCGAGCTGGCGATGGGCATCATGCGCTACCTCGCGTCGAGCGAAGCCGAGCTCGTGCTCGTCAACATCGAGGACCTGTGGGGCGAGACGAAGATGCAGAACGTGCCGGGCACCTCGACCGAGCACCCGAACTGGCGGCGCAAGCTCCGCAAGACGCTCCGCGCGATCCAGCGCGACGATGAGCTCGCCGGGGCGGTCGAAGTACTGGTCGAGCGGCGCAAAAAGCGGGCGATGGCCGTGACGAAGGTGAAGTCGAAGAAGAAGTAAGTATTGGAACCCCTCACCCCGGCCCTTTCCCCCAAGGGGAGAGGGAGGAAGAGCGCGTCCTAGCTGCGGGCGTGAGTTCGGGCGTCAGGCGTTGAGGGTCGCGGACCGCTGCATGCCGGTGACGGCGATCGCCAGCGCATCGGCGACGTCCGCCGGCTTGGGCGGCTCGGGGAGCTTGAAGAACCGCTGCACTGACAGCTGCATCTGCTCCTTGGTCGCCTGTCCCGAACCGGTGAGGGATTTCTTCACCTCCGCCGGGCGGAGTTCGAGCAGGGGCACGCCGGCCTTGCGGATCGCGAGCAGGACGACGCCGCGGCCGTGGGCCATCTTGATGACCGTCGCGGGGTGCTTGGGGTTCGAGAACATCGCCTCGACGGCGACAAGGTCGGGCTTGGTCCGCCCGATCAGCTCGGCGATGTCGCGCTCGAGCTCGACGAGCCGGGCGGACACGGACTCGGCCGAGTCGGCGGTCTTGGCGACCTTGTCGAGCCGGAAGACGCCGGCCTCGGTGATCGAGGGCCGCCACGGGTCGCCGTGGACGCAGGCGTACCCGGTGATCCGAAGCCCGGGGTCGATGCCGACGACACGCATAGGGGCAGGGTACCGGATCGGCGCGCGCGTCACCGGTCGGTGTAGTGATCCATGTGGTGGACGACCGTCTTGGCGATCATGTCCGCCTCGAGGTTGACCCGCGAGCCCGCCTTCAACCCCGCGAGCGTCGTCAGCTCGAGCGTGGTCGGGATCAGCGCGACCTCGAACCACCCCTCGCCCACGTCCAGATCCGCGACCGTCAGCGAGACGCCGTCGATCGTGACCGAGCCCTTGGGCGCGACGAACCGCATCAGGTCCGCCGGCGGGCGCACGCGGACGCGGTGCTCGCCTTTGCGGACGACCAAGACCACCTCGCCCACGCCGTCCACGTGCCCCTGGACGAAGTGCCCGCCGACCAGGGCGTCGGCCCGCATGGCGTGCTCCAGGTTCACCCGGTCGCCCGGGTTGAGCGCGCCAATGGTGGTCTTGGCGAGGGTCTCGGGGATCGCGTCGAACGCCAGCGAAT
>BQJQ01000107.1 GCA_021604785.1 Phycisphaeraceae bacterium
CATCGGCGCACCGGGCGCCAAGCCCTACCCCGTCGGGCTGCCCGAAGCGTCGTTGGGCATCTGCCCCGGGTGGGGCGGGACGAACCTGCTGCCGGCACGGATTGGTGCGGTAGACGCTATGCGCCGGACCGCATCGGGGACGCCGATGCTTTATCGCGAAGCCACGCAAGCTGGTTTGTTTGATTTCATCGTGGGCGACGTAACGAAACTGATCGAAAAAGCTGCCCAATGGGTGAGTTCTCGTCCCGCGCCTATACGAGACGGTGCGCCGGCTCGATGGATTGGCCGCGAAGACCGGGCCGCAATCACTCAGTTCACGGAAGAGTCTTTGCGAGCTGAGCTATGTAAGACTGCCCCAGGCAACGCAGTCTGGTCTTGCGTAGCGGCCGGGCTGACAGACGGGTGGCAAGCCGCCCTCGACGCCGAGCGGCGGCACCTGATCGAGCTTCGGGCGACGCCCGAGGCGAAGGGCGCAATCGAGTCGTTCTTCGCGCGTTCGAGCGCGAAAGCGGGCAAGGCGTGACGACCGTTTCGGCGCGTTCGGGTACCGCGCGGGCACGCCGCCCGCGCCCCAGCGCCGTGTGAGACAATCAACCGCCGGCACCGAGCCGGCGCGTGCGGAGGAGCCGAGCGATGGCGGACCTGAAGAACCTCAAGGGCGTGTCCGAGCGGGACAAGAAGATGATCGCCGACGCCGAGCAGCTGCTCGGGCCCGAGCCCGAAGCGATGGGCGCGGTCAAGAACCTCTTCTGGGGCCAGCTCCGCTCGGACCTGTACTTCCCGTACCCCGACAGCGCCAAGACCTCGCCCGAGGAGACCGCCGAGTGCGACCAGCTGCTCGCGGCGCTCGAGGACTACCTCCGCAACGAGCACCCCTCGATCGAGATCGACCAGGACCAGCACATCCCCGAGTGGGTGATCCAGAAGCTCTTCGAGCTGGGCGTGCTCGGGCAGACGATCTCCAAGGAGTTCGGCGGGCGCGGCATGGGCATCACCAGCTATAACCGCGTGCTCGAGATGATCGGCAAGTACTGCGGCTCGACCGCGGTCATGGTCTCGGCCCACCAGTCGATCGGGTGCAAGGCGCTGATGCTCTTCGGGTCCGAGCGGCAGAAGACCGAGTGGCTGCCGCACCTGGCGCAGGACTGGCTCAGCGCGTTCTGCCTGAGTGAGCCCAACGTCGGGTGCGACGCCGGCGGCCAGGAAACCCGGTGCGAGCTCTCAGAGGACGGCGAGCACTACATCCTCAACGGCGAGAAGAAGTGGGCGACCTCGGGCGCCATCTCGGGGCTGTTTACCGTGATGGCCAAGCAGAACATTGACGGCAAGGACCGCGTCACCGCGCTCGTCTGCACGCCCGACATGCCCGGCATCGACATCTTCCAGAAAAACCGCTCCAAGTGCGGCATCCGCGGCACCTGGCAGGCACGCATCACGTTCAAGGACGTCAAGGTCCCCAAGTGGCACCTGCTGCACAAAGAAGGCAAGGGCCTCAACGTCGCGCTCACCTGCCTGAACTACGGGCGGTGCACGCTGTCGGCGGGCATGCTCGGCGGGGCCAAGCGGTCCATGGACCAGGCGATCAAGTGGTCGCAGACGCGCCACCAGTTCGACCGCCCGCTGGCGGATTTCGAGCTGGTGAAGAAGCAGATCGCCAACATGAGCGCGCTGTGCTACGCAATGGACTCGGTGCTCTACATGACCACCGGCATGCTCGACCGCCATGACGAGGACATCATGCTCGAGACGGCGCTGTGCAAGGTGTTCTGCTCGGAGATGGGGTGGCGGGCGGTAAACGACGCCGTCCAGATCATGGGTGGCGAGGGGTACATGACCGAGAACGAGGTCGAGCGGATCTTCCGCGACTCTCGCATCAACCTCATCGTCGAGGGCGCCAACGAAGTCATGCAGTCGTTCGTCTTCGCGTACGGCGGCAAGCAGCTGGCCGAGAAGATGCTCGGGATCAAGGAGATGGCCGAGGCGGGGCGGTTCACGCCCACGGTGCTCCGGGCCGCGATCCCGCTGGGGCTCGAGGTGTTCGGCGGTATCCGGCGCCGCCCGCCGGCGCTGCCCGACGTCCGCCCCGAGCTCGCCGGCCCGACCCGGCGCGTGTGCGAGCTCATCAGCGAGTTCACCTACCGGTTCAAGCGGGCGAGCAAGCAGCACGACGCGGCGATCATCGACCGCCAGGCCGTGCAGGCACGCCTCGCCGACGCGGCGCTGCACATCCACGCGTGGCTCTGCACGCTCAGCCGCCTGGACCACGACCTGCGCACCGGGCGCAACGGTACCGAGTTTGCCCGCGACCGGGCCGCGGCGGACCACTACTTCCGCCTGGCCGAGCTCGAGATCCACCACGCCTTCGCGGCCCTCGAGGACAACGCCGACGAGACGATGCTCATCGCGGCCGAGGCGGCGCTGGCCCACTCCAAGACGCTGCCCGACGAGCTGTTTGTTATCCCCGAGCGCACCCCCACCGACTCGCGCGGCAAAGGACGTTCGCCCAATCAGTCGAACATCAAGCAGTTCCCGGGCACCGGCACCGGTGACTCCGGCGGCACCGGCCGCGAGCACATGCAAGAGACGATCGACGCGCTGCACTAACCTCCACACTTCGCACGGGCGCCTCGCCCGTGGCTACCCCCTTCTACCTACCACACACGGGCGAGACGCCCGTGCCACAAGAACAGGAAGGACGGATCCATGCCCACCCGCACGGTCTACGAAGCGAAAATCGAGCACCTCCAGATCCTCGACGAGGAGGGCAACCTGGACAAGAAACTCGCCAAGGGCACGCTGACCGACGCGCAGGTAGTGCACCTGTACGAGCAGATGCGGATCTGCCGCGAGCTCGACGAGATCGCCTTCAAGCTCCAGCGTTCGGGCCGCATGGGCACCTACCCGCAGAACAAGGGCCAGGAAGCCAACGCCGTCGGGTCCGCCCTCGCGATGAAGAAGGGCACCGACTGGCTCGTCAGCGCTTACCGCGAGAACGCGGCGCTCTTCATGCACGGATTGCCCATGCACTACGTCCTCGTCTACTGGATGGGCGACGAGCGCGGCAGCAAGATGCCCGAGGGCGTCAACATCACGCCGCTCTCGGTCCCCATCGGCACGCACATGCTCCACGCCGCGGGCATCGCCTGGGCCGCCAAGATCCGCAAAGAGAAAGACAAAGCCGTCATCACCTACTTCGGCGATGGCGCGACCAGCGAGGGCGACTTCCACGGCGCCATGAACTTCGCCAGCACGCTCCAGGTCCCGCTCGTCTTCTACTGCCAGAACAACCAGTGGGCGATCTCGGTCCCCCGCGAACGCCAGATGCGGTCCGAGACCGTCGCCCAGAAGGCCCTCGCCTACGGCATGCCCACCATCCGGGTGGACGGCAACGACATCTTCGCCGTCTACAAAGCCACCAAGGATGCCCGCGCCCGCGCCATCAAGGGCGGCGGGCCCACCTTCATCGAGGGCCTGACCTACCGGCTCGGCGACCACACCACCGCCGACGACGCCCGGCGCTACCGCGACCCCAAGGAAGTCGAGGCCTGGGTGCAGAAGGACCCGCTCATCCGCACCCGCCTGTACCTCGAGTCCGTCGGCAAGTGGGACGACAAGAAGCAGAAGACGCTCGAAGCGCGGGCCGAGAAGATCACGGCCGAGGTGGTCCGCGCCGCCGAGGGCATCGAGCCGCCCGTCGCGTCGGACATGTTCGATTCGATGTACGCCGAGCTCCCCGCGTCGCTCGTCACGCAGCGCAACACGATGCGGACCAGCTCGATCGGGCAGAACCCCGAGCAGGCCGGGCTGCGCGCGAACCCGACCGCCGCGGAGCGTGTGTGATGCTCGTCAAGATCGTCGATCACAAGGGCAAGGAGCGGTACATCAACCCGATCTACGTCAAGGCCCTGACCGCCAAGAGCCCGACCGAGACGGAGATCGAGATCTCCGGGTGGTCGTCCAAGGTGCGCGTGAAGCAGCCCGTGGAGGACGTGGCGCTGGCGGTGAACGTCGCGATGCCCGACGCCGCGGCCTACATCGCCGCCCAGGAAGATGAGAAAGCCGCCCAGGACGCCGCCGCCGCCGCGACGGCCGTCATCGGATAGGAACACGAGACCCATGCCAGAACTCACCCTCGTCCAAGCCATCAACCAGGCCCTCGATCAGGAAATGACGCGCGACGAGCGCATGGTCATCCTGGGCGAGGACGTCGGGCTCAACGGCGGCGTCTTCCGCGTCACCGAAGGACTCTGCGAGAAGCACGGCACCGACCGCGTCGTGGACACACCCCTCGACGAGTCGGGCATCATGGGCACCTCCATCGGGCTTGCCATCGCCGGCATGCGTCCCGTGCCAGAGATCCAGTTCGACGGTTTCCTCGGCCCGGCGTACGACCAGTTCGTCAACCACGCCGGACGCATGCGCACGCGGACCCGCGGCAGCATCACCGTCCCGCTGACCGTCCGCGTCCCCGTCGGCGGCGGCATCCACGCGCCCGAGTGCCACTCCGACTCCCCCGAAGCGATCTACACCCACTCGGCCGGCATCAAGGTCGTCATGCCCTCCACGCCCTACGACGCCAAGGGCCTGCTGCTCGCGTCCATCCGCGACCCAGACCCGGTCATCTTCTTCGAGCCCAAGCGCGTCTACCGCAGCTTCAAAGAGGAAGTCCCCGAGGGCGATTACACCGTCGAGATCGGCACGGCCAAGGTCGTCGCCGAGGGCGATGACATCACCGTCGTCACCTGGGGCGCCCCCGTCTTCCAGTGCCTCAAGGCGATGGACGAACTCCCCGAGGACGTCTCGGTCGAGCTGATCGACCTGCGGACGTGCTGGCCCATCGACGTGGACACGATCGCCGAGTCGGTCACCAAGACCGGGCGGTGCGTGATCGTCCACGAGGCCCCGCTGACCGCCGGGCTCGGGGCCGAGATCTCGAGTCTCATCCAGGAGCGGTGCTTCCTGCACCTCCAGGCGCCCGTGCAGCGGGTCGCCGGGTTCGACACCATCATGCCCTACTACAAGCTTGAGATGGAGTACCTCCCCGAGGCCCCCCGCATCCAGAAGGGCATCGAGGAGTGCCTCGCCTACTAGACCGAACCTGCTGAACTCGGTCCCCTAAACTGCTCCGACGCCACGCAAGGAACGACCATGGCCCACGCGAAGTCCACCGACCCCAACGTCTTTATCCTGCCCGACCTGGGCGAGGGCCTCGAAGAGGCCGAGCTCATCGCGTGGAAGGTCGAGGAAGGCCAGGCCGTCGCCGAGCACGAGATCCTCGCCGAAATGGAGACCGACAAGGCGCTCGTCGAGGTGCCCAGCCCCCGCGCGGGCACCATCGGCACCCTCCACGGCGGCGCCGGCGACATCATCAAAGTCGGCGCCCCGCTCGTCACCTACGCCGGCGGCTCGTCCAACGGGCAGACGCAGCAGCCCTCGCGCGCCGAAGAGCCCCCGCCGCAGTCAGACCGCAAGACCATCCGCTCGGGCAAGAAGCCCGCCGAGCCCGCGCCCGAGCCGGCCGCGAGCGAAGAGCGTGAAGACGTAGGCACCGTCGTCGGCAAGGTCGGCGACGACCAGTTCAACGCGCTCCCCGGCAAGGCCCTCGCCACCCCCGCCGTCCGCCGCCTGGCGCGCGACATGGGCGTCGACATCGACACCGTCCGGGGCACCGGCATCGGCGGCCGCGTCACCAAGAAGGACGTCGAATCCGCGCCCGCCGGCGGCGCCGCGCCGGCCCGACCCGCACCAGCATTGCCCGACCTCGGGTCCGCGCCCGCGCGTGCCAGCGCTCCCACCGCGCCGCCGCCTGCGCAGAAAGTCACCATCCCCCAAGGCGAGGACACCGCCCGCATCCCCTTCCGCGGCGTGCGGCGCAAGATCGCCCAACGCCTGCGCGACTCGGTGGATACCGCCGTCCACTTCACCGTCATGGACGAGGCGGACGTCTCCGAACTCGACGCCCTGCGCAAGCGCCTCGGCGCCGCGTCGGGAGAGAAGGTCAGCTTCCTGCCATTCGTGTGCTCCGCCGTCTGCCGGGCGCTGACGACCCAGTTCGGCGCGCTCAACGCAACGGTTGATGAAGCCGCCGAGGAGATCGTGCAGCACCGCTCGGTCCACATGGGCATCGCCGCCGACACCGAGAACGGGCTGATGGTTCCCGTCGTGCCCAGCTGCGACCGCCTGGGCGTGCTGGAGATCTCACGAGCGGTCGCGCAGCTCGCGACCAGCGCGCGAGACCGGTCGATCCCCCGCGAGCAGCTCTCGGGCTCGACGTTCACAATTTCCAACGTCGGCTCGTACGCCGGCCGCTTCGCGACGCCCGTGATCAACGCCCCCGAGGTCGGCATCCTCGCCGTCGGGCGCACCCGCGAGGGCATGGTGACCAAGAACGGCTGGTTCCGCGTCGGCAAGATGATGCCGCTGAGCCTCGCCTGCGATCACCGCGTCGTGGACGGCGCGACCGCGGCGTTGTGCCTCGCCGAGGTCGTCCGCCTGCTGCAGGATGCGCCCGAGTCGCTGCTCACACCGGCCCGCTAAGCTTCGGGCATGAACAAGACACTCCTCCCCGTGTTCGGGCTCGCGCTGGTCTGTGCGATGAGCTTGCTCGTCTCGTGTGATCGATCTGCAAGCCAGAGCCCGGACAACCTCGCCGACGACCTCGACCAGATCAACGAGGACTACGCCGAGCGGAACCGGCGCGATCTCGACGAGAAGGGGTACATCGAGCCCGACGCATCGCAGGCGAACGAGCTGGCGACCGAGCTGCGGGCCGCCGCGGGCGACGCCCCGCCCGAGCAGGCAGCCGTGCTCGCCGAGTCCGCGTTCTTCGCCGAGTCGGTCGCGGCACTCGTGCAGGACTTCGCCGACCACACCAACGCGTTCATCAACAGCGGCGGGTTCGACCCCGCGACCCTCGGGCCCAACGCGGACTACGAAGCCCGCCTCGCCCTGCTCGACAACCTCGCCAACGCGAACACCCGGTTCACGACCGAGCTCGACACGCTCCTCGCCGAGCACCCCAAGCGCGTGCGCTCGCTCACGAGCAAGGGCGTGGACGCCGATGTGATCGAGGGGTACATCGAGGGGTTCGAGTCCAACAACGCGCAGTTCGACCTTGTGCGTGAGATTCGGCGGACCGACGCGGACCTGTGCCGCCACGGGCGGGTCTACCTCGAGGTTTTGCGCGACACCGCCGGGCACTGGTCGCTGGGCACGCTCGGGATGATCGAGTTCGACGAGACGGTGCCCGAGGAGACAGCCGACCGGTTCATCGCCGCCGCCGAGGGCATCCAGATCGCCGGCAACGAGCAGGCCGAGCTGCAGCGGAGCCAGTTCGGCTCGCCGTAAACCGGAAAAGAAACTCTGAATCCGGTGTCAGCGGCCCCGAGCGGGGTGCGGTATGGCTGTGTCGCGGGGCGGATGTGAATACATCTGCGCCCGCCGCGGTTCACATCCACAGACGCGAAGGGAGGACTCCCGTGCGCAGCAGAAGCCCCATCCTCATCAGCATCCTGACACTCGCCCTGTCCGGGCCCGCTCTGGCGAGCAACATCGACAAGCCGGACAAGTCGGATCGCAAGCCCGCCGCCCGACAGACCCAACGCCAGGCACGCCCGCAGCAGGCCCGTCCTCAGGCCAAGCCCAAGGCACGCCCGCAATCGCGACCGCAGCAGGCCCGCCCGCGCACGCAGTCCCGCCCCGCCGCTCGCCCGGCGTCGCGCCCGCAAACGCAGCGTGCCACGCCCGCACGCAAGCCCACGGCGACCCGCAAGAGCACGACGCCGCGCCCGAACGCCACCCGGTCGACATCAAGACCACAGCGCACGGCACGCCCGGCAACATCACGCCCCACACAGGCGCGCCCCACAAGCACGCAGCCGACCCCGCAACGCACCCGGGCAACACGCCCGGCAACCCCGAACCGTGAGGCCCAGCCGCAGCGGACTACCGCACGCCCGGAACGCACAACCGCCCGGCCCGAGCGCAACCGGAACACGGCACGCCCCACGACCCGCCCGGCAACACGCCCCACGCCGCGGCAAACAAACCGTCCGGCGACACGCCCGACCACGCGCCCCGCGACGCGTCCGGAGACCAACCGCCCGACGCGCCAAACGCAACGCCCCGCGCCGGACCGCCGAACCGAGCGCCCGCAGCGTGACGACTCCCGCAACACCCGCCCCGGCACAACCCAGCAGCCCCGCTCGGCTCGCCCGAACCCGATCCGCATCGAATCAATCCCGCGGACCGACAGCACGCAGACCCGCCCGAACGGGCCGCGTGGCAACGACCGCACCACCAGCCGGGGCACCCAGCGGTTCGACCGCGGAGAGCGCTCCCCGGACGCCCGCCCGCGGAACAACCAGCCCCGCCCGACCGTCCGCCCGAACCGGGCCGAGGCGTCCCGCCTGCTCGGCGAGCGCGCCCGCACGATGGGCGAGCGCCCCAACCGCCCACGCACCGACCGCCCCGACGGCGCCACCCGCCCCGGCAACGGTCAGCGCGGCGACAACCACGGCGATCGCGACGGCCGCCGCGGCGATCGCTCCGGCCACGACCGCGGCCACCGCGGCGGGCACCACCGAGACCACTCCCGCCACCACGATCACCACGACCATCACTACTACTGGGACATCCACCACCACTACTACTCGCACGGGCACGCCCACCACTACTCCCACTACGGGCACGGCCTCTGGATCTCCTTCCGACTCAGCCCGTTCTACTACTGCCCGACCTACCGCGAGGTCTCGTACGTCTACGTCTCCCCGCGGTACGCCGAGCACCGGTACTACGGCCTGAGCTCGACGGGCACCCGCGCCGACCGCGCCGTCAGCGCCCTCGAGTCCGGCTGGGCCCTGCTCGAAGAAGGCCGGTACACCAGCGCCCGCAGCGCCTTCGCCCGAGCCGCGTCGTACGACCAGGACTGGGGCCTGCCCAAGATCGGGTACGCGATGGCCCAGGCCGCCTCGGGGCGTGAGAAGACCGCGGTGCACATCATGCGTGACGCGTTCGCAGCCGACCCGTACGCCGCCCTCGAGGTGCCCTACTCGCTCGAGATCGACTCGGTCCTCGCGCTCATCGACGACCGGTTCACAGACCTGGGCCAGCGTGGCATCGACCCGCAGGACACCTGGTTCATGGCCGCCGCGGTGCGCCTGATGCTGGGCGACTCCGAGGGCGCCGCGGACGCAGCCTTCGCCGCCGAGGTCGCGGGTGACACCTCGCCCGAGATCGAGGGCCTGCTCGACGTGCTCGCCGGCTCGGACGCCGCCGCGTACCCCGGGGGCTGAACATCTCAATCCAAACGCTCCACTGGCGGGCGAGGGGCCGACCCCCTCGCCCGTCTTTTTGCGCGCCAACGGCGCCCTGCTACCCTCCCGTCATGACCCAATGGAACTGGCAAATCCTCCGCGCCGGACGCCTCCTCCTCGACGGCGGCGGCATGTTCGGCGTCATCCCACGCGTCGTCTGGTCACGCTCCATCGACGTCGACGACAAGCACCGCGTCGAGGTCGCGCACAACTGCCTGCTCCTCGAGTCCGCCGAGCCCGACGCCGCCCTCGGCCGCCCGCGCCGCGTCCTCATCGAAGCCGGCACCGGCGACAAGATGGACCCGAAGATGACCGCCATCTTCGGCATCGAGCACGACAAAGCCATCCACAACCTCGTCCAAGCCGCCGGTGTCGACCCCGCCGAGATCGACCACATCATCGTCTCCCACCTCCACTTCGACCACGCCGGCGGGCTCACCCGCCGCCCCCGCGCCGGCGAGACCCCCGACTGGACCGCCCAGGGCAAGCAGGCCTCCGGCGAC
>BQJQ01000108.1 GCA_021604785.1 Phycisphaeraceae bacterium
TCACCCGCGAGAACCTCGAGTTGCTCACGAGCTTCGAGGAGGTCGTCCGCGCCCGCTACCGCGTCGGAGCCGGGAGCCACCCGGAACTCATCCGCGTGCAGGTCGAACTCGGGCTGCTCGATGACCGGCTCATCCAGCTTCAGGCGATGCGGCCCGCGTACGTTGCGGAGCTCAACGCCGTGCTGAACCGCGAACACGCCGCCGAGATTGCGCAACTCGATCGGCTCCCCGGGCGTGAAGCCACCGTTGATGCCGAGGAGCTGGCGCGGATCGCACGCGGAGCCAATCCGTCTCTCCTCGCGCTGGACGAGGAGATCGAGCAGCACCGGGCACTTGAGGGCGTCGCCCGGGCCGCCGGGTATCCAGATCTCACGCTCGGGCTCGATTACATCGTTACCGATGACGCCGCGAACAGCTCGATCCCAGAAAGCGGCGACGACCCGATCATGCTCAGCTTCGGGATCAATGTCCCGCTGTGGCGCGAGAAGTATGACGCGGGTGCCCGCCAGGCCGTTGCTCGGCGCCTCGCCACGGCGCACGAGCGTGCCGATGAGGCCAACCGGCTCGGAGCCGCGATCCACCGTGCCTGGTTCGATCACACCGACGCCAGCCGGCGTGTTCGTTTGTTCGAGCAGACGCTGATCCCGAAAGCCGAAGAGTCGCTCCGGTCATCCCTCGCGGGGTTCCGATCCGGCGAGACGAGCTTCCTCGATCTGCTCGACACCGAACGGACACTCCTCGAATTCGCAGTATCCGCTGAGCGGGCCCGCGCGGATCGCGGGCGGGCGCTCGCGCGTCTGAACACGTTGGTGGGCGAAGAAGTCCCAACAACCACCATCGATGGCGATGATCCAACCGGCGACGAGCAGGAGGTGCAGCCGTGAGCGCTTTACTAACACGGCTACGGGCGAGTTTCCTCTGGGTGTGGCGGCGCATGGCTGCTGGCGTGGCGTTGGTGCTCATCGTTCTCGCCCTCTTCATTGGCTACCGCATCGGACGCCCGGCGCCCGAGCTCGATTTGCCCTCGCACGTCGCGGTTGAAGATGCGGGCGAGCCACAGATGTACACGTGCTCCATGCACCCGACCGTCCGTCTGCCCGATCCCGATGCCAAGTGCCCGATCTGCTTCATGGACCTGATCCCGGTCAGCGACGACGGTGGCGTAGGCAGCGAAATGAGCGTCACGCTGAACGCGTCCGCCGCCGCGTCGAGCCGGATCGAGACGGCAGCCGCGGCGCGTTTCTTCCCGGCTGCCGAAGTGCGGTTGTACGGCAAGGTCACCTACGACGAGACCTCCGTGGCGCGTCTGACGGCGTACTTCCCCGGTCGGATCGAGCGGCTGTTCGTGAATTACCTCGGCGTCCCGGTTTCTGAAGATGACCACATCGCGGAGGTCTACAGCCCAGAGCTGCTCGGCGCGTTTGAGGAGTTGCGTCAGGCCGCTCGTTCGAATCAGGATGCGTCGCGCATGAGCGGGATCGTCCGCGATGCCACCCGCGACACCCTGTCGGCGTCTCGTGAGAAGCTCCGGCTCTACGGCCTGACTGAGAGTCAGATCACCCAGATCGAGAACGGCACGTACGAATCAGACACGCTGACGATCTACGCGCCGATCGGCGGCGTTGTGACGCACCTCGCCGTGCGCGAAGGCGACTACGTCAAGGAAGGCGAACCGATCGCAACGGTCGCCGATCTCGGGCGGCTGTGGCTCGACCTGGAGGCGTACGAATCTCAGCTTCCCATGCTGCGGTGGGGCCAGGCTGTGACGTTCACGGTCGAGGCGCACCCGGGCGAGTCTTTCGAGGGCCGGATCTCGTTCATCGAGCCCATGGTGGACGATCGCACGCGCACGGCGGCGGTGCGTGTCACGGTGAACAACACGAACCGCCGGCTCAAGCCCGGCATGTTCGCGTCCGCGGTGATCCGCCCGCGCATCAGCGAGAGCGGCGCCGTAGTCAGCGACGAACTCGCCGGGCGCTGGGTCAGCCCCATGCATCCCACGGTCGTGAAGGACAAGGCGGGCCAGTGCGACATCTGCGGCATGGACCTTGTCCCCGCCGAATCGCTCGGAGTTGTGGGTGATCCGGCGGCAGCCATCGAACCGCTCGTCATCCCGCGGACCGCGGTGCTCTTTACCGGCACGCGATCGGTCGTCTATGTCGAGACGCCCGACACCGAGAGGCCGACGTACGAAGGGCGTGAGATCACGCTCGGACCGAGGGCGGGAGCGTTCTATGTCGTCCGGTCCGGGCTCCGCGAGGGCGAGCGAGTCGTGGTCAATGGCGCGTTCCGCGTTGACAGCGCGATGCAGATTGCGGCCAAGCCCAGCATGATGACGCCCAGCGGCGGAGGCGGGGCTAACGCCCATGCCGGGCACGTCTCAATGGCCGCAAGTATGCCCGCTGGGGTCCAACGGACGGAAACACCCGAGGCATTTGTTTTCTCACTCAAGCCCATCTACGCGGCGTATCTCGACGCACAGGAAGCACTGGCCGCGGACGACCTCGGCGGTTTCAACCAAGCTGTGGGCGACGTGAGAACAGCACTTGGGTTCGTGAAGGAAGCCGGACTCGTCGGTGAGCCACTGGCGGCGTGGCGCCGGGCAAGCGTGAAACTCCGTATCCCCGAAGCCATCACGGACATCGAACTCGCTCGCTCGCGCTTCGAGGGCATGAGCGAGGCGGTCATCGCGCTTCAGGATCGCTTTGGGCATCAGGGCAGCGAGACTTGGAACGTCGCCTACTGCCCGATGGCGTTTGACAATGCTGGCGCGGAGTGGCTCCAGCGCGGCACGGAGATCAACAACCCGTACTTCGGCGCCTCGATGCTTCGGTGCGGCGACGTTCGTCGTGAGTTTGTTCCGCTCAACGCCTCCGACTCGCACGAGGGGCACATCAATGACTGATGCTGCGAACACCAGGCAGCCTGCGACGCGCGTCGGCCCTCTGAGCGGGATCATCCGCTTCTGCCTGGAGCAGAAGCTGGTGGTCGCGATCTTGCTCGCCGTCACGGTGCTGTGGGGTGTGCTCGTGGCGCCGTTCGACTGGGAGGTTGGCGGGCTCCCACGCGATCCGGTTCCCGTGGACGCGATCCCGGACATCGGCGAGAACCAACAGATCGTCTTCACCGAGTGGCCCGGGCGGAGCCCGCAGGACATCGACGACCAGATCAGCTACCCGCTGACCGTCGCGCTGCTGGGAATCCCGGGCGTCAAGGACATCCGCAGCTACTCGGTGTTCGGGTTCTCAACGATCTACGTCGTGTTCGAGGACGGCGTTGAGTTCTACTGGTCCCGTTCGCGTGTGCTTGAGAAGCTCAACTCGCTCTCGGCGGGGACGCTACCGCCGAGCGTCTCGCCCGCGCTCGGGCCCGATGCGACGGCGCTGGGCCAGGTGTTTTGGTACACGCTCGAAGGGCGCGACGCCGAGGGGAACCCGACCGGCGGATGGGGGCCCGACGAGCTGAGGTCGATCCAGGATTTCATCGTCAAATACAAACTCGCCGGCGTGAAGGGCGTGTCCGAGGTCGCCTCGATCGGCGGCTTTGTCCGCGAGTACCAGGTGGACGTGAACCCGGACGCGATGCGGGCCGCGGGCGTCTCGCTCGAACAGGTCATCGGGGCCGTGCGTGAGAGCAACCTGGACGTGGGCGCCCGAACGCTTGAGATCAACAGGGCCGAGTACATCGTCCGCGGACTCGGGTTCATCGAGGACGCCGAGGATCTCGAACTGACCGCGATCACCGCCCGCGACGGGCAGCCCATTCTCGTCCGCGACATCGCTCAGGTCACGCTCGGCCCGGCCCTGCGCCGCGGGGTGCTCACGAAGGCGGGCGAGGAAGCCGTCGGCGGCGTGGTCGTCGTCCGCTACGGCGAGAACCCGATGGCGACGATCCAACGCATGAAGGACACGGTCAACGACATCGCTCCAGGACTGCCATCGAAGGTCCTCGCCGACGGCACCGAGAGCCGCGTCGCGATTGTCCCGTTCTACGACCGCACGGGGCTCATCAAAGAAACACTCGGGACGCTCAACTCCGCGATCTCGCAGCAGGTCCTCGTCACCATCATCGTCGTTGTCCTGATGGTGATGCACCTGCGGAGCAGCCTGCTCATCAGCGCGATGCTGCCCGTGACCGTGCTGATGACTTTCATCGGCATGAAGCTGTTCCGCGTGGACGCCAACATCGTGGCGTTGTCGGGCATCGCGATCGCCATCGGCACGATCGTGGACATGGGCATCGTCCTCACGGAGAATATCCTGCGCCGGCTGGATGAGGCCGCGGACGGCGACTCGCGGCTCGAGGTCATCTACCGGGCGACCACCGAGGTCGGCGGGGCCGTGCTGACGGCGGTCGCGACCACGGTCGTTGGGTTCCTGCCCGTCTTCACGATGGAGGCCGCTGAGGGCAAACTCTTCAAACCCCTCGCGTACACGAAGACCTTCGCGCTCATCGCTTCGATCATCATCGCCCTCACCATCCTGCCCGCCGTGGCGCACGCACTTATGGGTTGGCGTATCCGGCCCGGCGGCTTGCTCGCGTGGGCACGCCGCTGGTCGCGGACCACCGCGGTGCGGGCGGTGAGCTGGGTCATCAACCTGATCGTCGTGCTCGTGGTCTTGACCGTCCTCGCGGATTCCTGGGAGCCACTCGGCCCGATGCCCGGCACGCTCGGCAACGCCGTGTTCATCGCGGTTGTCATAGGCGTGCTCTTGCTCGCCTTCTGGCTTGTTCGGCTTGCGTTCCCGCACGTGCTCGCGTGGGCATTGCGGCACAAGATCGTCGCGCTGTCACCCGCCGCCTGCGTGGTCGTGCTCGGCGCGACCTCCTGGCTCGGATTCGACCGTATGTTCGGGTGGCTCCCGGACTCCATCCGTCAGCGCGAGAGCGTCGTTGACATCGCACACGCCTTCCCGGGCCTGGGCAGCGAGTTCATGCCGGCACTCGACGAGGGCGCGTTCCTCTACATGCCGACGACCATGCCGCACGCCTCGATCGGTGAAGCGACGGACATCCTCGCCGAACTCGACCGCCGCATCATGAGCGTCCCCGAGGTGGAGCTTGCCGTCGGCAAGATCGGGCGCGTCGAGAGCCCCCTCGACCCCGCCCCGATCTCGATGGTCGAGACGGTCATCCAGTACAAGAGTGAATTTCGCATTGACGAACACGGTCACCGTCCGCGGTTCCGCTACGATGAGGAACGCCGTGTGTTCCCGCGCGACGACGCGGGCGAACCGATCCCCGACGATGACGGGCGCCCGTTCCGCCAGTGGCGCGACGAGATCGAATCACCGCAGGACATCTGGGACGAGATCGTCAAAGCCGCCGACATGCCCGGCGTCACGAGTGCCCCCAAGCTCCAGCCGATCGAGACACGGATCGTGATGCTCCAATCGGGGTTCCGCGCCCCGATGGGCATTAAGGTCTACGGCCCGGACCTTGAGACCATCGAGTCTTTCGGGCTCGAACTCGAATACCTGCTCAAGAAGGTGCCGAGTGTCCAACCCGCCGCCGTATTCGCAGACCGCGTCGTCGGTAAACCGTATCTTGAGATCGAGATCGACCGCGAACGCATCGCTCGCTACGGGCTTCGCATTGCAAATGTGCAGGAGGTAATCGAGGTCGCGATCGGCGGGAAGCCGCTGACAATGACCGTTGAAGGGCGCGAGCGATACCCAGTCCGCGTGCGGTATCTCCGTGAGCTGCGCGACCAGCCCGAAACGCTCGGCGACATCCTCGTGCCCACCCCCGCCGGCGCCCAAGTCCCGCTGCGCGAACTGGCAACGCTCGAGTACAGGCGCGGCCCGCAGATGATCAAGAGCGAGGACACGTTCCTCGTCGCCTATGTCCTGTTCGACAAGCAGCCCGGCGCCGCTGAGGTCACAGTGGTTGAGGAGGCCCGTGACTACATCCAATCGAAGATTGACGCCGGCGAACTCACCGTCCCCGCGGGCGTGAGCTTCGAGTTCTCGGGCTCCTACAAGAACCAGGTTCGCGCCGCGAAGCGACTGAGCGTGGTCCTCCCGCTTTCGCTGGCGGTCATCTTCTTGCTGATCTACTTCCAGTTCCGCAAAGTCGGCGTCACGTTGATGATCTTCACCGGCGTGTTTGTGGCGTGGGGCGGCGGGTTCCTCATGCTCTGGCTCTACGCGCAACCGTGGTTCCTCGACATCGATCTGCTGGGCACGGACCTGCGCGGCTTGTTCCAGGTCCAGCCTTTCAACCTGAGTGTCGCGGTCTGGGTCGGGTTCCTCGCCCTGTTCGGCATCGCGACCGACGACGGCGTCATCATGGCCACGCGCATCGAGCAGTCGATCGCCGAGGACAAGCCCGACACCATCGAGGGTATCCGCCGATGCGTCGTCGCCGGCGGCAAGCTCCGCATCCGCGCCGCCGTCATGACCAGCGCGACCACCATCCTCGCCCTGCTCCCCGTGCTCACGAGCACCGGGCGCGGCTCGGACATCATGATCCCCATGGCTATCCCGACGTTCGGCGGCATGGCCGTCGCGTCCATCACCTGGTTTGTCGTTCCCATCCTGTACTGCTGGGGCGCGGAGCTGAAGCTCCGACTGGCCCGAGATCCCCAGAAAACCATCGACCCTTTACCTGAAGGAGAATCCCAATGAGAACCATGATTCTGTGCAGTGCCATGACGTGTTGCGCGGCCACCGCCTCTCCCGCGCTCGCTCAGCCCGCCGCACACCTCGAGCACGCCGAAGCCGCCCCAGTGAACGCGATGTGCCCCATCGGCAAGGAGCCGATTGTGCCCTCCGCGGGCACCGTCATGTACAACGGAAAGGAGATCGGATTGTGCTGCCCCGGCTGCGGCGAGCAGTTCCTCGCGTGGGACGAGTCCCGCAAGAACGAGTTCGTGGCGCTCGCCGTGGCGCATCTGGAGCCTGGACACGAAGCCTCACCCGAGCAGCCCGCCCTCGGCACCTCGTGGACCGACCCCTACCCGCTCGACTCATGCCCCGTGGGTGGCGGCATGCTCGGTTCGATGGGCGAGCCGGTTGTCAAGGTTTACGACGGGCGTGAGGTTCGCTTCTGCTGTGCGGGGTGCATCGACAAGTTCGAGGCTGACAAGGCAGGCTACTGGTCGAAGATCGACGAACAGATCGTCAAGGATCAGCTCCCCTACTACCCGATGCAGACCTGCGTTGTCATGGGCGATCCCCTCATCGAGGACGGCGAGGACATCGCCATCAACACGGTCTACGGGAACCGGCTGGTGCGTTTGTGCTGCAAGATGTGCGTGCGGGAATTCAATGAAGACCCGACCGCGTTCATCGAGAAGCTCGACCAGGCCGCCACGGATGCTCAGCGGGATGCCTACCCGTTGACGACCTGCATCGTCGGAGGAGGCGAGCTCGGGTCGATGGGCGAGCCGACCGAAATGGTCGTCGCCGGACGGCTGTTCCGATTCTGCTGCGCCGGTTGCGAGCCCAAGGTTGTAGCTTCGCCTGCTGAGTACATCGCCCCCATCGACGCCGCCTGGCACGCTCAGGGCAGGTTCATGCCAGCAGATCACGACGCCAGTGCCGAGCACCACGAGGAAGGCCATGCGGGTGACGACGATCATGGTCACGACCACGGCGATCACAATCACGACGGCTGAGCGGTCACGCAAGCGAAAGGACACCGACATGTGGCGGAGCACCCTCCATTTCTCGCGAGCGAAACCGATCGTGTTTGTCGCCGTGATCGCTGTCCTTGCATGGCATGCCCGGGCTCAAGAGCCCGCTCCGGATGGACCCGGAGCGGGCGGCCCGGTCAACGCGATGTGCCCGGTGATGCCCGACGAGCCCGTAGATCCGGCATTCACAGTTGAGCACGACGGGGTCACGATCGGGCTGTGCTGCCGCCGGTGCGTCACGAAGTTCAACGCCAACCCTGCCGCGTTCATCTCGAACCTTCCCGAGCTGGTTCCTGTCAGCATGGAAACCGATCCCATCGAGACGGCGGTCGCTGAGCATGACCACGCACCGCTCGATATGACACAAGAACCTCAACACCAGGACAGCAATACACATGCTCACGAACACGACGAATCGCAGACAACGGTCGTGTCCTGGCTTGGCCGGTTTCATCCGCCCACTTCGCACCTCCCCATCGGCCTCCTCATAGGGGCACTGGTGGCCGAGTGCATGCTGATGCTGACGGGCCGAGAATCGTTCAAGCACGCCGCCGCGTTCTGTCTTGCCGTTGGGGCGATCGGCGCCGTAGCCGCCGCCATCTTGGGGTGGTTCAACGGCGGGATCGCCTTCACGGACGGTGACTGGGTTCAGTCCACGCACCGATGGTTCGGAACCACGACGGCCGCCCTGGCGCTGGTCACAGTCGCGCTGCTCGCACGCTCGCGACGCTCACAGACACGAAAGCCCTATCGCGCAGCTCTCCTCACCACGGTCACGAGCATCGGTGCCACCGGATTCTTTGGCGGTGCGCTCGTGTATGGGCTGAATCACTACGCCCTGCCGTGAGGCACCGCCGCGAACAGTCACCTTCAACTCATCAACGTGAAGAAGAATTTAGAGTTGGTTCCTCTGTACTTCAGATCGCTCTCGTAAGTTGTATTCGGGGCCGATATCGCCCCCCGGGATTCAACAGAACACATCGAGCAAGGGGGCTCGCGATGCACGAACAGCACGACAACACCCGCCTGCACAGCACGGCCTATCTCCGGTTCGCGGCGATGATCATCACATCGATGGTCGTCATGTTCGGCCTGATGTACTTGCATTCCTACAAGATCATCGACCACGCCTGGTTCAGCGAAACCCGCCTCTTCATGACGCTCATCATGGGCGGAGGGATGGTGATCGTCATGCTGCTCTTCATGCTCGGCATGTACAAGAGCAAAGTGAAGAACGCCGCCGTGATCGCGATCGGACTGATTCTGATCGCCGGGGGCACCGCGCTGGTACGCAGCCAGATCACGGTCAGCGACACCGACTACATGGAAGGCATGATCCCCCACCATTCCATCGCCATCCTGACGAGTGAGCGGGCAGGGATCGAAGACCTGCGCGTCCGGAGGCTCGCCGACGCAATCATCGAGGCGCAGCGTAAAGAAATCAATGAGATGGAATGGCTCATCGGGGATATCCGAGCAAACGGCATCGCTCAGTCCCAGGCGGAAGCCGATGCCCGGCCTGTCCCCGATTTCTCGTCTCTTTCTGAATGAGTCATGCCGCTATCAGGCACCGCAAAAGGATGGGTCAATGACACCTGACCACCACGATCACGTACACGATGAACCCCAGCCCGAGCACGCCTGCTGCACGACCGATGACGCGAAGCCCTCAGGCAAGCCCGCAAGACCCGACGCCGTCTACACCTGCCCGATGCACCCCGAGGTGCGACAGGTCGGGCCCGGCGACTGCCCCAAGTGCGGCATGGCCCTCGAACCCGTGGATGCGACCGCCGAGCACGACGACTCCGAACTCCGTGATGTGAGTCGACGGTTCTGGGTCGCGACAATGTTGACGAGCCCGCTCCTGGTGTACGTCATGGGCAACATGCTCTTCGGGCACCCCTTCCATCAGTGGATCAGCCCCGCCACGAGCCAGTGGGCTGAGTTGATTCTCGTAACGCCGGTTGTCGCGTGGTGCGCCTGGCCGTTCTTCGTGCGTGGGGTCCGATCCGTTCGGGCGATCAGCCCCAACATGTGGACGCTGATCTCGATCGGCGTTTCGATCGCCTATGTCTTCAGCGTCGTGGCGACGATCGCCCCTTCCCTCTTCCCCGAGTCCCTCCGCGACGACGCGGGGCGAGTCGGGGT